>JBAVHY010000049.1:0-2278 GCA_049686315.1 Candidatus Acidiferrum sp. | reverse complement strand
GAGTGGAAGAGGGAAAGAGGGAAAGAGTGGAAGGACGGGCACCCTCAAGATCGATTGGTGGATACAGGCGAACGGTGGTGGTTGGGAGTGGGGGCGGGGATCGGGTTAGGGATGATGGCGAAGTATACGATGGGATTTTTTGCGGTGGGAGTGGTGGCGGGAGTCTTGCTGACTAGCGCGTGGAGATATTTGCAGAGTCGGTGGATGTGGGCCGGGGCAGCCGTGGCAGCGGGGATTTTTGCGCCGAATTTGTTATGGGAGTGGCGGAGGCATTTTGTTTCCTTGGAGTTTTTGAGATTTCTTCATGAGCGGGATGTGCGGACGGGGGTTACGGACTGGTTTTTGGCAGGACAAGTGGAGTTGACGCTGCTGGCGTTTCCGTTGGCGCTGGCGGGGCTGTGGTTTTACTTTTTTGCGGAGGAAGGGAAGCGCTGGCGCGCGCTGGGATGGATGTACCTGGTGCCGATGGTTTTGTTTTCGGTGCTGCGGGGGCGGAATTATTATTTGGCGCCGGGTTATCCGATGTTGTACGCGGCGGGGAGTGTTTGGATAGAAAGGAAGTTGCGAGTGGCGAGTGGGGAGAGGGGAGAAAAGAAGGAAGTGGAAGAGCGTAAGAGTGAAAAAGTCCAAGAGTGGCGGCCGAAGGCGTGGGTTGCGCGTGTGATTTGGGCTTGCTTGATTTTGGATGTGGCGGTGGCTGGGGCGGTGGCGCTGCCGATTGCGCCGGTGAATTCAAATTGGTGGGAGTTTGCGGCGAAGGTGGATGGCGTATTCAAGGAAGAGATTGGGTGGCCGGAATTTGTGGAGACGGTGGCGCAGGTTCGGGAGCGGTTGCCGGAGGAGGAGCGCACGCGAGTGGGAATTCTGGCGGGGAATTACGGCGAGGCCGGAGCGCTTAACTTGTATGGGGAACGTTATGGACTTCCGCGGGCTATCAGCGGTGTGAATTCGTTTTGGGAGCGCGGGTATGGCGGCGCGGCACCAGAAACCCTGATCGTTGTGGGATATTCGCGGGAGTTTCTGGAGAAGCATTTTGCTTCGTGCGAGGTGGCGGGACACACGTGGAATCGGTTTGGGGTGATGAATGAAGAGACGATTGAGGATGCGGATATTTTTGTGTGCCGGGGATTGAAGGGGACTTGGGAGGAGTTTTGGAGGGGGATCGGGAAGTTTGCGTGAAGAGAGAGGAAGAAAAAGCTTCACCACAGAGGCCGCAGAGGACACAGAGAGCACAGAGAAGAGGTAAAGAGTAAAAGAGTAAAAGTGTGGAAGAGTTCAAAAGTTCAAGAGTTCAAGAGGCTGGGGAGGCTTGGCGGGGTGCTGGGAAGGCGGTACTACCGGGGCGGGGGTGAAATTGGTACTTGTCCGCTATTCGTTTTGTGCAGGGGGAGGCTTAGGATTGTTTCATGAGGCTCAGATCTGTTTTCGTCAGGGCAGGGGTGTCGTGTTTGCATGCGGACTGCGAGCCGGTTAGATGGTCCGCGGCCAGGCGGGCCTGTTCTACGAGCGCTCAGGAGCGCAGAGCGAGCAAGGGGAGGCATTGAAGCAAATGTCTTATCTTCACTTTCGCAGCATTGATCGAAGGCGGACGGCGCGAGCGTCGATTTGCATGAACGTGCTGGCGCACGGGGAAACGTTGACGGGAGAAAAATTCAGATATTGGACGCGAACGGTGAGCGTGAGCGAGCACGGCGGAGCGATCGAATTGGATGAACCGCTGGCGGCAAGCCAGGTGTTTCAGGTTATGAACGAATTTAACGGCAGAAAAGCGCTGGCCAAGGTGGTGTTCCTGAGGAAAGCGAAAGACGGGCACATTCACGCCGCGTTTGAGTTTGTGGGCGGGGGAGAGAATTTTTGGAGTATGGCGTTTCCGGTAGCGGGAGCGAGGCCGCTTCGGAAACGACGTGAATCGTGAGTGGAAAGGGTTCAGAAGTTTAAGAGTTCAAGAGTTTAAAAGTTCAAGAGTTCAAGCCGAAAGTTGAAAGTCTATAGTTAACAGCCGAAAGACAACCCAAGATAAAGGGCCAGCCTGAAAGCGGAGTGGGAACCCGCACCCCAAGCGAAGGACAACACCAAAAAAAGAGAAGAGGGATTCCTCACTGCGCGGACTCCGTTCCCTTCGACTGCGCTCAGGGCAGGCGGAATGACGTGTGACTTTCTTGCGCGGACTGGGTGCCCTTCGCCTACGCTTCCCAGACCTACCGCCTAGGGGCATCGAGGATTCTCCTTCGTGTGCCCCTCGACCGCTACCCATGCTGAGGAACCCAGGAGCCCACTC
>JBAVHY010000048.1:0-1712 GCA_049686315.1 Candidatus Acidiferrum sp. | reverse complement strand
CTGCGGGCTTCCCCTACTCTGTTGGATGCGACGCCGTATACTCTGAGCAGCACGGCTTCTCTACGGGCTTGAATTCCATCAACTCGACACGCGTCAGATCTGGGTCGTAGACGTTCAGCTGCCATTTGCCGTCTTTTCCCATCTGCGCCTTCTCGTTGTCATGGGCCTTCCAGCCATGCGATTCCAGAAGAGCCTGCGCCTGTTTGATGTCTTTCACGCCCAGCGAAATGTGATTCATCACTCCGGTCAAATGCTGGTCAGGATGCTCGGGCTGGTTCAGCATGTATTCCAGCCAGTCGGTGCCGTCGGGAACCTGGATCGCGAGCCATTCGGTCACATCCGCTTTCATACCGCCATGCCAGTAGGGGCGAAATCCCAAGATATCACGATAGAAGTGGTCCTCGGCATCCTGGTGATACACAAGGAATCCGGTGTGAATCATGTGATGCGAAGCTGGAGCAGGGGCTGGTGGCGCGGCTTCGGCCTTGCCGCGCTCCACGAATTCGATGTGATGGCCTTCCGGATCGTTGACGCTGAAAGCAAGGCTATGGTCGGACCGGCCCTCGATCTTCGTCGGCTTGATTCCCTTCTCCGTGAGATATCGGCGGAGGGCAACGATGTTGTCGGTCGCGAAGGCAACGTGGTCCATGCGGTCGATGGCCTTGGGATCGGGGGCGGGACTATAACCGACCCACTGCGTGCCGATCATGAAGCGTGCCGTTTCGCCGGATTCGACTGGGGTGGCGGAGGCCAGGCCCAGCACGTCGGCATAGAGTTTCTTCATGCCGTCAGGCGCGGTGGTGTAGAACGTCACGTGGTCGATGCCCAGAATGCGCGGGCGGCGCGCCGCGGGAGTCTGCGCAAGAGTGCAGACTTGTAATGCTACGACGATCAAAGGCAGAGCGAGCTTTTTCATGGCGTTTTCGATTGTAGTCCAGAGCCTTCGGCGGTCAAACAACGAGAACTTGGCAGTCCCTTGCTCTGTAACCACTTCCTGAGGCGTCATCCCGAAGCCTGGCGCTTTTCAGCCCGGCGAGATTCTCTCTTCGAGTTCAAGTGTTTTTTTCTCTCTGGAGAGGTGCAGGAGAACCTCTCTCTTTTTACGCTTGCGGACACAATTTGGCTCCGTCATAGTCCTGGTCGTGATGGAACATGCCCCAGGCGGCGTGCAGCAGTTTGCGCATCACGGCCACCAGGGCCTGCAGCTTGGCCTTGCCGCGCGCGACCAAGCGTTGGTAGAAAGCTCCCAGCCAGGGATCGTGCTGCTGGGCCACCAGCGCGGGCATGTAGAGGGCGGCTCGCAGATAGCGATTGCCCGCCTTGCTGATGCGGGTTTTCTGCTCCACCGAAGAGCCCGAACGATGCTGCTTGGGATCCAGTCCGCTGTGCGCCACCCACTGCCGTTCATCCAAAACCGCGGGCAGTACGGCCAGTTCGCCCAGAATGGCCAAGCCGCTGGCTTCGCCCACCCCGGGAATGGTCTGCAGGTGACGCCAGCAGCGCAGCAGTTCCGGTTGCCGCTCGATCACGCCTAAGGCTTGGCGCCGCAGATGACGAATGCGCTTCTCCACATACGCCACCTGGGCTCCGAGTTCGCGCACCAGCAGCACGGGCAGTGCGGCGCTGGCCGACAGCGCATGTTGCCGGTTCTTGTGTTGCACGCACTGCCTGACCAGCGCCGCGATGGTGCGAGTAATGGTGCGCAGGCGCAG
>JBAVHY010000047.1:0-1589 GCA_049686315.1 Candidatus Acidiferrum sp. | reverse complement strand
GCGTGCATGTGCCGCTGCTGCGCGAGGGCGAGAGTGCGACACCGACGTATCACTTGTTCAATGAGAAGACGTTGCGGCAGATGAAATCGACGGCGTACCTGGTGAATACTTCGCGCGGGCCCGTGGTCGATGAGGTGGCACTGGCGCGGGCATTGCGGGAGAACTGGATTGCGGGCGCTGCTCTCGATGTTTATGAGAATGAACCGCTGCCGGCGGATTCTCCGCTGCGCGATCCGGTGATTGAGGATCGCTGCCGGCTGATGCCGCACTTTGCCAGCGCGGCGCGGATTACACGGCTGTCGATCGATCCGGATAAAGGGATGGCGGGGCGCTGCGCACAAGGGTTGATCGACGTGTTGGAGGGCAATTACGGCGGGGACGTGACCAAGATGCCCTACGTGGTGAACAAGGAAGCGTTCGGGGAGTAACGAGCCCGCGAAGTGCGATTCTCATCCGGTCGGACGGGCTTGCGGGTACAATATGGTCTGGGTGTTATGGCGTGGTCTGGGGAATTTGAGGATCCGAATGAATAAGGGACAGGTCTGGGTCTTGGCGGTGTTGATGTTATGTGCTTCGGCGCTATGTGCGCTCGATTCCGACGGTCGCTCAACATTGGCGCTGGTACCCGCGCCGAAGGAAGTGCAATTCCGCGAGGGCGAGTTCCGTGTGGGGCCGAAGACCAGGATTTTCGTGCAACTGGGGCATCAGTCGGAGGACCGCATCGCCGCGGAGACGCTGGCGGAAGAGGTTGCGGACCAGTCGGGGTTGAAGCTCGATATTCTGGGTATGAAGGCCGCGGGCAAGGCGGAAGGCGGCGCGATCGTGCTGGCGCGGTTGCAGGATTCCCGGGTGCGAAGATTTCTGGCGCACCAGGGGCTGAGAGCCGACGAGTTCGTGGGCGAGCAAGGGTATCTGTTGTTCTCCGATAAGTCGCATCTGATTGTGGCGGCCAACACCGGACAGGGGCTGTTTTCTGGAGTGCAGACGCTACGGCAGTTGTTGCGTATGGAGGGCAAAGACGTTTTGTGTCCGGCGATTGCAATCCGCGACTGGCCCAACCTGGAGAAGCGGGTCGTGCCGAACGACCTTAGCCGCGGAAGCGTTCCAGAGATGGCGAAGCAATTTCGGTCACCGAAAACGTAAGGGCGCTTTTTTGATCGTTTCAAGCGTCCCCTTCGACAAGCTCAGAGCCTGCCACGAGCCCTGCTGAAGGAGCAGGGGCTGCGGGGCACAAGTTCATCCTTACCCATCGTACCCGGCGCTGAAAACGCGGGGCTATTTTCAGAGCGCACCTCCGGTGCTTTTCTTCCTGATCGCATAGAATCCTTACATGTGTTCTGAGCGCACGAACTGGAAGCTGGCGCAGAACCGGTTTACGGAGGCGTTGGAACGGGCGCGCACGGGCGGAGCGAAGATTCTGGATCTGACGGCATCCAATCCGACGCGAGTGGGATTGGAGTACGACTCGGGGACGATTCTTGCGGAGCTGGGTTCGCCGCGGGCGTTGGATTACGATGCGCAGGCGAAGGGACTGGTGCACGCGCGGGAGGCGGTGGCTGGTTATTACCGAGCGGGGAGTGGTCATGGCG
>JBAVHY010000046.1:0-64032 GCA_049686315.1 Candidatus Acidiferrum sp. | reverse complement strand
CCCGACTTTCGCAGTTGAGCACATCTGAGCCGGTTAAGTGCTTTGGAATCAGTCGAGGTTGGGAAAAGGTCTCCACCACAAAATGCCTCCTACCGGACGCTTGGTACCTCGATTTCGTAGCTCTGTTTTTGCGCGACCAGGCGTGGTGGCGGCTGGCTCGGCAGCTGCAATTTCAGCTTCTCGATCAGCAGCTTGGTATCGAGAGCAGGCTGTGTGTAGCGCGGCAGAATCAACCATCGTTGATCGACCGTAGGAATCCACACGTCAATCATTTTGATTTCCGCCAACTTCTCCAACACCGCCGTAGGTGTCAACCCGGGGGCGTGCAGCAACAGGCGATGCTTCAGCGTCACTTGTAAGCAGTAGGCAAGAAAGGCGATCAGAATGTGCGCGTCGGCGCGATGCTCCAATTGATGGCGGATCGGGCGGATGCAAAGTTCGCTCTTGAGCGATTTAAATACCGATTCGATCTGAGTCAACTGCACATAGCGGGTCCACAGGACGCTGGGATCTCCGGCGGTAAGGTTGGAGCGCAGCAAGTAGTGTCCGTCGCGCCATTCCGCCTCCTGGAGCTTTTGCTTGTCCACACGAAACTGGAAGGTCTCGCGGGTGACCGGCTGGCCTTCCTCCGGTACTCGCATCTGCACGAACTGGAAGGCGCGGCCCGCTTGCGATTTCGCGGCGCCCAAACGCATCAGCAGCTGGACTAGAGAGGGTAGGCTGCGCCGCATGGCTCGGAGTTTTTTGAGTAAGCGAGCCAGACGCTTGCGCCGCATGGCGGTTTCTTTGGCTCTTCTTCCTTCACTCTTGGCCAGCACATAGAGTTCGCCGTCCTGCTCAAACAGTTTCACGTCCACCGAATTGCGGACCTGCTGCCAGGGCAGATCGAGCCACTTCTTTTCATACTGCTGGATCTTGCCTTTCGGTGTCCCGACCAGATAGAAAATCTCGCGTGCCGGGTCCCGCATCTCCTGCAAAATCTCTTCCGTCGGAACTCCCCTATCCATCACCCACATCCGTTTTGCTTTTCCGTAGGTCTTCTCGATCTTGTCCAGAAACCCGCGCAGTGTGGTGCGGTCACTGGTATTGCCGGCCATCACTTCGTAGGCCAACGGAAAACCATCCGTGGTGATCACCAGAGCAATCACCAACTGCAAACAGTCCGTCCGTTTGTCCCGACTGTGACCGTACTTGGCCTTGGGGTTCTCTTCCATCGCACCTTCAAAGTACGTGCTGGTCAGGTCGTAGAGCAGCACTTCGAACTCCGCCTTAAACAGATCGGCCCACTTCTGACGCAGCCATAGAAAGAGATCTTGCTTGTGGTCCAGCACACGATCCAGGCAGCGATACAAGCGATCCTTTTCGGCCACAGCGAAATCGGTTCCGAGCAGCGCATCCATGGCGGTGGTCAGGTACCAGTGGCGATGTACACGAAACTCGTTGCCCGGATCCAGTAGTTGGCTCACCACCAGTAGCTGCAATACTTTTTCCCAAGGGACCTCTTCGCGCGATCCGGCAAGACGAGCGTCCCAAAACTCATCGAGGCCCAGTTGGCGCCACAACTCGCACCCCAACCAGCAACTGCCGAACAGGCGAGGGTGCCGCAGCTCGAGACCGCTCAGTTTCACTTGCAGCGTGTCGACCGCATCGGCGGGAATCTCGCGGTCGTCAGGAAACAAACTCAAGTTCTCATACTCTTGCTGCTGTTCGTCAAACACCGACAACGTCTTGCGCCATGCCGCTTGTTGTTGATCGTTGATCTCGCCAAGATAGAGAACGGTTCGTTGTACCGTCTGGCCGGAACTGACGCGATGGTTTTCTACTATGCTGAAGTAGCGATGATCTTTGCCGTCTTTTTTGCGATTGTTGCTGCGCAGAAACATGCTGACGGCAGATTGCCAGAAGTCCGGGGCCAAAGGGAAGGCACTTGGTCTCCACTCTCCCGTTTTTTCATGGCCCGACGCTGGAAACGCACGACTTAACCACGAAAATGAGGCCAAAAATACCAAAAATCGCTAGCAACTGCGAAAGTTGGGCTAGGTTAGGTTCTCCGGCGAGTCGCATGCGGCTGCGCTGCTCGGCCCAGGAGGGAACATTAGCGACACCACAGCCGCTTGCGCAGCGTGCTTGGCCGGCGTAATCGCTTGTGCATAGATGTCCAGCGTGGATCGCAGCGAAGAATGCCGCATCAGCTCTTGCATCACCTTGAATTCCGTGCCGACACTCCTCAGAAGTGTTGCGTAAGTCCGGCGAAAAGTATGCCATCCGATACGTTTTTCGATTCCCTGGTTCTTCGCCGCTGGCCGAATGTATCTGCGCAAGATCGCGTGTCCCCAGCACGGTTTCTGGCCCCGATACCGCCTGCTAGGGAAGACCCAATCTTCAGATTCTCTATTGCCAGAGCGTTCCCGCCACTCGGCCAAGTTCTCCGCCAGCAGGGGATGAAGGGGAACGGGCTTTTGAGATGATTCAGTTTTGCACGGGCCAACGACTTTATAGACTACCGAGCGAGTCACATTCATGACGCCTGCGGCAAAATCAATATCACCCCATTTCAAACCGAACAACTCGCTCTGCCGCAAGCCAGTGGATGCAGCAAGCAGGACCAAGGTCCGCTCTCGAAGGCCAAGGCCTTCCACCAGCATTTTGATTTCTATCGGCGCGAGCAGAGTGGGCGCGGTTCTTCGCTTTGCACTTTGACGCACAAACCGGATCGGGTTGCGGTCAAACAGCTCATATCTGCAGGCGTGATTGAAGAGAACAGACATCAAATTTCGGAGCTTCGCGCAGCTGCTCTTGGCTAACGGCAAACGACGAAGCCAAGACTCGACTTCCACCGTTCTGATCTGGAAAAGCTCAAATTCTCCCCAATGGGGAACAATCCATCGCTTCAAATAGGAATGATAGGACTTTTTGGTCGCATAACTTCGCCAGGTATTGTCGCGCCGCAATTCACGTTGCTCGAAATGGTCGGAGAGTTGAGAGACGGTCATCGAATTGGAATACGTGCTCCGATCGCCCGAATTGATTTCCGAAAGTAGGCCAACGACCGCGCGGCGGGCAGCATCTTCAGACGGATATTGCTCCACCGTTCCGATAACTCTCTTGCGGTAGACTCGCCTGCCCTCAGGACTCTTTTCCGACCACCGGAACTGCCAGACATCCGGACCCTGCTTGTGATTCTTTCTGATAAGACTTCCGCGTTGCATTTTGTCCTCCTGCACCGCAAATGCAGTGCAGAAGGAATAATGGCTCCTCAGCGACGGCAGATCTCCGGCCAGCGCCCCAAGAAGATTCAGGTCGTTCTTTGTCGGCATGGCCCGCAGATAATTGCTTTGCTGCGGCAGTAGCCATGCCTCGATTGAGCCAAGGCATCTCAAGGAAACATCGCTCCGTGGCCTCGCGGCGCTGACATCATCGAGTGCTGACCTTCCTCGACTCGCCACTCGTTCGACCCCATGATGTATACTTCTCGACATGGCGTCCACGACCAGTGTGATTGTCAAGGATCCTCAAATTCTCCACGGCACGCCCGTGTTCCGCGGCACGCGTGTCCCGGTCAAGGCGCTTTTCGATTCGCTCGAAGCGGGCGAGACCCTGGAGGAGTTTTTGCAAGGATTTCTTTCGGTGACCCGCGAAATGGCCATAGCCGCGCTCGACGAGGCCCACGATCTTCTCTGTGCTAAACCCTAGATGCGGATTCTGCTCGATGAGTGCGTGAACGAAAGACTGCGCAATCATCTGCCCGACCACGATGTGCAGTCGGCGCGATACGCCGGTTTTAGTGGACTCAAAAACGGGGAGCTTCTGGACGCCGCGGAATCCGCCGGTTTTCAGGTGTTGCTGACGGTGGATCAGGGTTTCGGGCACCAGCAAAATCTGGCCGGCCGAAGCATCGCCCTGTTGATTTTTCGCACCAAATCAATTGCCTTGGGGGAGTTGCTGCGGCACGTACCCGCGTGTCTCGCTGTCCTCCAGACGATCGAGCCGGGCGAGATCGCAGAAATACCTGGTGGTGCAAAATAGTCATAAACTGGGAGTGACGCAGGTCAGTTTCTCCACTGTTTTCTGGTTTAGCCTCGACGCGATCAAGCATGGAGGGGGACGGAGAACGCCGGCCGACACCTGTATTATGTGAAGGCGGATGGGAGACTGCTCAATGCACCGAATAACCGCACATTCCTTTCTCACATTTCCAACCCACAATCCAACCCACAAAAAGTATGTCTTATATGAACTTCCGCGTACTTTGGCAGTCCCCGCGGTCTTGTAAGTTCTTGTAAAACCTATTGTTGCCACCTTGACACGGTAGAGGTCTGGGGTTCGAGTCCCCACGGGCCTACCATTTGTTTCGCTTAGAGAGTTTTCAAAGGAATCCCAAAGAACTTCACCTGTAAATTGGGGTGAGTCACTGAACCTTGTTGCCAGAAGCAATCCCACAAGCGGCTATATGGAATACTTAGAATGAATTCCCGTGCAAGCAAAGCATGTCCCCCCCTTCTGAACCAATGCATGCCGGCTCGCGGGCAGACACTCAGGCTCTTCGGCAATTGTCGTTGGTCGGCGCCAGGGATAATTAATGGGGCAAATCCCATAAGCGTCTGGAATCTGCCGCCTGCTAGGGACTCAGCGCCATGGTGCCATTTCCCATGTCCGACGCGGAGCAGTATTTTCCCCAGACGAATCCCACACGCCAAAACCATCGCTGGTATAGGTAAAGATGAGCGTTCCGCCCTCATTACCAGCCGTGAAATTCGTATACCCATTGCCCACTTTCGCGAGTTCGTCCCCGTGCTCAGGCGTAACAGGCGAGCGACTTTGGGACCACCGACAAGGACGAAATCCTTCTCGGGAAAGGCGGCGATTCTCGTCACGTAGTTAGATTTCGGACGCGGAACAGTTGCGGCGTGCTTGCCAGGCTGCAGGGGTGCCGAAAGGCCTTCTATCCGGCTGCAACCCTTTCCAAACGCTCGAGTGTGTCGGGGTACTTTCGGACCAGCAAAACCAGAGCAGCTGCTTGAGGATTCGGCCTCCCGCGACCTTGTTCCCACTTCTCCAATGTCCTTTCATTGATCCGCAACTTCCGCGCGAAGACAGCGCGAGAGAAATGCAGTTTCCTGCGGGTGTCTCTAATCAGCTTAGAGTCAACCTTTGGAAGCGGGGTCGGCTCGACTTTGTAGGTGCGTAGTGTCAGTTTGCCCTCGCGGTGGTCTTTCATCGCCGCGACGCCTTCCATCAACTCCCCTAGAATATTTCTTTTGCTCATTTCCGCGTCCTCCCTGCTTTCGTTGTTCTCAGATGTCGCTTTGCTTGACGCGCTTGCAGTTCCACCTCGATGGCGTTTTTCAGCATCTTCTTTTCTTTTGGCGTGAGGTCTGCGGCCTCGTCCTTGTCATAAAGCGTCATCAACCATATCTGCTGGTCTGCCAGAAAAAAGTAGTAGATGATTCGCAACCCACCTCTTCGACCTTTGCCACGCGTCGGCTCTGCCCAACGAAGCTTTCGAAAGCCTCCCGTCCCAGGCATGAGATCACCTCGTTCCGGGTCGGCCGCAAGCAGAGTTTGAAGCCGCAGGTATTCATCATCGGTCAAATATTTGGGCAGGTAGCATGTGAACGATGGGGCTTCGATGAATTCCATTTTCTTTTATCATACGCTAATAGCGTACAATGGAAAGTCTACGCTAATAGCGTACCGTTGTCAATGAAGAATACTCCCTCGCAATGCGCTGGCTACGATTGCGGAAGCAGATAATCGGCCAACTCCTGACATTCTTTGCTCTTACCCGAGATCGCGGTTCCAAACGTGCGCGCGATCGCCACGCTCAGAAAAGAGGGACGCGGCTAAGGACGATCGTCGACGTATTGCTCCGGGGCGTATCCCTCGTCACTTGGACCGCGGCGATCGCGAACCACGACGGGGTCGATTTCCAATAACAATGCGGCAGTGCATCGCTCTGGCGTGGTTTCCGGGTAGAAAACATGGGTCTTTCCGAACACCTGCTCAAATGAGTGGACGCGGAGCGGGCTCTTGTGCAGCAAGTAGCCCAGGTCGAAGACCCAATCTGAGTCCTTACTGTAAGGAGTCACACTGCGCCACTCATTCAAATAGTCGGCAAGAGCCGGATGCATGGGCACAGGTTTCATCGAACCACTGGTTTTCCCACACGTGAGCTTGCCCTTGCTCCAAGCTCTTCGCACGACGTAGTTCCTGCTCAGCAATTTCCAGCCGAGCCCACACCACTCCTGATTTCCGACGTCCTTATACTAAGCTCGGCGCGATACAAGACAACAGGTAATGGCATTGCCAAGGATGTCCACCAGTATCCGCGCGAATGGCGGGGCGTCAAGACTTTTCCGATGAAATCCTCCAGGTCAGGCAATCGAAAGAGCGGCGCTGGAGGCGAATGGAAAGAGCGGAGAAAGGCGGCCGGGCGGGGCATTAGTGTACAATTGCCAGGTTTTCTAAGCTGAAGCCGGAGAAGTCCGCCGGCAATTTCGATGTCGCTTAGGCGCTAATCATGAATAAGAGGACATTTGTCCAGCTTATTGCGGGGGTGATGGCAAGCCCAGTGCTCTCGCCTTTGTTGGCCTGGGCGTCAAAAGACAAGCTGAAGAATTGGGCGGGCAATCTCGAGTACAGCACAGACAGCTTGCACTCCGCCAATTCCCTTGAACAGGTGAGGAGTTACGTTCGGCAACAAAACAAGCTAAAGGTGCTGGGAACTCGGCACTGCTTCAACAACATTGCAGACAGCAAGTACAACCTGCTGTCCTTGAAGGCGATGGATGAGGTGGTTGCGTTGGATCCGGAGGCGCACACTGTGACGGTCGACGCAGGGATGACATACGGCCAACTGTGTCCGTACCTTCATGGCAAGGGGTTTGCGCTGCACAATCTGGCGTCGCTGCCCCATATTTCGATCGCTGGAGCATGCAGCACCGCGACGCATGGTTCGGGCATAAAAAACGGTAATCTGGCGACGGCGGTGGCAGCCATTGAAATGGTGACGGCAGCCGGCGAAGTGGTGACGCTGTCGCGGCAGCATGACGGCGAGGCGTTTGCAGGGGCCGTTGTGGGGCTTGGTGCGCTCGGTGTAATCACAAAGACCACCCTCGATATTCAGCCAACCTTCCTGATGGTGCAGTACGTCTATGAAAACCTGCCGCTGAGTGAATTGAAAGAGCACTTTGATGCTATCGAATCAAGCGCGTACAGCGTCAGCCTGTTCACCGACTGGCAAAACCAGCGTATCAACGAAGTCTGGGTCAAAAGCCGTATTGAAGTGGGGCAAGCGTCTTTCGCAACACCGGAATTCTACGGGGCGAAGCTTGCTACTAAGAATTTGCACCCTATTTCCGAACTCTCCGCGGAGAATTGTACGGAACAAATGGGAGTGCCAGGCCCTTGGTTTGAACGACTTCCGCACTTTCGCATGGGCTTCACGCCCAGCGCGGGCAAGGAATTGCAATCGGAGTACTTCGTGCCCCGTCAGCACGCCATCGAAGCGATTATGGCGGTTGAACGACTGCGTGACCAGGTCAGTCCGCACCTGATGATTTCTGAAATCCGAACCATTGCCGCTGACAATTTATGGATGAGCCCTTGTTACGAACAGCCCTGTGTGACCATTCACTTTACCTGGAAACAGGACTGGCCAGCGGTGAAGAAGCTACTGCCCATAATCGAAAAAGAATTGGCTGTGTTTCAGGCTAGGCCGCACTGGGGAAAGCTGTTTACCATTTCTCCGACGGAACTGAAATTGATTTATAAAAAGCTGCCCGATTTTATTGAACTAAGCAAGAAGTATGACCCGCAAGGTAAATTCCGCAACGAATTCCTGAATACGAACATCTTCGGTGGCTGATGCTGGTTTCGCGCTGAGACATAAGGACTGAATCACTGCAGGATTCTTTAAGAGCAAATTGTTGCCGGCACAATGAAAAGGTTTGCAAAGACAATCGCTAGAGGTGATGGCGCACTCATCCAACGAGCATTCTTCGTGGTTTTCCTTAGTCTATTCCTACCATGTTCGCGAGCACAAAATTCACTGCAAACGATTGTTGGCGCGGCAAGTCCGGTTCAGGCCACAGGCTCAACGACCGAAGTGGCAAGATTCACCGATGTAACTTCCTCGTTGGGTATCGGCTTCGAGTACGTCGCCTCACATACCTCGAAAAAATACCTGATTGAGACCATGGGATCAGGCGTGGACTTATTTGACTATGACAACGATGGGCGCCTGGACATCTTCGTGGTCAATGGCGCTCCGCTCCGTGACCCCACGACGAAGGGGACGATTCCGCAGAAAACGGGGCCCAAGGATTGGAACCGGCTTTACCGTCAAAAGAGCGATGGCACGTTTGAAGACGTGACCGAAAAGGCCGGACTGCAAGGGGTTGGCTATGGCATGGGAGCTGCCGTCGGGGATTACGACAACGATGGGTTTGAAGATTTATATGTAACCGCCTACGGTGGAAACAAGCTTTATCACAACAATGGAGATGGAACATTTACAGATGTGACGGAGAAGGCCGGTGTCGGTGGCAGCGGATGGTCCACCAGCGCGGCGTGGGTTGACCTGGACGGTGACGGTTTGCTTGATTTAGTTGTGCTTCGATACGTTCAATGGGACTTTGACGATATCTGGTGCGGCGAACACAGGGAAGGTTACCGGGCTTACTGCCATCCGGATGTTTTCCGTGCGATTGCGCCGCTTGTCTATCACAACGATGGAAAAGGGCACTTCACGGAAATCGCAGAAAAATCCGGCCTGGGAGTTCCGGGCAAGGGATTGGGCATCGCTATCGCGGACTACGATCGCGACGGCCGTATTGACCTGTTTGTCGCCAACGACTCCATGCCCGAATTTCTTTACCACAACAAGGGAGGCGGCAAATTTGAGGAAGTCGCACTTAGTGCGGGTGTCGCTGTGGATGGTGACGGCCATTCCTACGCAGGTATGGGGGTGGACTTCACGGATTACAACAACGATGGGCTACCGGACTTGGTCGTCACTGACCTGGCCAGTCAAATGTACGCGCTCTATCGCAACAATGGCGATGGTACCTTCAACTACGATAGCTATCCTTCCGGAGTCGGCCGCATGAGCATGAAACACTCGGGATGGGGCGTCCGCTTCCTGGATTATGACAATGACGGATGGAAGGATCTGCTCACCGCCCAGGGGCACGATTTGGATACGATCCAGCTGAATCTTCCGGACCTTCATTACAAGGAGCCCATGCTTCTGGCAAGAAACACCGGCAAGGGTTTCATAGATGTGTCGGCGCAAGCGGGCGAAGTTTTTCAAAAAGCCTGGGTGGGTCGCGGCCTGGCAATCGGAGACATTGATAATGACGGACGATTGGACGCTGTGGTGACGACCAATGATGGAGGCCTGCACGTTTTGCATAATTCGACGCAAACCCAAAACCATTGGCTCACGTTGGAACTCGTGGGGCATCAGAGCAACCGGGATGCGATCGGGGCGGAAGTGAAGTTGGTGACTGCGAAGGGTTCTCAATGGGCCACCGTGACAACCTCAGGCAGCTATCTTTCTTCGAGTGACAAGCGTGTTCATTTCGGCCTGGGACCGGAAGCGGCGGCCCAAACAATCGAAATTCGTTGGCCGAGCGGGATTCGTCAAACACTCAAAGACGTCCGCGGAGATCAAATCCTTCGGGTACAAGAACCCCCGGCGGATGCCTCCGGAAAGGGCCATCCCAAGTGAGGTCACGCAATCTTTTGCAATTGGTCTCCGCCTTACATCAGGATTTCTTCGGACTCGCCGCAACTGCGGCACCATTTCCCTCTTTCAGTGTGTGGATCGCATCAACGGGCAAATTATCGAGATGCTCCACGAGCCCGCTAGGCCAGCGCACTTGTACGGTATCGATTTTTGTATGAGAGCCCAGGCCGAAATGCACCCTCAAATCGTTTTGGGAAATGTAGCTCGAACCGCTGCGCACTTCATCCACCAGCATTCTCTTTCCAATCTTGACGGTCATCTTTGCGCCGATCCCGTCACGATTGGAGCGTGTTCCCACAGTTTTGAACCCGATCCAATGATTTCCGGAATGCACTGTATTCACGAGAAGGCTTGGTTTCGCGTAAACATTGACGATAACGACCGAAAGCCGTCCATCATTCCACAAGCCCCCCACCGCCAGGCCGCGCGCCGAGGAAGTTGCGTTAATCCCCGATCCAGCCTTCGCCGAGATGTCCGTGAAGGTGGCGTTGCCGTTGTTGTGATAAAGAAGACGCGGTTCCTGGTACGCGCTACCGAGGTGAAACTTGTCGACCTCCGGATAGACGTGCCCGTTGGCGAGAATGAGATCGGGCCAACTATCATTGTCAAAATCGAAAAACATGGTGCCCCAGCCCAGGTACTGCGTATGCTGGCCGAGTCCAGCGGCGAACGTAACATCTGAAAAAATCCCATCCCCATCGTTGCGATAAAGGGTTGGGGTGTCGTCGGAGAAGTTGGTCTTAAAAATGTCCGGGCGGCCATCGCCGTTGTAATCGGCGATGGTGGTACCCATACCGGCCTGCTCCCGGCCATCTTCATTAAAGGCAACTCCGGCAATCACCGCGGTGTCGGTGAATGTGCCGTCATGATTGTTGTGATAAAGGATGCTAGGGGCGCTGTCGGAAGCAACATAGATAAAATTCGACGAACCACCAAGTTGATGCTGCTCCATTCCGATCTACTTGGTCTGCCTTTGAGCATCTCAGTCGATTCTCGAAATTTGTTTCAGCTGGCTGCCTTTCGGTGACCTGAGGGCGAGCGTGGGCATCGAAGAACGGCAGGCTTTGACGGGAGGTGCTGTTGAGTTTAGCGCGACGAATTTGAGGTGTTTGAGGAAAAGAAGAGGGTGCCTATCGTCGCTCAAGCCCCGGCCCTCTCCAGCGCAGACATTGCTTGGGACAGTGTGCTTCTGGAGGAGCACTCCACGGAAACGAGGCCGCCTCATATTCGGTCAGTTTTCTTGGCACCGCAAAACGGGAGCACCGTGCCGGCACGACAGGCGTAGTGCTGGTAAACTGCATCGCACCTTTGCTGCCACACACAGCATTCACTTGTTTCCACCTGGTCCGGAGCGTTCATGACCGATGTGGGCTGATGATTTCTGAGTGGACCTGGTTGTTTGCTGGCCGCAGAAGTTTCCCTTACTGTCCGGCTGGCGCGAAGCCCACCCGAATGGTCATGATCTCAAAGGGTTTGGTGTGCACGGATACGATTCCGTTTTGAACAGGAATTTCAGCCAAGGGTTTCTCCATGAGATTTGTCAGGGCTGCAGTTATGGCACCGGCCGGGAGACGCAATTTCACATCCGCTTCCTTTCCAGCCCATTCATAGAACCGCAGAATTAGTCCGTCTTCATCCTCAGCCTTCTTCATGGCTGTCAGGACAACATTATCCGCTTGTACGTCCAAAAAAGAGAACTCTTCCTTCAGGCCGCCTTGATGGTTTTCGATTTGGCGGATTAAGAGAGGGTAATTGAGTTCGTAGCCGCGGCGCACCGTGAGTGCCTCGCGCCAGCCGCCACCATGCGGGTATAGCGAATAAGTGAACTCATGGCGGCCTTCGTCGGCGTGCGGGTCTGGCCACTCGGGAGAGCGGAGAAGAGAGAGGCGGAGAACGTTACCCTTGGCGTCAAATCCGTATTTGCAGTCATTCAGCAGGCTGACGCCGTGGGTAGCGTCGGATAAGTCGGCCCAATGCAGGCCTGGCACTTCGAATTTCGCTTTTTCGGCTTGCGTGTTGCGAGTCGTGGGTCTCTCGATCGAACCGTAGGGGATTTCGAAGGTTGCTTTGTCGTTATGGGCGCTGGAGGGGACCGCCACTTTCAGAAGAATGTGCTTTTCGTGCCAATCCGCGGTCATTTTGACATCGACACGCGGCGAGCCCGCGGTCAAGGTAATGTCGCGGACGAAGGTGGAATTCTGGAAATGATTTTTGACGCGAAGGACGGCACGCAAGGGACCATTTTCGACGAGCTTGACCTCGTCCGCTTTGTCCAGATCCCAGTGCTGCTTTTCAAAGTCGGCATCAATATTCCAGGCGTCCCAGCGCTTGGGCTTGTCGCGAAATGCTTGCAGGAGGTTGCCGCAAACACTCGAAGTGGGACCGCCGCTGTCGGTTTCCGAGGCAGCCAAGGCCTGAGTCTTGCTGCGCTTGTCGAAAAGACTGGTCATGCATCCGGTTTGTGAGTCCACGTTGACCCGCACAAGTTCATTCTCGAGCATGCCGTCCGCAGCCTTGGTTTCGGAAGGGGTAGTGACCAGCTTAGGCATGCCATGCACGTAGTAAGTGTTGTAGCCGAGGCCGGGAACGCTCACTTTCACGAGGAATCGGACGGCATAAGTGTCGCGATCCATCGTGAGCATTTGCGAAGGCACCCGTTTTCCAGCGGCGTCGACGACTTCGACACCCCCAGCCGCGGCCGGCAACTGAACTTCCGCTTCAACCACTTCTCTTCGAGGCCAGGACAGGGGATTAAACACGACGAAAGGGACTCCTGCGCCGTTAGAACTAATGTGCGAGGCGATCTTTGACAAGGAGCCGTCCAATATCGCGCGCCCGGCGCGGCCCACGCCCTCCAGGTTGCGCTGTGCATCGAGATAATTCACGGCGATACCCGACCCGGGCATGATGTCGTGAAAATTGTCGAACAACAGGCGTTTCCAGGCATGATCAAATTCCGAAGACGGATAAGCGCGGCCGTAAAGTGTGGCGATGGAGCAGAACTTTTCAGCGTTGAGGAGCAATTCCTCGGTGAATCGGATGCGTTTCTTGGTTTCTGCCTGAGTGGTGAGCACGCCGCGGTGGTATTCGAAATAGAGTTCGTCGCGCCACGCCGGCACGTTCATGCTGGGGAGTTTCTTTTCGAGGTCGTCGAAAAAAGCGGTGGCGCTGCTGAACTGTAGGTTCGGAAAGACCACATCAGGCTTCATCCAGCGGGTGGCGGTGTCCAGCATCGATCTTGTGGGTCCGCCTCCATGGTCGCCTACACCATAGAGATGCATGATCTCCGAGTGCTGCTTGGCATCCGTGCCGTAAATGGAGGGCGCCCACACGGAGAGATCTTTGGCAAGTGCAGGTGGATCGATTCCTCCGGCGTAGTCGTGCGGGAAGTAGGTGAGCAGGCGGCTACCATCCGGCGATTCCCACCAAAAGAGTTTGTATGGAAAGGTAGTGAACTCGTGGGCCCACAAGAGTTTCTGAGTAACGAAGTAATCCATGCCGGACTTCTTGTAAATTTGCGGAAGCTGCCAGGTGTAACCGAAGGAATCCGGGTTCCAGCCAATTTTCACGTCAACTCCAAACTTGTTTCGAAAGTAGCGCTTCCCAACGAGGATCTGACGCACCAGAGATTCGCCTCCGGGCATATTGAGGTCGGGCTCAACCCACATTCCGCCGATCACTTCCCAACGCCCCTCTTTGACGCGTTGTTCAATTTCCTTAAATAAATCGGGATATTTCTCTTCCATCCAGGCATAAGTGCGCGCGGAAGACATGGTGAACCTGAAGTCAGGATATTCCCGCATGAGGTCGAGAGCGCTGCGAAAGGTATTGCGGACAACTTCCACTGTTTCCGTCCAGGGCCACAACCAGGCCATATCGATGTGGGAGTTCCCAACCGCGCGAATGGTGAATTGCTTCAACCAAGGATCGAGGAGCTTGAGTTTTGCCTGGGCCCTACGCAGCGATTCGTCAAACGCAACCTGGTCCCCCTTGTCCAGCGCCGTTAGGTCAATGGTTTCGACCGCGGCATCAAGCTGCGTTTTGCGCTCGGCCTGCCCCTCGGGGAGTGCTTCGACCATGGGGCGCGCGGACAAGATTTCTTCCCGGAGTATTGCGGGATCTGGGCGATTTGCCGGAGCCTCGATGCGCAACTCGCTCCTGTGAATCTGAGTTTCCACGTTCGCCGCATCCACGCGTACGGCGACCAGGAATCTTTGGCCTGGCTGTGCGCTCGCTGTCAGCAGAATCGGCTGCTGTGCATCTTCGTCCGTCCGCTCCACAAGCGAACCGTTGGAAAAGACGGAAATGGAGAGCGACTCCGCACTTTCGAAGTAGAGTTCCAGCAGCACGCGCGATCCTTGCACCGCATAACCATTGACCTTTTCCGGGATTTCGATCCAGCGCCGCAAGACGCGGGCGCCCGTATTCCAGCGCTCACCAACGTTCACCCTCTGCCAGTCCGAGTCATTCAGCGCAGGATCTTCGGGATGCGGAAGATCGCTATGAAACCGCCATTCCGGCAAAGAGAGGACACTGAGCGACTGAAGGCGGTCAAGAGTGGCACTTTGGGAATCGGGAGAGAGATCCGAAGACGCGGCTTGAGCACGGTTTCCAAACGCGTTCATTGCCAGTAGGATAGACAAAGTGAACAAGAAGTTTGCCATTGATCGAATCATGGTGAGCCCACCTCTTCCGCCTTGACAGAACAGTCCGCCACAGGCAAATCATTCCATTACGATTCATTTGTACAGCCGACCAACAGAACGGCACGCGAGTTTTGCTTTGGAAAGCGAGCGACACCGCGAAGGAGACTGGCGTCAACCGCATGCCACCTCGTGGTCCGGCACTAACTCAACCAGCGGCCGGTCGCGCTCAGGGATTCCGTACCTGACAAAGTTGGGAATGCAAGGAATTAGTGTGATCAGGATGCCTCCAGTACGCGCTCAAATTGTCTAAGGCTCTCCCGCGTGTCAATGCCCTCGGATGTCATTTCTCTCTTCCCATTTAACATACTCAAATACTGCTGGTTATGCGCAATCCTTACCGCTCGACTGGGGATGAGCAGCTGCTCATTCCACCAGGCCAGGAGGATAGGGACTTAGCGGGTCTTTAACACGGAAGGCAGGTGCGGCCCGTTCCCATGGCCACCTGGTGGGAATGGGCGCGCTCAGGTGAGTCGGTGGCGGTTTTGTATTGGGGAACAATTCCCTTTACCGCCTATTGTTTCAATTAGATGGCTGGGAATGAAGAGATGACATCGAGGTGCATTGACCTACGACTATCCGTAGGTCTATGAATGCGGCCAATGGGCTTGGCCTTCACGGTGCGGCTGGCCACGATCTTGACCTAAATCGGTCAATAGGTTTGCTGGGGGTCACACATGAAAAGTCTTGCCATTCTTCGCCTAGAAGGCGTTCGCCCGTCTTTCCGCGCATGCTTGCTGACCGGCCTAGCGCTGTGCCTTTTGCTATCGATGTTCTCAGGAGGACTGCGCGCCCAAGGTCTCAGTGGGATTACCGGCACGGTCACAGACTCGACGGGAGCCGTTGTGCCTGATGCCAAGGTGACGGCCACAAACAATGCCACGGGTGTGGCCAGCCACGGGGTCACCAGTTCATTCGGCACCTACACGATTACGGATCTCATTCCCGGGACCTACACGGTGGTCATCGAAAAGCAGGGTTTCGCGAGGCGAATCATCTCGGGTGTCCACGTTGACGTTAGCAGGACCACAACGGCGGACGCAGACCTCAATATGGGCGCGACAACGGAAAGCATCGAAGTCACGAGCCCGGAGATTTCCCTGGAAACCACGCAGCCGCAACTGGGAACAATTGTCGAAAACAAACTGGTCGAAGAGATCCCGGTACTGATCGGCGGGGGCCCAGGCAATATCGGAGCACGCGACCGCCAAATTGACGACTATCTCTTCATCGCCCCTGGAGTGCAGGGCGGCGAGTTCAGCCACCGCATCAACGGCGGCGTGGACTTCGAAAACGAAGTGATGTTCAACGGTGTTGTCGCCAACCAATCAGAGACCCAGGGTCTCCAGTCCAACATTAACCCTCCATTTGACATGGTCAGCGAGATCCAAGTGCTTACCTCGAATTTTTCGGCGCAATACGGACTTGCGCAGGGTGTTGCGTCGTATCAATTTGCCTCCGGCACAAATGTGCTGCATGGAAATGTATTTGAGATTTTGCGCAATACGGCGCTGAATGCGGCCGGCGCCAATCCGCCGGGAACGACCTCGGCGGGCAAGGGGCCTACCCCTGTAATCAATCAGCATAATTATGGATTCTCCGTCGGCGGACCGGTCTGGTTCCCGAAGCTCTATAACGGGAAGAGCAAAACGTTTTTCCATTTCAGCGCGGATTGGTTTCGCCTGAACCAAACCGACCAAGGGACCTATACCGTGCCGACGCCCGCGGAAGTTGCGGGAGACTTCAGCGGCTACGTGGATAGCACCGGCAATCAGATTCCCATCTATGTCCCGCAGGGATTTGTGGCACCCTCGGGATGTACAGCCCCCGCTCCAGGAAATCATTGGCCGGGCAACATCATTCCCACGCCGTGTTTCAGCACTAATTCAGCAAGCCTTTTGAAGCTCATTCCAGCCCCAAATCTTCCGGGACTAACCAACAACGCAACTTCGCACGTCGGAGTATTGCCAACGCGGCAAACGAATTGGGGATTTTCGATCGACCACAATTTAACGGATAGCCAGAAAGTTCACGTCAGCTACTACCGCAATAAGTACGACCTGACCTCCTGCTGCAACGTCGGCATCCATGTGAACAATGAACTGTCTGGACTGGAAAAGGAGCCAAGGCTCGGCACCGGCTTCTTTATGACGTATTCCAATGCAATTTCTTCCCACCTGGTGATGACGGCCGGATTCGCGTGGATGGGAGAAATCAACGATGAACTCAATTCCTTCCTCAACGTCAATTTTCCGGGAGTCGCGAGCGGTATCGTGCTACCAACGATCAATTTCAATGCTGGGCCGCTTGGTTCCCAGGCGACATCTTGGGGCCTGAATTCTCACGGCGAGACGTTTTCCATCAATCGGAAGCTGGGTCTCAGCTTTGATAACAACTGGTTGTGGACACACGGAAGGCACACCATGAATATTGGATGGGAAATCCGGCGATCCTATCAGGATGACCATGAGTGCCAGCAGTGCGGAGGAAGTTTCAGCTTCAGCAGCCGGACGACAGCGGATCCGCTAAACATAGACACTACCGGGAGCGGATTTGCCAGCTACCTGCTGGGATACGCAGACTCTTCGTATCGGCAGTTTGCACTGGAAACCAAGCTGCGAAACTTCTATGTTGCGCCGTATATTCAGGACGATATCAAGATCAATCCGAGACTCACGGTCAATGTTGGCTTGCGGTGGGATATCATGCGTCCGTTTACTACAGACCCTGTTAAAGGTCAGCCGGCCGACACAATCGTGTTCTTCAATCCGGCGGCTGCGAACTCTGGAGCCGTCGATCCGTCGGGTCAACCTCTATTGGGTGCGGCTGGCGTGCTGGGATCGTGTTCCACTTGTTCTGGATTCAGTCGAGCCGATTTGAAGTGGACACATTTCAGCCCGCGCGTCGGCTTTGCTTATCAGATCAACAAAAAAACAGTGCTCCTGTCTGGATTCGCCCTGAACTTTCTCGACGGTGGCGCCTATGAATATGGCGACAACAAACTGGCCGTTCAATATGGCAGCCTGCTCGCGGGAATCAAAAACGTAAATTCGCTGGGGTCAAACATTCCGGCCTATGGGCAATGGGACGGCAATCCTGTCGGAGTCCCGCAGGCGGCGCCCTTTAGCCCGACTCTGTTCAACGCGGTTGGTGGATTGCGCCAGTTCGGCCGCGATCCCGGCAAATATCCTTATTCGCAATCGTGGAATGCCGGCATCCAGCGCGAACTGCCCTACAACATGTTTCTATCCGTGGCGTACATAGGAAACCGGGTCGTTCACTTGCCTTCGATGTTGAACCCGGTCAACCAGACCAATCCAAAGTATCTGACACAATTTTGCCCCAATGGGATTGCGGGTGATCCCAACTGCCCGATGTCACCAGGTTCGCCCAACTTTGCTTGGACTTCCGCGTTAGCACAGTCCGACCTCCAGGAGGCCGGATTTTCGCTCTGCCCGAACGGGACTTCCAGTGCCGGGTTCTATGCGCCCTATTGCAACTTCATGAACGATTACGGGTCGGGCGCGGGGTTACCGCAATCCTTGCTGCCATACCCGATGTACAACCCCAGCGAATCCTGTGCAACGAATGGCTTGTGCAACCCATTCGATACGAACGGCACTGCGGTCTATAACGCCCTCCAGGTCCAGACTCAGAAGCGCTATTCGAGCGGCGTGAGCTTCCTGGTCAGCTATACCCTCTCGAAGACCATGTCCAACACGGACACGGGTTTTGCTTCCTTCAATTGGGGCTCGGAGAACAAGTACAACCAAAAATCGGAATGGTCCATCGCCGGGAATGATCAAACCCACCTCTTGAACATCACTACGGTGTATGAATTGCCCATCGGCCCGGGAAAGAAGGTCCTCAACAAAGGCGGAATTGTAGCGAAGAACCTGTTGGGAGGCTGGCAGATGAGTGGCGTGTTCCAATACGCGAGCGGCACTCCGAACGTCGTCTTAGCCAACAACAATGATCCCTTTCTGAATGGGATCAATCGCGCGAACTACAATCCCCAGGTGGCCTTGCATGTCAACTACAACAACTATTACAAAGGCCTCCCTGTCTTCACCCAAGGGGCCTTCTCCGATCCAGGCTTTGTACAAGGGAATGAGCCGCGTATCCTGGGAGGCCTGCGCAACCCGTTTAGTTCCAACGAGAATCTTGCCCTGGCCAAGCACTTCTTCTTCGGCGAACGCGTGACGGCGGAACTCCGGGTCGAATTCTTCAACGTTCTCAACCGCATGCAGGTGTGCAATGCGGACTTCAACTTCCAAGACGGCCCCAACAACTTTGGCTTTGTGAATCCCAGTGGAAATGGCGCTGGCCCGGGTGGCAGCAATACCTGCCAGGGAAACACACCGCGGCAAGGACAAGCCTTCTTCAAAATCAGTTTCTGACCGCCCCCACGGCACGCTTGGGCAGGTGCCCCAAAGCGCGCCAAGAATAGGCCGGGAGACCAACGTCCCGGCTTATTCTTTTTAGAGGAATGAGCACATATGAGTGGCCGTTGGAAACGGGTTCACCATTGACACGGAACTGCCCATCTTCGAAAATTCCTCGTGCCATCTCGATGGATAATTCGCTCTCGCCTCGGTGGGCGTATTTCCCCGGCGGCTCCCGTCATCTCCCCACAGGATTTGTCTACCTTCCATGTGTGCACGAGCAAGAATAGGCGCGCTGCAAACGCATCAAGGGCGTTCGTTGGCTATGCTCTGGTTGTCGTCACGATCGCACTTTCATTCTCTGCTCGCCGCTCTCAAGGGCAGGTTCGGTCTGATGCTCAGCAAAGGGCTCCCGGAGACTCGAACGGCGCCCAAGGTGCTCGCGTAGTTGATTCAGGCGAGACGGAGGCAGTTCTACAGAAGGCGAGAATTGAGTTGGAGAAGGGCGCGGTGACCGACGCAGAGCGTCTGGTGCGCCAGTATCTCGACGGCCACACGAATTCAGCGGAAGCACATTTTCTGTTGGGGTTCATCCTGTTCCGAGAGATCCAGGAAGAGGCGAAACGCCGAGCGCAGGTGGGGAGTGGTAAATACTCTGAGCTCACGGCCTCGGGTTTGCCATCCAAGGAGGAAGAGGCCAAAGCGTCCCTCGCGGAATTCACAGCCGGCGCACAATACCGCGAGCCCAGCGCGTTTGATCTCAAGATTGTCGGTCTGGACTACGTTTTGCTGGCGGATTACACCGACGCGGATAAATGGCTCTTTCGCTCGCTCGAGAGGAATCCACAGGACTCTGAAGGTTGGTATTATCTGGGCCGGACAAGGTACAACGAGAACCGCTTCACTGAAGCCATCGGCGCGTTTGAGCATTGCCTGAAGTTGGACCCGCGCAACGTGAAAGCGGAAGACAATCTGGGATTATCCTACGCGGGTCTCGGCCAGAGCGATGAGGCAATAGCTGCATATCAACAAGCAATCGCCTGGCAGGCCGATTTGCCATCCAAGAGCCCGGAACCGTACATCGATTATGGCGCTTTGCTGATCGAAAAAAACCATCCACAAGAAGCGGTGCCGCTCCTTTTGCAGGCGATTCAGATTGATCCCGGTGAGAGCCGGGCGCACGAAAAGCTTGGCAAAGGGTATCTGGCCCTGAATCTTCTTTCACAGGCACAGGCCGAATTTGAAGCCGCGATTGCCCTTGCGCCGGGCAACGCCAGCCTCCACTATCTGCTCGGCCAGGTTTACCGCAAAGAAGGATTCAGCGACAAAGCAAAGTTCGAATTGGAGCGTTTCTCCGCTTTGAATGGAACGGCAGTCTCAGGTTCTGCTTCCAAGCCCTGAAGCACCATTGCCTGTAAAATTTGACACAGGGATTTCCAGCGCTCAATTTGGAGGCGCTATTTCTTTTTCCCGCATAACTCGCTGCGCTCTGTCAGCCGTGGACGTGCGCGCGCTTTCCTCGAGCTTGCCGAAGAGCTTCAATTCAGCTTGAGCAGCTTGGGTTTTTCCGAGGGCACGATAAGCCTGAGCCATCCAGAAATGAATGGAAGGCTCCGTCGGGTCGGACTTCCCGGCCGCTTCAAGATCGGTTACCGCTTCTTGCGGGCGATCAAGTTTCAAGAGCGAACGCGCACGGTCAACCCGTGCCTGCATTAGATTGGGACAATGCGTCAAGGCTTTGGCGATTTCGGCAAGCGCTTGTTCGGGCTCGGCGCGCTGCTCAAGCAGGATATTGCCGATCTTCCACTGCGCCTGGCAATTTGCCGGATCGTTCTGAAGTTCCAACCTAAATTGTTCGGTCGCAGGGTCCCACATCTTCAGCAACCAATAATCATTGCCAAGTAGGTAGTGGGTACCGGGCTGTTGGGGCGCTATCTCCACAGCCTTTCTATATTCCAACAAGGCTCCGTCATAATTTCCCATGCTTTCCATCATTTCACCGGATATCTCGTGCGCCCAAACGGAGTTCTGATCGATAGCATTGAGTTTTACCAGCGCCTGCTCTGACAATTTCATATGCACCTTGCCAAGCAGATACCAGATTTCCGGGTTGTCCGGTTGGCGTTGCGAGAGTTCGCGCAGGCGGTTGGCGGCAAGAGTCAGTTGGTCAAGTTTGATCAGGTCATTCGCAAGGAAAAGGGCGGCGTTGTCATCTTTCGGATTGCCACGCAGCGCGTTTTCAAGATGCTGGCGTGCTTTGGTATATTCTCCCATTTCATAGAGGGCGATGCCGAGAAGGGCGGAAGCCGAAGGCATCTTCGAGTCCACCTTTAGCCCCTTTTCAAGGACCGCAGCAGCTTTCTGGTACTCCCGCTGCCGGACGTAGATGGCGCCGAGATTGTTGTAGGCCGCCCCCAATCGCGGTGAGGCATTGAGGATTGCTTCGTACTTTGTGGTCGCAGCCGCGAGGTCGCCGGCGGCTTCCGCGGCTTTGGCCTCGTCGTAGAGCTTCTCCACCTGGGTTTCCTGTGCGGATTGGCAAGCAGCACGCGGAGCACACGCGAGCCCTACCAAAAGAACGAGAAACGGTTGCAGGCAGGCGCCCAAGCATTTGGAAGTGAACGAATTCATGGATGCAACCTGTGCCATCGAAGAGCGGATTCTATCTTACGTTAAGGGCAAGTCAATGCACCCGAATGTCTTTTCCACCTTCCCGGCTTTCTTATTGGAAATCAAGTAGTTAGCCAGAGTCGTTCCCTAAGCTCCGGAGACTTGGAGAACTCGCAGTCCAAATCTTACGCAGTCATCTTGCGCGCACATTTCTCAAGTGCTACGCTTGCGCCCCAGCAATAAACTTGGGGTGGCGCGCCGTGCATGCCAGTGCGGGTTCTCTTCGGACTCGAAGCTTCGGTGTTTTTGAGGTTGACCTGCGGGCGGCAGAGTTGCGCAAGTTCGGAATTAAAATCAAACTCCAAGAACAGCCGTTCCAGCTCTTGGCGCTCCTCATGGAGCATCCGGGAGAATTGGTGACGCGTGAAGAAATCCGCCAGGCGCTTTGGCCCGAGCACACGTTCGTCGATTTTGACCGTAGTTTGAATAAGGCCATGACCAAGCTGCGATCAGCGCTTGGTGACTCCGCGGAAAGCCCCCGTTATATCGAGACGGTGCATCGCCACGGGTACCGGTTTCTCTTTCCTCTGGATGGCTTTACGGGAAGCGATGGTCCGCGGCGGCCCAAGACGAACGTTAGCCTTGAGCAAGCTCCAACGGTTCGGCTCGGAATAAGTGGGCGGGCTCTCGACGTTCGAAGTCCAGAATCCTTGCACCGCGGCAACTCTGCGCCGTGGACTCAAAGATTCCGACCCTCCGTCATCTTGTTGGCTTCATTTTTTGTCGGAACTTGTGGGGTATTGGTTCTGGGCGTCTACCTGTGGTTGGCTCATCCGATTCTATTCGGAAGTGCCTCAGGTCTTGTGAATCCCCGACGATCGGTGGCTGTTCTGGGCTTCCGCAATCTTTCCGGGGATCCCAAAGAGGCGTGGCTTTCCACGGCCCTTTCGGATTGGCTGACCACCGAGTTATCGGCCGGCGAACAATTACGCACGCTTCCGGCGGAAAACATTGCGCGCATGAAAATGGAACTTGGACTGCTAGAACTCGACAGTCTAAGCCGCGAAACGCTTGGGAGGATCGGAAAAAACTTGGGAACGGACCTGGTGATTCTTGGTTCGTATGCCACCCTGGGGGAAAAGGGAAGCGGCCAGATTCGCCTGGATTTACGGCTGCTCGACACGCGCACCGGAGAGGTGGTCGACGCACTTTCGCAGACCGGCATGCAAGCGAATCTGTTCGATTTGGTTTCCCGGAGCGGCGAGCATCTCCGTTCGAGGCTCAAGGTCCGCTCAGTGACACGGGAGGAGGCCGCTCAGGTCGCGTTCGCCCTGCCATCCAACCCAGAGGCAGCACGGCTCTACTCCGAAGGGCTCGCCAAGCTGCGGGTATTCGATGCACTCGCTGCTCACGACCTTCTCGCCAAATCCATTGCCGTCGAGCCGGATTTTGCGCCCTCACACTCTGCGTTGGCGTCCGCCTGGGCGCGTGAGGGCTACGACGAAAGGGCGAAGGCGGAGGCCAAGAAAGCATTTGATCTGTCCTCGCACCTCTCCCGGGCAGAACGCTTGTTGGTCGAGGGAAGATATCGCGAGGCCACGCTCGATTGGGAAAAGGCCATTGAGATTTATCGAGCACTGTTTGATTTCTTCCCTGACAACCTCGAATATGGGATTGCGCTCGCGTCCGCTCAAGTCAGTGAAGGCAAGGGCAGAGACGCCTTGGCAACTGTGAAGGCTCTGCAGGCGCTTCCCCCGCCTTTGGGCGACGACCCTCGAGTGGATTTGGCGGAGGGCAATGCCGCGGAGTCGCTGGGCGACTTTAAGAGGGTGGAAGCGGCCACAGAACGAGCCATGCGCAAAGCAGCCGCGGCCGGTGACTCCCTGGTGGTGGCGCGGGCGAAGCTCGATCAGTGCTGGGCTTTCGAAAACCTGGGCGAGTTCGACAGAGTAAAGGGGGCGGTCGAAGAGGCCAAGCAGCTTTTCACCGCCGCACACGACCAGCTGGGTTTCGCCAATGCTTTGACCGTGGGAGGCATCGCCCTTGAGGACCAGGGAGATTTTCTCGGCGCAAAAAAAGAGTATGAGGCGTCTCTCGCCGTTTATCGGGCCACCGGAGGCCAGGTAAGCGCGGCCAGCGCTTACGACAATATTGGAGATATCCTGCTGTACACGGGCGATCTTGCCGGGGCCCAGCGAAGTTATGAGGAGGGATTGAGGATTTACCGAGAGATTTCCCGGCCAGGCGGAGTGGCGTTGGTGGAGGCCGGGCTAGGGGAAGTCTATCTGGCTGCGGGAAGGCATTCCGAAGCAAGGAAAATGTTCGAAGACTCCGTTGCGATCTGCCGGCAAATCGGCGATCGAAGCAAGGAGGCAGCCGCGCTTTCGGGTTTGGGAAGAACGTTCCGATTGGAAGGTGACCTTGAGGGGGCACTCCGCGAAGAAGAAGGTGCTCGCAAGGTTTTTGCGGAAATCGGAGACAAGGCGTTGGAAGCTCGCCAAGCCATAGCCATTGCGGAACTCTCGCTCGACCAGGATAAGAGTGCCGAAGCGATTGCCGCCGCCCGCCGGGCTGCCAAAGTGTTCGAACAAACAAAAACGGCGAGCGACGAAGCGAAAGCGGATTTAATCCAGGCGGAAGCGCTGCTGAGGGAGGGCAACCTTACGGATGCCGCTCTTCACATCGAACGTACCGCAAAGATCGCGCAATCTTCGCATGATCGGGAACTGCAATTGTATGCGACGGTGATCGCGGCCCGTATTCAGGCGGCTTCCGAAAATGCGGCGAAGGTCGATGAATCTACCAGACGCCTGCACGGAGTTCTGGCCGAAGCAAACGCGGCATCTTTCGAGCCGATTGCACTGGAAGCGCGCCTGGCTCTGGGAGAGGTTGAATTGAAATACCACAATCACGCTATTGGCCGTGCTAAACTCGTGGCTCTGGAAAGAGATGCGACTCGGCGGGGCTTCCAATTGATCGCGCGCAAAGCTGCCGCGGAATTGCGGGCCGGCCGAGGTCAAGCCCTGCAGATCCATAATAAGCACGACCAGTCGATCGCAGCCGTGCAGTAGGATGTTCGAATGTTCGGGTTCGCAGCCTCTGCATCTTCAAACTCCTAGACTCTGCCGGGGCGGAGACGCTGGAGAAAGACAAACCATGAGCCTGTGGGACCTAATTTAAGTGGATGCTCAGGGCGACGGCAGACGCCGGCGGAAATTCAATCACTAAAATTCCGTCCTTCATGCTCAGCGCCTTAGTCTCGGGAACAACTACATCGCGTTGCTCGAACGTATTGTGCGCGTGAATGTCAGGGTTGCTCAGGAAACTCATACTGGCTTCCCGGGCCGTTGCCCCGCGCAAAACAATTTCCGCAAGTTGAGACTCGCTGGTGCTGGGATAGATGTGTCCGACCACTGGGTATTATCAAGTACTTGGCAGTCCCCAACGGCCTTGTAAGTCGTTGTGAGTACTTGATATCCCCGCTTTGACACGGTAGAGGTCTGGGGTTCGAGTCCCCACGGGCCTACCATCGTTTCAGGTTATCCTCCACAACCTCAGCCCACCAGGCTCCAAATGGCTCCATTATAAGGATGCGATGTGCGGATGTCAGAGCTCCTCATATTTCTCACAACCAGACTTCGGGCCAGCGTCAAAGTCTGCGATCACGTATTGCATTCGTTGCGCCTTGACTAAGGGTGAAGCAGCAATCGCCACCTCTCACCAACGATAAACACTGGCCGACTTACCAGGATTTAATGCGTCGGTCAGTTTGTGCTAGCCTTTTCTCCACTTCGAACGGACCCCGCTCTTCGAGCGGGATAAAATCAATCACCGCCAGGTCACCAGTGAAAGGACTGCCCTTCTAGGGTGGCCGCTTCCGCGCATCCGATTCCGGTCGGAGATGCATGAAGAATACAGACTGAGTCAAAGGAGGGCATCATGAAAATCGTAGTGATTGGCGGCAGTGGACTCATCGGATCAAAGCTCGTCATCAAGCTTCGTGACCACGGCCGCGAGACCGTGGCGGCGTCACCCAATTCGGGTGTCAACTCTATCACCGGCGAGGGGCTGACCGAAGCGCTGAAGAGTGCATCGGTGGTCGTTGATGTAACGAACTCGCCTTCCTGGGAGGACGCGGAGGTGATGACGTTTTTCGAGACATCAACCCGCAACCTCCTCTCCTATGGAGCGGCCGCAGGCGTGAAGCATCATGTTGCGTTGTCAGTCGTAGGAACGGAACGCCTGCTCGCAAGCGGGTTCTTCCGCGCAAAAATGGCTCAGGAGAACCTGATCAAAAGCTCTTCGATTCCTTACACAATTATCCGCGCGACGCAGTTCTTCGAGTTCGTCAAGGGCATCGCCGATTTTTCCACTGACGGCAACAAAGTGCGCCTGCCATCGGCACTAATCCAGCCCATGGCGGCCGACGATGTCGCCAGTGCGGTAAGCCGGTTCGCGACGGGCGCGCCAGTGAATGGCATGGTTGAAATAGGAGGGCCGGAAAAGTTTCGCCTCGATGACCTCGCCCGGAAATACTTGGCCGCAAACAAGGACCCGCGCGAGGTTGTCACAGACGCGAAGGCGAGCTACTACGGTGTCGAGGTGAGCGAAAAGACTCTTGTCCCTGACGACAGCGCGCGGCTCGGGGAGACGCGTTTCGAAACCTGGCTCACTCGGTCCGCCGCGAAAGCGGCTGTGGGCACCCGCTAATGGATCTGTAAAAGAGGCCGGTTTGCGAGACCGGCCTCATTCAAACGAAGGGTTTACAATCAACCGCCCAAGACGCGCTTGTGGTCATTGACCGACTGATTTGGATTAGCCTTGAGCGAACAGCAGATTGCGAGATTTGTTGTAAGCAGGAGCAGTTAAACTGACCTAAACACTTGATGCCCCGTGCTTATGACGACGGGTGAACAACGCGATCTCAAGCCGTTTGCGAAGCCGCCTGCGATTCGCGAACCAGCTCTATTTTGGGAGAATCACGGGCAACCCTTCCGTAATCCGCCAAGGGAAGGTTGGCCGACAACTCAGTGCTCTTTGTTGGCGCTGCTAATTTGATTCCGCCCGTTAGTACATCCTCGCTCGCCGCCGGCAGGCACAATCGCAAAAATCAGCTAGACCGTTGATGCATCTGCAACAAGCGATCAAGGCACCACAGCCCTCCACCCGCGGGCGAAAACGCCAGTCTGCTAAGTGCCGGCAGAGCCTTGCAGAGTTTTCTCTCACTGTTTCAAGTAACGAAGCGCAACACATCCTGATTTAAATGGCTTTGACTCAATCAGTTTCAATTGCAATTTCTCGGGCAGGCTGACGCCCTCCATCAATCGTCTGCCTTCTCCAGCAATGGTTGGCATGACGACAAAACGATATTCGTCAATCAGGCCAAGCTCCATTAGTTGTGAAGGAACATCTACACCGCCGACCAAAATATTGTTGCCCTGTTCTTGCTTCAGTTTAAGTATTTCGTCGCGAAGGTTCGTACGAACAATTCTCGTATTTTCATCTTCAGCGCTGGCCAACGATCGTGAAAAAACAATCTTCTTCTTGGAGACAAAGGTTTGAGCAAATTCGATATCCGCTTTTGTCTCGGACTGGCTTTTTGCGATATCAGGCCAATAAGGAACCATCAATTGATAGGTTTTACGCCCATAGACGAGCAGGTCAGCATCCCGGACGAGTTGCGCGCCGTAGTCAAGTACTTCTTCGTCGGGAACCATTTTGGTGTGGTCGCAGCAGCCATCGATGGTGATGTTGATTGTGTAGATCAGCTTTCTCATTGATTGTCCTTATTTCCCCGTGTTGTCTTTCGATTTTCTACCGCGTACTCTAGCTAAGTTTCGGCTGTTCTGCTAACGGGAAAGTGGCGATATATGTCGGAAAAGGGTCAAGCTCGTAAATCCATGTTCTCGGTCCCGAATATGGAAGAACTGGCGCGTTTCTACGAGAGCGATACGCCCGTGCTGGCATATGACTTCAAGAGGCGGATGGTGGAGGGCTGGACGCCAGAGCACACTCACCTGCGCGGGCAACTCGTCGCACTCACCCAGGGGTTGCTCATCGTGGAAGCAGGAAGCGAACGATGGATGTTTCCCTCCCAGCGTTGCGCTTGGATTCCACCAAATTGTAAGCACGCGGCGCGTTCTGTCGGAGGCGCTGCTGGCTCGATGGTTGACTTGTCTCCGAAGATGTGCTGCGGACTACCCAAGACGCCCTGCATGTTCAACTCATCGGAGCTATTGTTCGCCATAGTTCATCGTATGCTCGGTTGGGACCTCCGCCAACCGCTCAACACGGCGAAGAAGCACTTAATCACAACGCTTCGTGATGAGATTCGACAGCCTGACCAGCAGCCCTTGCGTTTGACCATACCAAGAGAAGAAAGACTGGCCAGAGTTGCAGATGCTCTGCTGGATGATGTTGGGGATGACCGCGCGCTGGACGCTTGGGCGCATGTTGCCGGAATGGCCCGCCGTACTTTCATGCGTGCGTTTTCGGCTCAGGCAGGCATGTCGTTTGGCCGTTGGCGACAGCAGGCGCGGTTGTTTGCTGCCCTTGAGATGCTGGCACAAAGGAAATCTGTCACGGAGGTCGCTATCGCAGTCGGTTACGACAGTGTAAGTGCCTTCATTGAAATGTTTCGGACGATGCTGGGAACCACACCACAAACATACTTTCGATGCAAGCGTTCGTCGCCACGCGGTAGAGCCATGGGCGCAACGGCGCGCCTTCCTTGACGCTGTCGCGATACCGCCAGGCACGAAGCAACGTCTCCTGCACCGCGTCCTCGGGGTCCGGCAAGGAGCCGAACATGAGGTAACAGTGGACCAGCAGTTCGCGGCGACGACGCTCGACATTGCTAGCGAACTCGTCTAAGCACGCTGCTCATCGCTGGATGGCCACGGCAGCTTATATCATCGGAATGCAAATACGCATGCGCCGAGAGGCCACGAGTAGTGATAGAAGTAATCCCTGCAGGCAATGATGTCAACCTGCCAGGGCTCGCCACGACTGAGACGCTAACTCGCCATGTCAATTTGAATTACTTCTCCGAAGCTGTGTCGTGGGAAGGCGAAGCGCGGTTGGCGGATGCCGATTCCTGGCGGATCGGCAATTCGGAAGTAATTGTTGTAATCAGGCGTTTACACTCACAACCGCGTAACGGGCCGATTCTGGGCAAATGACGGGCTATCTGGAAAATTGAGCTGTTGCCGAATTTCACAACGCAATGAGGCATGCCCAACCGAAGCGTTCTCTGATACATTCACGGAATGCTGACGGCAATCACGCGAAAAGTAAGTTCCGCGCTGGCGAACTGCGAACTGAGTTTCATCGAACGAAAACCCATTGGCATGGAGAAGGCGCGCGCGCAGCACCATGGCTACGAAGAGCTGCTGGGTAAACTCGGCGCGAGAGTGATTTCCCTGCCCGAGGAGCCGGATCTACCGGATTCCATGTTTGTGGAAGACCCCGCGATCGTGCTGGACGAAGTGGCGGTGATCTGCCCGCTGGGCACGGAATCGCGGAGGAAAGAAGCGCCCACGATTGCGGCCGAACTGGAAAAATATCGCAGGCTGGCCCAGATCAAGCTGCCGGGAACTCTCGAAGGTGGTGATGTTTTGCGGGTGGGGAAGAAGGTGTTCGTGGGAATCACGGCGCGGTCTAATCCAGAAGGAATCCGCCAACTAACTCTAATCCTGGAACATTACGGGTACGAGTTAAGGGGAGTTCCGGTGAAGGGATGCTTGCACTTGAAGTCCGCAGTGACACACCTCGGCCGGAACACCTTGCTTGGGAATCGGGCTTGGTTCAACTGGAAGCGTCTGGAGGCATTCGAGTGGGTGGACGTGGATTCTTCGGAGCCCCACGCGGGAAATGCGCTGGCGGTCGGGGAGGCGGTAATCTTCCCGGCATCTTTCCCCAAGACGCGGGCAAGAATCGAAGCGCAGGGGTTTCACGTGCTGCCTCTGGATATCAGCGAGTTGCAAAAGGCGGAAGCGGGACTGACGTGCTCCAGCCTGGTGTTTGATGCTTAGCAGGTTGCGGAAAGAGTCCAAAGACAATTCCTCAGGGGCTGAAGCTCGGTTGATAGCCAAGCACTTATGTCGGAGCTAAAGCTCCGACCCCCTGTGCCAAGCACATTTTTCCGCAGCCTGCTAGCCTAGGGGATAGCTGGCCATGTGTATGGGGCTCTCTCCCCTGAGGCGCCCTGGAGACTCACCGATAAATTTTAGTTGGAATTTCCGATTGGCATGGTATTCTCTACGAATGCTGGCTATTGCCACGAAGCGAATCTCTACCCCGTCGACGAAGTCCTCTAAGTCGACTACGACTACTATTATGCGCACTACCATCGCTTCGGCCGCGGGGAGAAACAGCTAGCCAGCTAGAAAAAGTTTCCAAACCCACCGCCGGAAGCGACCTGGCGGTGGGTTTTTTAGTTTCAGCCCCCTCCAGAGACGCTCCAGCGGAAAAGACGAAGGAGCGGTACCATGAGCCCGAAACAGCAGGAAGCCAGCCTCAACGCGGAGGGTGAGTTAGGTCCTCAGGAACGCGGAGGCAGTCTGGAGAGAGTGCTTGCCCTCCAGGCCGAATATCCATTACAAGAGAACGTCATCGCGTTTAAGTTCGGCGGCAGTTCGTTGCTGGGAGCGGAGCGATTGCTTCACTCAGCGCGGCTGGTGCGGGATGCGGCGCAGACGCGCCGGGTGACGGCGGTGGTGTCCGCCATGAAGGGTGTGACAGACCGGTTGCTGCACGTGGGACAATGGCTCGGGCAAGGGCGAAACGCGCAGGCGCGAAAAGAGGCTGAGGATGTCGCGGATCTACATTTTGCGGCGTTACGGGAACTGCAGCTTGCGCCAGAGGAGCATGACCGGGTGGAGCAGGAGATGGAGCTACTGAGCGACGACCTTCTGCATGAGGCGCCGTTGCGCGAGCGAGTGGAGGTAAGCGGCGCTGTGCTTGACCGGCTGGCCTCTTTTGGAGAACGCTATGCGGCCAGGCTATTTGCCGCGGCGCTGGGGAAATTAGGAGTCACAGCGGTGCCGGTTGCCTCTTCGGATTTTGTGCTGACATGCGACAATTTCCGTGACGCGAAGCCGCACCTGGAGCACACTCGGCGGCGGGGCCGGGAAGTGCTATTGCCGCTGCTGCAGGCGGGAATCGTTCCGGTGGTGACGGGGTTTATCGGCGCCACGCAGGACGGGCGAATCACAACCATGGGGCGCAACAGCTCCGACCTTTCAGGAGCGCTGATCGGGCACGTGGTGGATGCGGAGGAACTGGTGATCTGGACGGATGTGGACGGGATTTTTACCGCGAATCCACACGAATCAGCGGAGGCGAAGCTTCTGCACGAACTCAGTTATGACGAAGCGCACGCGCTGGCGGCAAGCGGCGCGAAAGTGCTCCACCCGCATGTGCTGCCGCTGGCGGCGCAGACGGAAATGACCGTGTGGGTGCGGAATACGTTCAAGCCGCACGCTCGCGGGACACGCATTGGGGCGCAACAAAACGGAGGTTTGGCATGAACGCTCGAGCACACGTAAAGCAATGGCGCGCGGGCGTTTTGGGCGCTACCGGAATGGTTGGGCAGCGCATCGTGAAGCTGCTCTCCGATCACCCGTGGTTTGAGTTGACTGCCGTGGCGGCTTCGGAACGCTCCACCGGCAAATGCTACGCGGAGGCGACGCGATGGCATCTGGAAGGGCCGGTGCCGGAGGTGGCGCGCGGATTGGTGGTGAAAGATCTGGATCCGAGCCTGGATTGCGACTTCGTATTTTCAGCGCTGGATTCCTCCGTGGCCGGCGAAGCCGAAGAACAGTTTGCGCGCGCGGGCTATCCGGTGGTGAGCAATTCGCGGAATCATCGCATGGATGCGGATGTGCCACTGCTGATCCCGGAAGTGAATGCCGCGCATGTGAATTGCATTCCGGTGCAGCAGAAGAATCGGGGTTACGACAACGGCTTCATCGTGACCAATCCAAATTGCTCGACGGCGGGTCTTGTGCTGGTGCTGAAGCCGCTGGCGGACGCGTTTGGGCTGGAAAAACTGTTCGTGGTAACGCTGCAAGCGGTTTCTGGCGCGGGCTATCCCGGAGTTCCGTCCCTGGATGTACTGGGGAACGCCATTCCATTTATTGGTGGGGAGGAAGAAAAGATGGAAGCGGAACCCCAGAAACTTTTGGGAAAATGGGATGGCAACCGGTTCATATCGGCGGGGCTGGGAATCAGCGCGCACTGCAATCGCGTGGCGGTGGTGGATGGACACCTCGAGTGCGTTTCGGTGCGACTGAAGAAAACGGCGACGATTGAAGAAGTGGCAGAGGCGCTGCGGAGCTTTGAGGTATCCGAGGAGCTAGCCTCGTTGCCGACGGCATTGAAACATCCGGTTGTGGTGCTGGACGGCGAGGACCGGCCGCAACCGCGAAAGGATGCGAACATCGGGCATGGCATGGCAGCGGTGGTCGGCCGGGTGCGGGAATGTCCGCTGCTGGACGTGAAATTGACACTGCTTTCGCACAACCTGGTGCGCGGCGCGGCCGGTGCGGCGCTGCTCAATGCGGAACTACTGGCGGCGCGGGGATTCTTGAAGTCCCGGCAAGCCGAGGCGTCGGCGGTGGAACAAGCCACGCGCTGAAGAACTTCCCCTAGGGAACAAAATAGTAACGGACCAAGTGGAAGAAGACCGGAGCGGCGAAGCAGAGCGAGTCGATACGGTCGAGGATGCCGCCGTGTCCTTCGATGACCACGCCAAAATCCTTGATGCCAATGTCGCGTTTGATGGCGCTCATTACCAGGCCACCCGCAAAACCCAAGATGCAAATCATGAGGGACATTCCGGCTGATTGCAGCAGAGTAAACGGGGTGGCCCACCACAGCGCGGTGCCGAGAGCGGTGGCGCTCAGAACGCCACCCACAAAGCCCTCCCACGTCTTATTTGGACTGACGCGCCAGGCAATTTTGTTTTTTCCGATGAGCTTGCCCCACACGTACTGCAGAACGTCGCTCATCTGGTCCACGATCACGAGATAAAGGAGCAGGCGCGCGTCGTGGCCTTCGAATCCCGGAATCTTCAGCAGAAGCAGAGCCGGAGCGTAACTCAGCGAGTAGACGCATACCATGATGCCGAACTGAATCTTAGAGGCACGCTCCAGAAAATGTTCCGTGTCTCCGGCGATGGCCATGCTTGGGGGAACAAAAATGCAAGCGAGCACGGGGATCATGATGGCGAAGAGGCCGTACCACTGGATGCCGATGAGGTAGTACTGCAGCGGCATGATGACGAAGAAACTCCAGAACAGCGTGCGATGATCGCCACGGCGCGTGGGCACCAGGGTCATGTATTCGCGCATCGCCAGGAAGGAAATGATGCCGAACAGAATGAGCGAGCCGATGCGCCCAATCATGATGGCGAGGGCAAAAATGGCACACATCTTCCACCAGGCGCGGATGCGGGCGTTTAGGTTGTCGATGGTGGTGCGGCTGGCGCCGGTGCGGTAGCGGTTCTTCAGGATCCTCCCGATGAGAGTGGAAACGATGAGCAGGAACACTACGCCGCCAAACAGCCAGACGAGCTTTGTGTCGTGAGCAGCTTGAAACATCAGGCGGGTCCAATCCTGCGAAGGGTGGCAACTGCCTCGCGGGCGCGTTCGAGAAACAGATCTTTTTCTTCGTCCGGTTCCACATGCAGGGGTTTGCCGAATGTCAGCAGGCTTAGCATGGGTACGGGCAGAAATTCTCCTTTGGGCAGAATGCGATTGAGATTTTCGAGGTAAGCGGGAACCAGTTCGACGTCGGGGCGCCGCACGGCCAGATGGTAAAGACCGGAGCGGAAGGGACCGATCTTCTCACCCGTGCCGCGGGTGCCCTCGGGGAAAAGGATCAAGGAATATTCCGTGCCCAACGCTTCCGCCATGTCCTCGATCAGGTGGCGCCCAACGAAATGCGTTTCTTCCGGGCTTTTCGACTTGGCTGTGGAGCCCCGCTCGAGAAGCACGGCGCGAAAAACGTTTTTCGCCAGATAGCGGCGCAATGGCGTTTCGTCCCAATAGTCCTTGGCCGCAATGGGGCGGGTTTTGGCGCGTATCTCCGAAGGAAGCGCGGACCAGAGCACGACAAAATCCAGGTGGCTGCTGTGATTGGCGAAGTAGACGCGCTGGCGCTCATCTGGTTCGCAGCCCGCCCATTGCACTTGCACCCCGCTGATCCCGCGAGCGACGGCGGCCAGAAGGCTGGCGATGGGGTGGATGTTGTTGCTCATCGAGAGGCAGGACCTCGGAGTTCGGCGAGTGCACCGCGAGCCCGATTGACGATGGTCAGAAGCAGCAAGGCAAGCACAAGCCAAAGCGTGTATGGGACTACCGGAACAATAGGCAAGTTCAGTCCGAGAAGCAATCCCAGGGCCCCAAACACAAAGGCGCGATCGCTTTTGCCCATCGGGCCGTCATAACGCCGCGTGGCCCCAATTTGCGCGCCGATGACGCCGGTCATCTCACTCAGGACAGCGAGTAACACGATCAAGACGACAAGTGCGGGCTGGAAACCCTGGACCACGGCCAGAGGCAGATAAAGGGCGGAGTCCGAGAAGACGTCGCCGAGTTCGTTGAGGATGGCACCCAGAGCGGTTTTCTGATCGTGTTCGCGGGCGAGCATGCCATCGATGGCATTCAGCGCCATGCGCAGGAAAAGAACGATAGGGAGAAGCAACAGCGCGTGTTGAGAGCGGAAATTGAAAATAGCGCTGCCGCTGGCGAAAGACAAGAACATGGCCGCGAGCGTGACTTGATTTGCGGTCACTCCCGCCCGCGCGAGTCCATCGGTGACAGGGCGCAGGAGACTCTGAAATTTTGGCTTCAGGCCGTAAATGCTGGGCATGATGCTGAATTCATTTTACTCGAAGGCGTCAACGAAAGACGATGCGCGCCCAATAAAATGCGTAAATGGCAATCCACACGGCTGCGTGCGCGCCGAGGAGCTGCGATCTCCGCCAGTTTCTCCGCTTCCGCAGCCACGCGGCAAGCCCGCCGAACACCAGCCAGACCACAAGGAAACGCACCGCGCGAGCGGGCGGCGTGGCCAGAAGAAAATCGCGCAGACTTGAAAACTTCGGTGCTTCGACGGCATAGAGTTTGTATGGTATGCCGGTAATAGAACCGAGGAAGACGGCAGATAGCCCGTGCTTCCGCAGACCATCGTCGACGATTTCGAACATTTTCTCCCCGATAAAGGGAACGCGAGCAACAGCTGCATGAGCTTGGGCTGGATTCGCCTGGGCCCACTGGAACAATACTGCCCCGCCGCCAAGCGCTCCGGAAATGGCAGCGAGAATGTGCAACCAGGTGCGCCGCCCACCGAAAATCGCGACGAAGGACAGAAACACGTCCGGTATGACAAAAAAGAAGGTCGCCTCCCCCAAGCCCCATAGGAAGGCGATGCAGATTCCCGCCCGACCAGCGCACCAGCGCTCCCATGCGGATTCGGAGGAGCCGTGAGCAGTTTTGGTCAAATTGAATCACCAACGTATTTCGAAGCGAACGTCCTGGCCTTGGGCATGTTTTTGTAGGAGCAAAGACATCCGCTGACAGGAGGATTCCACACCTTCTGCGCCGCCGAAGGAAACGAGGATGGCCGCGATGCTCCGCGTCTCTGGAGTAACCATGGTGCGCTCGGAGTCGCTGGTGGGACTTCCATGTGGGCCTACGTCATCGGAAAAAACAGGCAGATCTTCGAGGTTGAGATCGTATTTTCCGATGCCCTTGTAGGTTTCGCCGGGCCGTCCAGCGCGAAACAAGATATCACCCTTCACGCGGGCGAGGTCGTATAAACCGATGGGCAAGCGGCTTTCGACGGAGACGAGATTGATGATGTCGACCACCGCGTTGATTTGCGGAAAGCCTTTACCGCTGACAATGCGGCGCAACAGTGCTTCCGCCGAGCCTCGGTAGCGAGCGGGATCTTTTCCTAACGCTTTGTAGCCGGCGCGGGTAGCGAGAATTTTCTGTGATTCGAGCAATGCGCGAGGGTCGGGAAGGTGCAGGATTTCGGTTTCCCGCACCTTCATTTCTTCCAACAGGCCCTGTGGCGTTTCGCCCGCATTCACACGAGCGGTCAGAAATCCAAGCGCCACGCAGGGACACTTGAGTTTGAGGGCAGGGTCAATCGTAAGGTTGGCCATGGGCCTAAGGATACGCGAGAGAAACAGGAATCGCACACGGGAGTAGCGCGCAAAAATGGGCGCGGCGGAAGCGTTACCTACTTCAGCGCAACACGGGCTTCGCGCGGCAGGCCAAGCAGACGTAACTGGAGTTGTGGTTCACCTTGCCCCATTCGATGCGGCAAACCGCGCAGAGCTCCACGGATTGGTATTCACATTCGGAGCAGATTTCGTCCGAGGGCGAAGGAAGTTCCCTGGCATATTCGCTGATTGGGACATCCCTGCCGCAGCGCGCACAGCGAATCGAACTCATTTCGCTTGTTACTCCCGGCGAAGCGATGATTTTCTTGTCCAGAAGATCCAACGCGCGCTTGGCGATGTGCTCGGCGGTCAGGCCAAAATGCTGCAGCAGCTCCCAGGGATTCCCGGAAAGGCCAAAACGATCCTCGACCCCCACCATATTCAATTGCAGTGGCTGTCGGAAATTGGCGCGGTGCCGCATGATGGCGCCGGCAATGATATTCCCGAAGCCGCCGGTTTGATGCTCTTCCGCGGTGATGACGACGCGGGTTTCTTCCGCGGCGCGCACAATGGTTTCGATATCGAGTGGCTTCACCGTGTGCACATTGACGACGCGTGTCTCAATGCCGTACTCCACTTTCAAAAGCCAGGCAGCGCGCATTGCTTCCGGCACCATAGGGCCGCAGGCGATGAGGGCGAGCTGCTCCCGTTCGTTGTGGTAGCGAGGACCAAGGATTGTGTCAAAGGCATCAAGAAATTTGGGCTGTTCACCTCGAAAACGAATCACGTTGGCTACGCCGAACTCATAGGGCGTGTCCGCTGTGGTGACCACGGGCGTGGCTTCGCGCGCGAAGCGCAGGTAACATGGACCTTGCAGGGAGAGTAGCGAATGCTGTGTGGCCCGCTGCGTCTCGAGGGAATCGCACGGCACGACGACATTCATGTTCGGCAGAACGCTTGTCAGCGCTATCTCTTCGAGGGCCTGATGGGTAGCGCCGTCCGGCCCGACAGAAATTCCGCCATGGGCGCCTGCAATTTTCACGTTCAGGTTGGAGTAGCAGATGGTGGTGCGAATCTGATCCCAAGCGCGACCGGAAGCGAAGACGCCATAGGTACCGGTAACGGGGATAAGACCTTCGCGAGCCAAGCCGGCGGCAACGCTCATCATGTTCTGTTCGGCGATTCCGACGCTAAACACGCGATCCTTGCGCTCGGGATGCTTGGCTTCGAAATCCGTGATGCGAATGGAGCCGGAGATATCCGCGTGCAAGGTAACGACGCGAGGGTCTTCGCCGGCGCATTCCAGGCCGCGGCCGAAGCCCATGCGCGTTGGGTCCATCTCCACTTTCATGGACTCGCGGGAGTTCCACCAAAAATCATGGGCGAATTTAGGGATTCCATCCTTGGCGTTACGGGCGGCTTCGCGGGCACTTGTTGCGGCGCGCTGAAGCAAGGCATCCACGCGAGCACGGGGGAAATCCGGCGTCAGAAGTTCGGACAGTGCCTTTTCAAACTGTTCCTTTTTTGGCGCGGTGCCGTGCCAACTGGCTTCGTTCTCCATGAACGAAACGCCGTTGCCCTTAATGGTTCGGGCAAGAATCACTGTTGGCCGGCTGGTCTGCTGGTGCGCGCGGGTAAAGGCATCGAGAATCCGCGGCATGTCGTGGCCGTCCACTTCGATCACGTTCCAGCCGAAAGCGGAATATTTTTCCACGAGCGGTTCGACGCTCATCACATCCTTGACCCAGCCATCAATCTGCAAACGGTTCACGTCCACGATGGCGCAAAGATTGTCCAGTTTGTAGTGACCGGCGGACATGGCGGCTTCCCAGACGCTGCCCTCTTGTTGTTCTCCATCTCCCATAATCACGTACACGCGACAATTGGCGCCGCGCAACTTCACAGCGAGAGCGCTGCCTACGGCTGCACCGAGGCCCTGCCCGAGAGAACCGCTCGAAATCTCCACACCGGGCACTTTCAACCAATTCGGATGGCCTTCGAAATTGGCCCCCAACTGCCGGAGCAATACCACATCGTCAAGCGGGAAATATCCGGCGCGGCCCAGTGCCACATAGAGCGCAGGGGCTTTGTGCCCAGCCGACCAGAACACGCGATCGCGGTCCGGCCAGTTCGGATTGGAGGGATCGTGATTGAGAACGTTCAAGTAAAGAGCGGCCGCGATGTCCATGATCGAGAGGGTGCCGCCGGGATGACCGGAGCCGGCCGCGAAGATGCTGACGATATTCATGGCGCGCATTTCGGCGGCAGCGGCCTTCAGTTGGTCCACCGTGAATCGGGGCCCACGAAGTTCCGGAATAGGCTTCATTTGAAAAACTCCTTGTCAAACACTGGGCGAGAAGACTCAGTCGCTGTGGAGATTCGCTTGGCCGGGAGCGAAGGACTATTGGCTAGGGCAGAGAATGCCGCCACCGATCCGCGGCCTTAGCGGTATAAGGCTAACTGCCTCAAGCAGTTACGCGGAAGATGGCCCTTGTCGGCCGGCCGGGCCATCCCGACCGGTGCATGAATCAGCAAGCAACATAGGTAGGTAAAGCACGAGGGAGGCCAGAGCAGCCGCCGTTTGCAACAATCAGCTTCCAAGGGGTTTCAGACGGGCAGTGAAATGCCGGAGGAATGGTGCGTGGTGCACCAGTTCGTAGCCGGGAATTTTGTCGCGGCGGCGCCAAACATCCAGGATGACCTCGACCACGTATTCGATGTGGCTTTGCGTATACACGCGCCGGGGAATCGCCAAGCGGACCAGGTCCATGGTGGCGTGTTCGCCGAACATCAGCGTGCCGATTTCCACGGAACGAATGCCGCCCTCGAGATAAAGCTCCACGGCGAGCGCCACGCCGGGAAATTGCGAAACCGGAATATGCGGCAGGAACGCGCGCGCATCTATGTAGATCGCGTGGCCTCCCGGCGGTTCGACGATGGGAACGCCCTGGCTGGCAATGTGATTTCCGAGAAACGCCGTGGAGGCGATGCGGTAGTGGAGATAGTCTTCTTCGAGGGCTTCATTCAAACCGACGGCGATGGCGTCAAGGTCTCGGCCGGCCAGACCGCCATATGTGGGGAAGCCCTCCGTCAGAATGAGTAGATCTTTTTCTTGCTGGGCGAGGATGTCGTCGTTGGTGCAAAGGAAACCGCCGATATTAGCAAGGCCGTCTTTTTTTGCGGACATGGTCGAGCCATCCGCAGAAGAAAACATTTCGCGGGCAATTTCGCGCGGGGTTTTGTTGGCGTAGCCGGCTTCGCGCAGCTTGATGAAGTAGGCGTTTTCGGCGAAGCGGCAGGCGTCGATGTACAACGGTATACCGTGTTTCTTGCAGATCTGTTTCACTTCACGGATGTTGGCGAGTGAGACCGGTTGACCGCCGCCGGAATTATTGGTCACCGTTAGCATCACCAGCGGAATTCTCTTTGCGCCCTCCCGCTCGATCAATTCCCTGAGGCGAGCCGCATCCATATTCCCCTTGAAGGGATGGAGATGCGCGGGTTCCTTGGCTTCGGGAATGGGAATATCGACCGCCTGGGCGCCGACAAATTCGCAATTGGCGCGCGTGGTATCGAAATGGGTGTTGTTGGGGACGATGTCACCCTTTTTGCACATCACGTTGAACAGGATGCGTTCAGCGGCGCGGCCCTGATGCGTGGGAATGACGTGGCGAAAGCCAAAAATGGCTTGCACGGAATTTCGGAAGCGCGTGAAGCTGGGCGAGCCGGCGTAGGATTCATCCCCGCGCATCATGGCGGCCCACTGCTCCGTGGACATGGCGGAAGTGCCGGAATCGGTGAGCAGGTCGATCAAAATCGCTTCGGAAGAGACAAGAAAGAGATTGTAGCCGGCCTCTTCAATGAGCTTTTGCCGCTCGGCGCGGGTTGTCTTGCGAATGGGTTCGACACTCTTGATGCGAAACGGCTCGATGATTGTGCGAATCGACATTGCGTTAGCAGCTCCCGGGGCAAACACTAGCATATCGGAATGGGGTGTTTACACGACGCGCAGCATAACAATTTTGAAACAACAGAGTCAGCGGGAGCTCCGAACAGCAGGCGGCGGACCTCAATCGTCGCCGCGCGCGGGTTCCGCCGAAGCTTGCGTATCCGGCGATTCCTCCGGCGTCTCTACCAAGCCTTGGCGCACCAGCGTGCGGTAATACGCAGGCCTGGTGTGGCGGTAGTGGTCAGCGGGGATTTTCCCGTCGAGCCACGCGGTATCCATCGGATATACGGCCGGATCAAAGATCACCAAGTAGAAATGCCAAATCAAGATGGAGAAGGTTGCCAGGAGCGCCTCATACCAGTGCACGGCGGTGGCGGCGTCGGAGACCCATTTAGCGAAATGACGCAAAGCGAAATTGTTGAACCAGAGAATGAACCCGGAGAGGGCCATCACCATGGTGCCCCACAGGAAAGCCCAGTATTCCATCTTCTCGGCGTAGTTGAACTTGGAGAACTTTGGCTCGGTTTTCGTGAGACCAAGGTTGTATCGGAAGACGTCCAGCATGTCGGTAGCGTCTTTGATGGTCGGAATGATGGCCCACAGGAAGGCGCGGTCGCGCTTTTTCATCGCCAGGTGGACTATGTGGAAGACCGTAGCCACAATCAGGACGATAGCGGCGGTGCGGTGCAATCCGCCGCGCACTCCCCCCCTCGATTCCCACATCAGAAGTGGTTTTGCCCACCAATTGTCCGGGTACTTCAGCGCGAAACCGGTAACCACCAGAGTGGGGAAACTGGCCATGATGCCCCAGTGAGCCACGCGGAACCACAGATTCATCCGCAGCACAACCTCGCCGCTTTCCTGCCGCGGCTGGCGACGGATCAACTTGCTGAGCAGGTCGAGCAAATTGTGGAACAACATGAATCCTAACGTAACCGGGATCAGCACCCAGTACGTCCAGCGAATCCACTGCACCACGGGATGATTTGGCCCGGCGTTGGTCTGCACGTGTATGGGGCCGATGGCGTACCGCGCTTCATTCGCGCCTTTGTGGCATTGTCCGCATGTTTTCGCGAGGTTTGCGGGATTGACAGTTGAGCGAGGATCGTTCGAGGGAAGAATGTCGTGCACCCCATGGCACGAAGCGCAGTTCGCCGCAGTCACCTTCCCGCCTTCGAGGGCCAGCCCGTGATAGCTGCCGGCGTAGGATGGCACGCGATCCGGTGGCAAATCATAACGCAGTGCCAGACGTGGATCGCCATGGCAACGCCCACAGGTTTGCGCGGAGATATGCTCGGCATTGAGTGGCGATGCCGGGTTGGTCGGGTCCATGATCAGGTGCTCACCGTGGCAGTCGATGCAAACGGGTGCATCCCGCACTCCGGCCTTGACCGCTTGCCCGTGGACACTCTCGTTGAACTGCCGGGCAATTTCCTTGTGGCACTCCCCGCAGGTCCCTGGCACTTTCCAGTGATTGACCTTCGATCGTTCATCTGTTGCAGGGTAGATGTCATGACTCCCGTGGCAACTGGAACACGCTGCCGCGTCTTTGCCAAGTAAGACCGCCCGCGCGTGAACGCTCTGTCTGTAGGAATCCACCGGATGGACCACGGGAATCTTGTGGCGCGATAAAAATCCCGTGTCGCTATGACATTTTGCGCAAGTATCCGCCAGGTTCTTGCGGGCAACCGCGGAGTCCGCCTCGTTGGAAGCCTTCACTTCATGAATGGCACCGTGACAGGAGATGCATTGGGGAGCGTCGTGGTCCCCATTTTTCGCGGCTTGGCCGTGTATGCTGTCCGCCAATTCCTTCACTTCCTGTGCATGGCATTCGGTACACTTCCCGGGCATGAGTGTTTCCGCGCTGGTGAGTTCGTGCACGCTGCCGTGACAACTGGCGCAAGCCGAGTCCCCAAGAATCGCATGGGCGCTCGTGGAGAAGCTCTTGGCTTCTTGCTCGTGACAGGTCACGCACTGAACCTTGGCCGACTTTGCGGGATGCGGGAAATCCTTAATCGCGGTGTGGCAGTCTTGGCAGCCGAGAATGGCATGCGCGCTGGCCGCGTGTTTCACGGGATTGACGTAGATATCTTTGCCTTTGTCGGACTTCATCCCCGCTTGCCCATGGCACGCCAGACACCCCTGGTCGGCCGCCGCCGGAGGCAAAGCCAAAGTCAGGTAAACCAAAACAATCAACGTCGCGAACATCTCAACACCCTTCTCCGCAATTGCACCGCAATTCGGCTCTAGCGGTATGCGAACAACATGGCGTAAATGATCCACAGCACAATGCTGAACCCCACCGCCAGCGCAACCCAGGCGAAGGCTCGAATCGCGCGGATCACAACCCGCGGATATGCTTCTTCCATCTTCTCCTCGAGCTTTCCGCTAGCCACCAGCGCTTCATACTCCCTTGGCTTGTCTCGTTTTAGTTCTTCCAGGGGCATGCGTCCAGTGAAAACGGTGATGTCCATGGGAAACTTCTCGGGCCGCAAGTGGGTATTGAAGAAATGCACAGTGAAGATGAAGCCCGTGGCGAGCAGAGCCTCGTCGCTATGAATGATGGTCGCGACATTGAGGAACCACCCTGGTAAAAACCGCGTGAAGAACACCGGAAACCACAGCGTGAGGCCAGTGGAGCCGATCACCGCGATCCCCCAAAACACAGCGAAATAGTCGAATTTTTCCCAGTATGTCCAGCGGCCATAGGCAGGCCGCTCGCCCTTGCCCACAAACCACTTTAATGTGCCCACAAACTCGGCGAAGTCCCTTCGGGAGGGAAGCATGCTGCTCGGGCCCAGCAGCAGCGCGCGCCACGAACCGTGCTCCCTTTTTTTCAACCGGTACAGGTCCACGAGATGCGTAAGGAAAACTGCGAACATAACCACGGCGGCGCTCCGGTGAATGTAACCCGCGCTTTCGAATCCCCCGAGCAGATGAGAAAGCACCGCCGCCCATCTTGTATAGGAAAATTTCAGAGTTAGCCCCGTAAGCGCCAGGCTCATGAAACTCACGATCATGCAGATATGTAGGATCCGCTGCAGCCGCGTGAAGCGGATGAACTGGCGCTCTTCGCTTTCCCCCTTAGGCATCGCTGCTCTCCGTGCTCACGGGAACTTCAGGCGTAGTGGCGAGTTCCGCTTCGGCGGCGAGCAATTGCCGGCGCATCTGGAAAGCCCGGGGCAGCCACAGCAGCGTATGAACGCCACCGATCACGAATGTCCCCAGGAGCAGGGTAGTCATGCCCCAGAAGGTGTAGAACAGGAACGGATATTTGCGCGGGTCATGGTGCGTGGCGTGCGTCAGGTATCCAGCGAAGCGTCGCGTTGCGCCAGCATGGCACTTCTGGCAAGTGGCCGTCACGTTTGCCCGGCTGAGGTGCGAGCGTGGATCGGTCACCGCAAGCACATCGTGAGCTCCATGGCAGTCATAGCACTTTGCCGTTTTCGTGTACCCAAGACGGGAGACCTTTCCGTGATAGGTATCAAAATAGGTCTTGGCGATCTCCTGGTGGCATCGTCCACACTGGACCATGATGTCCAGCCGGAATCCGTCTTCATCAGTGCGACGAATGGCGTGGGCGGTATGGCAGTCGTTGCAAACAGGAAGTTCCTTGGCAGGTCCGTTGACCCGTCTGGCGTGAATGCTGTTTTCAAACTGCTCCTCGATGCCATGGTGGCATCGGCCGCAGGTAGCCGGCACGTTGGCTGCGTTGACGCTCGATGCCGGGTCGGTTCGGGGAAGGACACGGTGAGCGGTGTGGCAACTGGTGCAAGTGGCCGTAACGGTCAGACCGCTCTTTAGTAATCCCTTTCCGTGAATGCTCTCCGTGTAATTGGCGACGATTTCATGCTGCCGTCCAGTGTAGCGCAGCGCGGCTCTCTGGCCCTCGCGGTGACACCGCCCGCAAAGTACGGGAACATTGGTGGCAAAAGTTGGCGACTGTGGGTCCTGTCTGCCAAGCACTCCGTGCGTGCCATGGCATTCCTTGCAGCTTGGCGCATTCGGATCATTCTTGCCGGCAAGTTGTCCGTGGGTGCTGCCTATGTATTGCCTGCCAATTTCATCGTGGCAGGAGCTACAATCCACCTCGCGTGTAATGGTCTCGCAGGGGCGCACGCGAGAGGCATTTACTTCCGAGTGGCACTGACTGCAGGCAGTTTTGATGTGCTTCGAATGGGTCAGCTCACCTATGTTGACATACATGGATTGTCCGTCGCGCACGCGACGCAGTTTCTGGTCTGCGTGGCAATGGAGGCAGTCTGCATCGGCCATGCCCTGCGTATAGAAAACATTTCGGATCTTATGCGGTTGATGGCAATCGATACAGGCGGGTAGGACGTTGGCTTCTTTCTCCCACAGCGCCCCACGAATGATTTTCCGATGTACCACCTCGATTTGCGAGTGGCATTTCGTGCAGGTGGCGGCAATGTTCCGGCGAGCGATCGAGGAAGCGGGATCGGTATGGGGCAAGATCAAATGGGGCGTGTGGCAAGTTGCGCAATTCGGGGCCACCGACAGCCCTTTTTTCAGCAACGCTTCTCCGTGGATACTCTCGGAGTAGTTTTCCAAAATATTGCTCTGGGCAATGGGGCGGCTACGCTGAACAGGAGTTCCTTCGCGATGGCACTGGCCGCACACAAAGGGCACTTTCAACGGCGCCACCGCTGACCGTGGGTCCTTCACCGGAAATATGTCGTGGTTCCCGTGGCAATTCACACAGCGGGGTGCCAGCGGGTCACCGTGCGCAACCGCCTTCCCGTGCAGCGACCGGGCATGTTGCTCCTGCTCCGTGGCATGGCACGTGCCACAATTTACGCGTGCCAGCGGCGTTTCGTGGGGCAACTCTTTTCCTTCCAGGTCGGCGTGGCACCCCGTGCACCCAAGGCTGCCATGTATGGAAGCTGCAAACTTCTTTGCGTCCACATACAACGACACCGTTTTGCCGGCTCGCGTCGTGCTCATGCCTTTTTCGCCGTGGCAGGCTAGGCATTCGGCGCCGGGTTGGTCGGTCTCGGGCCGCGCGGCGCGGCTAGGGCATTCCGAAAAGAGAAGGGAGAAAACTGCTGCGAGGAGCATTGCGACGCTAATTCCCAGACCAGCACACCGCTTCCTTCGCACAATTTTTGTTTCAGCCATTTCAATCTCCCGGCAACGCTTACTTCATGCCAAGTTCCGTAAGCACCTTTGGGTTTTCCTCCTGCATCGCCAAAAGGTTGTGGCATGCGGTGCAATCGTTGGTTATCGTCTGGCCATCCGCGCTGGTGTGAGATCCGTCGTGGCAGCGGAAGCATCCGGGAAAATCATTGTGGCCGAGGTTGTTGGGGTGAACGCCCCAATTCACCTTCATCTCTGGAAATACGTTGCGTAGGTAGATGCCGGTGACATTATCGGCGGCTTGTTCGACGAGGGCGCGTTTGGTGTTGTAAACCAGCGGATAGGTGGTCCGGTAGTAGGAGGTGATGCCGTCGATGATTTTGGATTTCGCGGTCTCCCGGTCGGGGTAATCCGCCTTGAGCAACTCGACCGCCTTTTTTCGGATATAAGGCAGATCCGGACTGACCAGGCCGCGCGACATCCGCAAATCCACGGCGTTTTCCGGCAACTCAAACTCGTGCGTGGGGCGGTTGTGGCAATCGATACAATCCATCACGCGCTTCTCGCCTTTTTCCAACTCCTGCTTGGTGACTTTGATGTCCGTGGAGATGAATTCGATGGTCTTCCCCTTGTCATCGGTGTAGTAGACCACCGGAATAACCTGGCGGCGTTCGTCGGTGGAGATATACCGGATGCGTGAGCCCTCATCCAGATGATGCCCGTGGATGCCCACCGCGCCTTGCCAGGTACGGCCGCCAAGTTTCAGGACCAAGGCGGTGGTCAGAGGCGTGTTCTTCTCATCTTCCTTGTAATTGGTTTTCACGACGAACTTGTCACCGCTATAGCGCTGCGGCCAGTGGCACACCTCGCAAGTTTCGCGAGCCGGGCGCAGGTACTTCACCGGAGACGGGATCGGCCGCGAGTAGGTTTTGAACGTGACCGCATAAACCTGTCGCAATCCTGATAGCTTAGAGCGCACGAACCAACCCGCCCCAGGACCGATATGACATTGCACGCACTCGACGCGTGAGTGCGGAGAATTTTGATAGGCGCTGAACTCCGGGGCCATCACCGTGTGGCACGTTTGCCCGCAGAAGGTAGTGCTGTCCATGTAGGAAACGCCCCGATAAGAGGCAAATCCGAAAATCATGATATTCGAAATCGAGGCCACGCCAACGAAGAGCAGGCCGTTGCGCACGATCGGCGTCTGCAGATCGATGGCCGGGTAAACCGAGGGCAGCTCACCCGCAACCCGCAATTCATGACGGCGAACGAGGATTCCAATGGGAATCAAGATCAGGCCAAGCAGGAACACGCCGGGGAGCATGAGAAAGAGGAGAATCCCTACGTATGGATGGGGAGGGCCCGGAAGCATGAAGTCGTAAATCCAAAATCCGATCAGGGTAATGGCGCTGCTCGTGGTTAAGACCACGCCGATGAGACTGAGGGCGTTCTGGCTGAGAAAGTAGATCAGCCTGGCCCAGTCTCTAATCGTGTTCTGCGGAGTCATAGCCCGAGTGTCCTCGCCGTCGTGGCCTGGGATGGACTGATTGCGAGCCGAAAAATCACGAGCCCCAACGAAGGATCCGCCGGGGCCCGCGAACTAACAGCTTGGTTGCGTGCCTGGCTCCCCAGGTCACACCGGCGAACTCGTGGTCGCGGCTACTTCAGGGTAGCCAGAAATGCGGCGAGGCCCTTCACATCGTCCGCAGTCAGGCTCTTCAAGGTGGCATGCTTCGGCGAAGTTGAGATCGCTTTCTGGATGTCATCCGCCGTCTTGCCCTTGATCGAAGGCGACTTCATCGCTGGCTTGCCGGCGGCGTCCGGGCCGTGGCAAGCAGCGCACTTGGCCTTGTAAGTTTTCTCACCGCTGGCAGCATCTTGCGCGCGCGAGACCGAGCCTACCAGGCACAACATTGCAACTAACGCGATCCCTGACAAAACTTTCTTCATCTCTTCCTCCTTAGGTTTGTTCTGACGGCAGCCACCCGCCAGTTACTTCTTGAGCGAGCGGATGAACGCGACCATGTCCTTCACCTGTTCGGGAGTCATGGTCTTGTATGGAGGCATCTTCGGTGGTTTGCCATTGGTGATGATGGCGCTCAGATCCGCGTCGCTCTGCTTCTGCACATCTGCGGAAGAGAGATCGCGGGTCTTCATTGCTTCTTTGCCTTTCCCATCTGGTCCATGACAAGCCGCACACTTAAGCTTATAAGTCGCCCCAGCGGCGGCGACGTCGGCCTTTGCCACGCTACTGAACAGGCTTATGCCCGCGAGTAGTGCCGCAGCTATCGTCATTGCCCCTAGGTTCTTCATATTAGTCTGCATGTTGCTCTCCCTGAGTGAAGTTAGGCCGGAAACCTCATTTTGAGGTCCTGCCACCTTTCTACAAAGCATGATGCCCCAACCAGCCCGTGGTGCGAATCGAGAAATTCGGAGTTCGAGCATATCTAACGCAACTGACAACCGGGGACGAGGTGAGGTAGAAGGAAGGTCCGCCCAAAGTTTGAGGTCGCCAGGGTGGAAACAAGAAAGGATGCTTAATCGTTGCAGCAAACGATGAATCTGTCAACAGAATAGACAGCAAACGATGCGAAACTCATCGTTCAAAACACGACTCGGTCCGTCCGCTTTCAACCTGTCTCATTGACGGGACTCGCCCCTCGTGAACGACGAGAACTCTCCGCTTTTCTGCTACCCGTTGTTGTGTAGTATGGCCTATAATCACCGCGAATTGACCCTGCCCGCCGGGCCGACCCTGTACATAAGTATCGGCATCCATACTCTCAAGGAGCTCATTTATGAAGAAATTTTGCGTTTCGCTACTCGTAGTGCTTTTCTTTGCCTTCACGGGCTCGACGTTGCGCGCAAGTAACGATAAGAAGGAAGTGGATCGCGTCGAGAATTCCGGCAAGGTAATAACGGAAATTCTGAACGTGCCCGAAGATATTCCTCAGGATCTTCTGGATAAGGCCTACTGCGTCGTGGTGCTGCCTTCGGTCCTCAAAGCTGCCTTCATTGTCGGTGCCAGCTATGGACGCGGAGTAATGACCTGCCGAAGCGGCGCCAAGTTTGAGGGTCCCTGGGGGCCCCCCACGATGATGGCGTTGGAAGGAGGAAGCTTCGGTTTGCAGTTAGGGGGTGAAGCAACGGACTTCGTCCTGTTGCTCATGAATGACCGCGGGGCAAAGGGTGTCCTCACCAGCAAGGTGAAGTTGGGTGCGGACGCTTCCGCCGCCGCCGGACCAAAGGGCCGGGATACTTCCGCGGCCACCGATGCGACCATGCGCGCCGAGATTCTGAGTTATTCGCGCGCACGCGGGGTATTCGCCGGCATTTCGCTGGAAGGCTCCACGCTCCGCCCGGACAACGATGCCAACAAGAAGCTGTATGGAAAAGAAATCAGCGCTTCGGATATCGCGCTGAAGGATGCGGTGAAGGCTCCGCCGGGCGCCAAAGAGCTGCTGGGGACTCTGAACAAGAAGTCTCCTAAGCGCAAATCCTGAAACTTGTCGCCTTTAGAACCAGGTCTTCTCTTGACGTATTTGGGTTGGTCAGTGGCCAGAGAAGGTCGCCGTCAATCTTTTCCAGATTAGTTCGCCACCGGCGTTGTTTCTGGCGCGGCACTGGCGGGTGCGCTGTACTGGTTGATGTGTTCGAGTTCCTTAAGATGGTTATACCAGGTGAACTTCAAGATGATGGAAGTGATAGCGACAACGCCAAAGGTGATCGCCGCAGTCTGTAGCCGCCACGTTACGATGTAGATGGGCAGGGCCACGAGAGAGATCTGCCAGACGATGCCAACCACGATGTTGAACATGTCGCGGAAGAAGTCCATGTTCTTTTGAAAGGAGGGGTCTTCTGCCTGCACTTTTTTCAGGATTGGGCCCCAAAAGCCCCAGGGCCGCACTCGCCGGTAGAACTCCTTCAACACCTCGTCGTCTTCAGGCGCGGTCAAATATGTGCCCAGGAAGCAGCCGATAAGCGATAGCAGGAACACAACGCCAAAGCCCACGGAGACTTCCAGGTTCAGCGAATGGGCATGGGCGAAATCCTGCAATGGCTCGATCCTTGTGACCAGCGCCGGAATGGTAAGCGCGGAGGAAATTCCCGCCACCATACCCCAGAAATAGCCATAGCCATTGAAGCGCCACCAATACCACTTCAGGACATTCGAGGCTGTGTAGCCGCCCCATAACGCGGTCACGATCCAGATCACCACGTTGTTCACGCTGGTTACGTACCAACCCAGCAGCACGCCAAGGAGAACCACAACGAACGAACTCAAGTAGCTAAGCCGCACGTAGGTCTTCGGGCTTGCATGCGGGTTGATGAAGCGCTTGTAAATATCGTTCACGAAGTAGGGAGGCGCGGCGTTCACGGTGGCGGCGAAGTTAGACATGTATGCCGCCAGCAAACCCGCGATGAGCACGCCAAGCAAGCCAGCCGGCACAAAAAGCGCCAGCGCCGACGGAAGAATGCGCTCGAAATCCATGTTTGTACCCATGGCGCGAATCTGGTCGCCGAAGAACACCAGCGCCAGGACTGTGAGCCCGGTGATGAGGAAATACCTCGGGAAGGTCAGCACGACGTTCACCCATCCGCTCATCATGGAGGCTTCGCGCGGATTCTTGCAGGAAAGAACGCGCTGCATGTCGTAGTTTGGCGCGGGGCCAGCCGCGCTGATCAGGATCCCTTTGAAAAGGAGCATCATCACGAAAAATCCGAACAGCCCGTAGCCATCCTGCGCTATTCGCGCATTGGCCGAGGGCACCAAGGTGGACCAGTCCAGATTCAAGTGCCAGCCGAAGAAGATGTTGTCCCAGCCAGCGGGGATGAATCGCTGCAAGGTGCCCGGGGCCACCTTCGCCATCGCGATGATCCCCACAGCGAAGGACGCTACGGACAGGATGCAGAACTGCAACACTTCCGTGATCACCACGCTGAACATGCCGCCCTTGATCACGTAGATCGCGGTGATGGCAATGAGCAGGAGGGCGTACTGATTCACGCTGAGGTGCCAGGGCAGGAACGTCGCGGCGAACTTGCCGATGCCCTTGAACCCGTAGGTAAAGAATCCGATGATGCTGATGAACGCGTAAATTACGACGATAATGTGGGCAAGTTGCGCACCGCGGCCCTTTCCGAATCGCGTTTGAATCCACTCCGCCCCGGTCATCACATTCGACCGTCGCAGCCACGTGGACATATAGACCATCAGAAACACTTGGTTAAAGGTCGGCCAGAGCCATGGGATCCACACGCTCTTGACCCCGTAGACGAACATCCAATAGACCAGCAGCATCGTTCCGCTGATATCAAACATCCCGGAAGCGTTGGATATACCGAGGATGTACCAGGGCATGACATTGCCACCCAGGAAGTACGCCTTCATATCTCGAGAAGCGCGATGGGAGACCCAGTAGCCGATCAGGACGGATAGCGCCAGATAAGCGATGATGATGGCGATGTCGACTACATGCAGATGCAAGGTGCACCTCAATTGGGGCGGCCTGCCGCGCGATCGGTCTGCTTTGCGCGGTCAGTGTTTCGTTCGGTACGTTCCCTTTTCCTCAAAATAATGTGGCCACAACCTGCAAGGGATTCGGACGGCCATCAACCAACTTCGGGCGGCGACGCGGCCTCTCCAGTCCATCAAGGAAGCGTGCCCGCCAGCAAAAACACCAGCGGCGCTTGCCAATTGATGGCAATCTCGTTACTCGCGTACGAAGCCTGGTTATCCAGGTAAACTTTTGCCGGCGGCAATCCCTCGGGCAGCTTTTTCAACGCGGCGTCTTGGCGCCCGGCATTGGGTCCGCCAGACAGCAACCCCGGCCAGGGCTGGGCATTCTTGTCCGCCCCACTCGGCCGGTGGTGCGGGTGTTGATAAGGATTAGCCCCCACCTGCGTCACCCAGGAAATCGAAAATGTATTTCGTCCCAGCAGGTAATGAAGGTTGTCCAGCGCGCTTTCGACAAAGTTTGGATCGGGCGCGAGCGCGTTCGCGACAAGCAATTCCATGCCGTAGTTCGCGGCCACTCCGTTCGAGCCCCACACGTAATCCTTCGTCTGCAAGCTGACGCGATACGCGTTCTTCCCGGTGCGTTCCACAATTGAGCGCGCCGCAACGGCCGTGCGCTTTCGAATGTCCGCCACCACCGCGGGATCCGAGCCCTTGCGTGTGCTCAATGCGTACGTCCACAGGCCCATCACTGCAACGTCCCTCCACCCTTCCGGTGATGGCGTGTCCAGGTTTGACCGAAAATCCGGATAGTGCTTTACGAGGTAGTCGTTGTACGCGGCTTCGCCCGTCGTCCGCCAAAGTTCCGCGGCCGCCCACAGCCTCTCGTCACCGCAATAATTGTCGCCGTATTCGCCGGTGTTGATTCCCGGCGGGTTCTTGAACAGCATGTTTGGATACTTTTCTGTCCAGAGGAACGCCTTGCGAGCTGCTTCCAGGTTGCGGGCCGCGAACTTCGCATCGAAGGGCTGATAGACGCGCGCGGCGATGGCCGCCACCGCCGCCAGGTCGGCCGTGGCGCAGGTGCTTTTGTAAGGAGCCTGCCCTGTGCCAATCACCTCGCTCGGCAGGTGGTCGTCTTCCGGCATCACGAAATCGGGGAAGTGCTCACTGGTCTGCTTGTGCCATGCGCCGCCATCTTCATCCTGCATTTTGAGCATCCATTCCACGTTCCAGCGCGCCTCATTCAGGATGTCCGGCGTTCCGTTTCCACTCTCCGGAATGTTCAGCTTGACAGTCTTCAATTTCGGTCCATAAAACTCCCACGCCCACAGCAGCGTCCCCGTGGCGATTCCGGAATTCACGACGTACCGGCCATAATCCCCCGCATCATGCCATCCGCCGATATTGTCGCGTTCGCCTTGCTTCCCCGAAGTGGAATGAAACTCTCCCTTCAAGTGGCACGCGGCGTGTGAATACCCAGGAAACTCCGGCCCAAGGTCCACGGCCGTCCCGCACCGCTGCCCGTAGAACGCCCGCATCGCCAGATAATAAGTGTGCAAAAAAACATCGCGGCGGATCGAAAACGACCAGCTTCGCCCTACTCCTGGCACGTCCAAATAATAAGTCCCTGCCTCGCGCAACTTCGAGAAGTCCGCAATCTGAACGGAATCGCCCGTGTCCGCATCCGAGCTGGCTGGTCCAAGCGTGCCCTGGAAGACCGTCACATTGTCCGACGCGCGCTTCACTGCGAATGTCTTCGCTGGCGCGGTAATCACGGCTACCTTCGCGGATCCCGGCAGGTATCCCACCTGGTCCACTTTAATCTGGACATTTCCATCTTCCGCGCCATGAGCCGTTCCCATCGCCGCAACGATCAAAACTGACAGGAGAATCAACAGGAAGGAAATGCGTGGCAGGATAGTGCCGTGGTGGTTCGTGGGGTTGGTCATGAGTGGTAATCCGTTCCGGGCGAGTGAGTCAAGCGTGCAGCCTCTCGTTATGGCGCTAGTTCTGGCAGTGATGGTCCTCACCAGCGGGCGTGATCACGGGCACAGTTCCATGAGCCGTACACCGTATTCTTTCCTGTGGGCATGCATCATATCTACACCTCAAAATTGTTCTATGCCACTAAAATATCGTTATACTAAGCCTACTCACCCGTCCGTGACGTTCCGCTCAGGGAGCCGCCTCCATGAAATACGGATACTTCGACGATCAGAACCGCGAGTATGTCATCACGCAGCCGGATACGCCGCTGCCGTGGATCAACTATCTCGGCTGCCAGGCCTATTTCGGCATCATCTCCAATACTGCCGGCGGATATTCTTTCTACCGCGACGCGCGCCTGCGCCGCATTACACGCTACCGTTACAACAACGCTCCTTTTGATCTTGGTGGCCGCTACCTTTATCTTCGCGACGATGCCTCCGGCGAATTCTGGTCTCCCTCCTGGCAACCCACGCGGCACAAACTGGAGCAGTACTCCTGCCGCCACGGAATGGGCTACACAGCCATCGGCTCGAAATACGGTGGCATTGAAGCGAGCACGCGCTACTTCGTGCCCCTCGATGAGAATCTGGAAATCTGGCAATTGACGGTGACGAATCACCGTCCGCAGGGCGCCGAACTCTCCGTTTTTTCGATTGTCGAGTTCTGCTTGTGGGACGCGCAGGATGATTCCACGAACTTTCAACGGAACTTCAGTATCGGGCAAGTCGAAATCGAGGATGGTGTTGTCTACCACAAGACCGAGTACCGCGAGCGCCGCGACCATTTCGCGTTCTTTGCCTGCTCCGAGAAGATCGCCGGGTATGACACGCAGCGCGACGTCTTCCTCGGCCCTTATCGCGGCTGGGACAATCCCGCCGCTGTCGAGCGCGGACGCTCTTTCGATTCCGTCGCTCACGGCTGGGCCCCCGTCGGCTCGCATCACGTGAAGCTTTCGCTCAAACCCCGGGAATCTCGCGAAATCATTTTTGTTCTTGGCTATCAGGAGAATCCGCGGGAACAGAAATTCGATCCGCCCGATTCGCAAATCATCAACAAGAAAGCGGCAAAGGCCGTGATCGCCAAGTATCTATTCAAGACGAGCGCGGATGCGGCGTTCCAAAAGCTCCGCCAGTACTGGTGTGAATTGTTGAGCCTCTGCCAGGTGGACACGCCTGACGAGCACACCAATCGCATGGTGAACATCTGGAACGCTTATCAATGCATGGCCACGTTCAACATGTCACGGTCGGCGTCGTTCTACGAATCCGGCATCGGCCGTGGACTTGGCTTCCGCGATTCGAACCAGGATCTGCTGGGGTTTGTGCACATGGTTCCCGGCCGTGCCCGCGAGCGCATTCTCGACCTCGCCGCAACACAACTTCCCACGGGCGGGGCGTATCACCAATACCAGCCACTGACCAAGCGCGGCAACAACGATGTGGGCAGCGGCTTCAACGACGATCCTCACTGGCTGATTATCGGCGTAGGAGCCTACATCAAGGAAACCGGCGACTGGAGCATCCTGGATGAGCCCGTGCCCTATGACAATGCGCCCGAAACTGAGACACCGCTCTACGAGCATCTCCAGCGCAGCTTCCGCTACACCCTCGAGCGTCTAGGTCCCCATGGCCTGCCGCTCATCGGCCGGGCCGATTGGAACGATTGTTTGAACCTGAACTGCTTCTCCGATTCACCGGGACAATCGTTCCAGACCACAACGAACAAAGACGGCAAGGTTGCGGAATCCGTGTTCATCGCCGGGCTGTTTGTGCTCTCGGGCCGAGAGTTCGCGGATATCGCCAGGCATCGCGGCCTCGCGTGTGAAGCTTCCACGTACCTGGCCGAGGTTGCCAAGATGGAAACCACGATCCGCAAGCATGGATGGGATGGCGAGTGGTTCCTCCGCGCGTATGACGATTTCAGCCATAAGGTCGGCTCCAAGGAAAATGTCGAGGGCAAAATCTTCATCGAAACGCAAGGTTTCTGCACACTCGCCGGCGTCGGCCTTGAGGATGGCCTCGCCGTTCGCGCGCTGGAATCCACGCGCAAGATGCTGGCAACCAAACATGGCATCGTCCTGCAGCAACCTGCTTACTCGAAGTACTACCTCGAACTCGGCGAAATTTCATCCTACCCGCCGGGCTACAAGGAAAACGCCGGCATCTTCTGCCACAACAATCCCTGGGTCATTATCGGCGAAACACGCGTCGGCAATGGAGACGCCGCTCACGACTACTACACCCGGATCAATCCCTCCGCGCGTGAGGAAATCAGCGACCTTCACCGCTGCGAGCCCTACGTTTACTCCCAGATGATCGCCGGGCGCGACGCTCCCACGCATGGCGAGGCTAAGAACTCCTGGCTTACCGGCACGGCTGCCTGGAACTACTACGCCATCACGCAATGGATTCTTGGAATTCGCACGTCCTACGATGGCTTGGTGATTGCGCCGGTCATTCCGAAAAGCTGGCGCGGGTTTAAGGCCACGCGCAAATTCCGCGGCGCGACGTATCAGATCGAAGTTCAGCGCGCCGGAGACGGCAACCTGGTTTCACTCGAAGTGAACGGCGCACCGCTCGAAGGCAACCTCGTACCATTGCCTTCGCCGGGCACCAAGATCGTGGCCGTCAAAGCGACGTTACGTTAAGCTCTGTCGAGTGGCGCGTGCCGCTGGGAGCGGCGATACGCGCTCTTTGAGCAACCACCAAAGAAAACGACATGGCCTACTCACCCGCCAGCTCACGTTACGGCAACATGCAATACCGCCGATGCGGCCGCAGCGGCTTGCTTCTCCCTGCCATTTCTCTCGGCCTTTGGCACAATTTCGGCGGCGTGGACTCTTTCGAAAATTGCCGGGCAATGCTCCGGCGCGCTTTCGACCTCGGCATCACGCACTTCGACCTCGCTAACAATTACGGCCCGCCTCCCGGTTCCGCAGAGGAGAATTTCGGCCGTATCCTTCACAGCGATTTCGCCGCACATCGCGACGAACTCATCATCAGCACCAAGGCCGGCTGGGATATGTGGCCCGGCCCGTATGGCGATTGGGGCTCGCGCAAATACCTCCTTGCGAGCTTGGACCAGAGTTTGAAGCGCATGAAGCTCGATTACGTGGACATCTTCTATTCCCACCGCCCCGACCCGCAAACGCCCATTGAGGAACCCATGTCCGCGCTTGATCACGCCGTGCGTTGCGGCAAGGCTCTTTACGCCGGCATTTCCAGCTACGACGCGGCGCAAACCGAGGCTGCCGCCAACACGCTTCGCCGGCTTGGGACACCTTGCGTCATCCATCAGCCCAAATATTCCCTGTTCGATAGAAACATCGAGAGCGGATTGCTCGATGTGCTGGAAAAACAAGGCATCGGCTGCATCGCCTTCTGCCCGCTGGCACAGGGGCTGCTCACGAATCGCTACCTGAATGGAATCCCCAGCGATTCCCGCGCCAACAAGCCCCACGGATTTCTGAAGAAGAACGATGTCAGCGAGCGCCGCATAGCGCAGGTGCAAGCGCTCAACGAACTGGCCCAGTCACGTAGTCAGTCGGTCGCGCAGCTGGCACTTGCGTGGGTATTGCGGGATCCGCGCATGACCAGCGCCCTCATCGGCGCAAGCCGAGTCGAGCAGATCGAGATGAACGTCGCGGCTCTTGCCAATCCCCGCTTTTCCTCCGATGAACTTCAGCGCATCGACAAAGTCCTCACGTAGTGGAGTTGCACGCGTCCCAGGGCTACTGGACCTTCCCCTGCATGGCCTCGCTGAAAAACTTCCCACATTCTGTGGGAGCGTACGTGTCCCAGGAGGCGATCAGGGACGGATCCCACTCCGGATCGAAAACCCACGCGACCCAGCTGATTCCCCTGCTCTCAAGATACTTGACGATCGCCGGGCCGTAGTCCGCGTACTCTGGATTCGCACCGGGCCCCGTCCAGAAGCCAATCTCCGTCGCAATAATGGGATAGCGGCCGGCGGCGAACCCAAAATCCTCATCCCATTTCGATTCCCACGGTTTTGCTCTCTTAAAAGGATAGGGATGCGTGACGTAGCCAATCCCTTCGGCCTCAATCGGCCTTTCATGCAGCGGTGTCAAATCGTAGGCCCAGTCAAATCCCGCCACCAGCGGAATCTTCTCTCGATCGTAAGCCCGGATGAACGCAATCAGGTCCTCATTGGTCCGTTTCCATTCGTCCCACGAGACTCTGCCCAGTTGGCCGGAATAGGATGTTGGCTCGTTGAACAGCTCGTAGAACGCGACCGTATGGTTTCCGGCATAGTGCCTGGCGACGACGCGCCAGAAATTGAATGTTTCGGCGGGCGAAGTCTGGTACATCGGATCCTGAAACAACTGGGCGTTCAAGTTGCCTATCGAGTGCCAATCGATGTCCACATACATGCCCAACTCCGTGCACCATTCCACGGCCAGGTCGAGTAACGCGAGATATTTCTCGGGCGTTCTTTCCCGCCAAGCAATGGGATGCACTGGAATGCGAACCAGCCGCGCGCCGGTCTGCTGCACTTTTACGAAATGTTCTTTGTTCCAATGCCCCTGATTCTCGATCTTGTCGGGATCGGAAATCGACAACCCACGGAACAACACAGTGGCCCCTTGCGAATCGACAAACTTGTTGCCGCGCACCGATATCAGCGGGAGCTTCGTAGCATTTGGGCTCTTAAGTGGCTCGCCCGGATAGCGATCTTTCCACCACTGATGGACCTTTTTTCCCTTTGCTCCACCCGCGGTTTGTCCTAGGCCCGGGCAAGCGCTACACAGCAGCACTAGGGTCACGGCAACGGTACTTAGCAGCACTCTCATCTATCGCCTCCCCCAAAAAACGAACACACTCCTCGAGAGTTGGAGATGGTCCATGATCACCTGGCAGTTGTGCCGAACCTATTGTCGCGTTATTACTTGCGCGCTTTCCCGCGCTTCGCCGCCCCTGCTCGCGAGGCGCTCAATATCGCAAGATTCTTTTTGATCAATGCATAGCGCTGCTCGACGCAGCCGTGGCTGCGCAGCGGGTCCGGCGGGGTGTTCATGGTGTAATCCAGCAACTTCTCGACCGTGCTGGTTGCCACATTCAGCCGCGTGTCTGACGCGCCATAATAGATATACACGTCCCCGTTCTTCGTCGCGATCCAGCCGTTGCTGAAAGCCACGTTGGAAACGTCCCCGACCCGCTCCTCGCCCTGAGGCGCAAGAAAATATCCCCCTGGCTCGTGGGTGACCACATACGGCCTCTCAGGTTCGCTTAAGAATGTGTACAACACGTAGCGCAGCCCCGCCGCGGTGTTGCGCACGCCATGCGCCAGATGGAGCCAGCCCTTGGGGGTCTTGATTGGTCCGGGGCCCAGCCCGTTTTTCACTTCCTTGATGGTGTGGTATTCGCGATTATCAAGGATGATTTCATTTTCAATAATCGCCCCTTCCATCGTCGAACACAGCGCCCATCCAATTCCGCCGCCTTTTCCGGCTTGAATGAATTCATCCTGGGGACGTGTGTACAGCGCGTATTTCCCATCCACAAATTCCGGATGCAATACCACGTTCCTCTGCTGCGGCGATTTTGTCCGAAGGTCCGGCAGCCGCTCCCATTTTTTCAAGTCCTTTGTCCGCGCAATCCCGGACTGCGCCAAGGCCGATGACGTGTCCCATTGCGGCGCTTTTGGATCCTTCCGCTCGGTGCAAAATAGACCATAGATCCACCCGTCTTCGTGGCGCACCACGCGAACGTCGTACACATTGGTGTCCGGGTCGCCGGTTTCGGGCATCAGGGTCGGGTAATCCCAGAAGCGGAAATTGTCGACTCCGTTCGGGCTTTCCGCCACCGCAAGGAATGATTTCCGGTCCGCTCCTTCGACTCGGGCGAATACGAGGAACTTCCCTTCGTATTCCATCGCTCCGGCATTGAAGGTCGCGTTCACGCCCATTCTCTCCATCAGGTGCGGGTTGCTCTTGGAGTCGAAGTCATAGCGCCAGAACAGAGGGGTGTGCTCCGCCGTCAGCACAGGGTTCATGTACCGGTCGTACACCCCGTTGCCGGTCTTAGCCTTCACGTTCTTACGCGAGATTAGCTTCTCGTGTTGCCGGAACAGTTCTTGCACTTTCTTCCGGTATTCGGCTTCGCTCATTCGTCGTCTCCGGTCAGGCGGCCCCGGTCCGCAACCGCGTACCTCAAGCCCGGTGCTTAATCGCCAGCGTGTCCAGGCGTTCCATCACTTCGAAGCAGGTCCGGCTGTTGTGATACGGACACTTCCAAGGATCCACCTTATACTTGACGTTGCTCGGCGTTCCGTCGCGCGACACCAGCCAATACCATTCTCCGTATTGATGATCCACGATGTGTTTCTCGATGAACTCCCAGCTCTTCTCCGAGGCCTTCAGGAAATAGTCCTTCCCCGAAAGTTCGTAGGCGTTCAGAAATCCCACCACCGCTTCCGCCTGCGGCCACCAATGTTTGTCCGTATCGATGATTTCCTTGCCTCTAGCCTCGTAGAACAAGCCACCGTCCTTGTCCACCGCCTGCAGGTAGACTGCTTGGGCCATCTTCACAGCAACCGCCCGTGTTTCCTCAAGTATGGCTTTGTCGTCCAATACTTGGGCCGCCTCGCAAATCAGCCAACTCCCTTCAATATCATGCCCAAAGGAAAAGCGGTCCGAGCGGTCGTGCCACACTTCGTCAAAGAACATTCGGAAATGATGTGTTCCCGGGTCAATAATGTGGTCCAAGAAAATGCGCAGCAGTTCACGCAGGCGCTCGCGCAGTCCGTCGTCATTCCATATCCGCAGGAGATTCGCGTACGCTTCCAGCAGGTGCAAGTGCGTGTTCATGGATATTCTTTCATCCATGTCCACTTCACTGAGCCGCTGCTCCTCCGCCAGTTTCCAATCTCGCTCATAGGTCTCGAAGTAGCCGCCGTGTTTTGCGTCGTGACTGGCATCTTCAATCATGCGGTGCAGCGCAATGGCCTTTTCGAGCGGTTCATCTTCTCCGCTCGCGGTCGCATACTCTGCCAGCGCGTACACCGTGAATGCCTGCCCATAAATGCGCTTTTTCGTGTCAACCGGATTCCCCAGGTGGTCCACCATCCAATAGAAACCGCCAAATTCCGCGTCCCAGAAATAACGCCGCAGGTACTCGTACGCCCTCCGCGCTGTCCGCAGGTACACCTCGTCCTCGTAGACCCTATATGCCTTTGCAAATGTCCACAAAATGCGGGCGTTCAGGATTAGCCCTTTATGGGCCAGCGGGTCCATCGTCAGATCATTGGCGATCTGCCCGTGAAAACCCCCAAACTGATCATCGACCACATACTTCAGCCAAAACGGCAAAATGTCTCCACGCAATTCCCGCTCGACCCGTTCTCTTAAATCGTCCATGACGCTGCACGCTTTCTCCCACAACTCCTGGCCCGCCAGACCGGCCTCCGCATTCATCCATCTCGCTGGGAAGAGACCGCTTCGTTTGGGTGAAGTCTGGAAGACAAGCCGTAGCATTGTCAAGGTTAGATAAACGTTACTGTAAAGGGAAATCGCTCACTCTTCGGCATTTCTTTACCCGCACCTGCCTCCCTGGACACTCCCATAGTACTTGCCTACCAGGGATGCGCTAGAATGGGGACAATTCATGAATGCTTCCTCGAGGGCGCCAGACAGCCCCTCTGGTGGATGCGTTCCGTAGGGTCTTGAGCGAGGTCATGACCCGATGACAAAAGCTGCCAAGTTGCCCAGCGCCCTGAAAGCGCCTGCCGTCACTCTTAAGTCGCTTGCCTCACATCTGGGGCTAACGGCGGGAACCGTTTCCAGCGTGCTCAATAATTCGCCCGCCTCTCGTTCCATTCCCGAACGGACTCGTACGCGCATCTTCGAGGCGGCGCGCCAGTTCAACTATCGCCCCAATTTCCTTGCGCGCTCCCTCCGTGTCCAGCGCAGCTACACCATCGGCGTTCTCGCGGAGGAGATTGGCGATGCCTACGGCGCCACGGTCATCAGTGGCGTCGAAACCCTTCTTCGCAAGAACAATTTCCTCTTTCTTACCGTCGCTCACCGGCATGATTACAAGCTCATGCGCTCCTATTCCCAGATGCTTCTCACCCGAGGCGTCGAAGGAATCATTTCGATTGACACCTCAATTGACGAGCAGCCCACTCTTCCGACTGTTGCGATCGCCGGCCATCAGCTGGTCGCCAACGTCACCAACATCGTCATCGATCACCAGCGCGCCGCGAGTCTCGTCCTTCAACATCTGTTCGACCTTGGCCACAGACATATCGCTTTTTTTCGCGGGCCTTCCTTCAGCTCGGACTCCGTCCCCCGCTGGAATGCCATTCAGGAAGTCGCCGCCAAATTGAGTCTGTCCATCCACCCGCAGCTCATCGTCCAACTCGAAGATACTCCGAATAATTCCGAGATCGGCAATCTCCCCGCTAGAGCGTTGTTGTCCTCCAAGGTTCCTTTTACCGCTCTCTTTGCCTATAACGACACTTCCGCCGTGGGCGCTATGACCATCTTCCGCCAAGCTGGCCTCAGCGTTCCAAACGATGTGTCCGTTGTCGGCTTCGACGACATCGCCATTGCCTCTTTCACCACGCCCGCACTTACCACCGTCCACCAGCCCCTCCGCGAAATGGGCACCATTGCCGCTCAAACCCTCCTTGACCGCATTGAGAATCGCGCTCCCTTTATTCCTGAAATCTCCCTCAGCCCGAACCTCATCATCCGCAAGTCCACCTGCCGCGCCCGCCAACTCTAACCGCGCATGCGCGCGGATTGTGGCCCATGAGTTTAGGGTTTCTTCTTTGACTCACTACTCTGGTTTAGGGCGGGGAGTTCAGCTGTTTTTCTAAGCTCTTGCCCCTCGGTAATTTCGTAGATGGCATCCGCCCGCACTTCTCGGAACTCCTGTTTGAGGCCACTGGGCCATTGCACTTCCACATTGCTGATGGTGGACTCTGCTCCCAAGCCAAAGTGCAATCGCGTATCGTTGGTCGAATTGTAGCTGCCTCCCCCACGGACTTCGCCAATCTGGGCCATTGTCGCAGTGATGACCCGGACTCGCGCGCCGATCGCCGCTTTGTTGCTTTTGGTTCCAATCAAGTGGAATAGGACGCGATGGTTGGAATTCACTGCCTCGTTCAGGAAGACGGAGGGGGGCCGAGCGGCGTTGAAGACCACGACATCCAAGTTTCCGTCGTTGTTGATATCACCGAAGGCAGTACCTCTGCGAGAAAGCAATGGCCCAGAATTGAGTCCCGCGCTGTCCGCAATTTCTTCAAACGTCCGATCACCCAAGTTACGAAAGAGTTGGATCGGCTCAGCGTAGCGTACCTCATTGGGGAGGGTGTCCATCGAGGAGGAGAAATTGCCGTTGGCGACGAGGATGTCGGGCCATCCGTCGTTATCGAAATCACCGAACCCGGTGCCCCATATGAGGCGCGAACGAATGCGCTCGCCAGTCGAAGCACCAATTATTACCAATCGTTCATGAGAAATCCATCCGGCTAAGTTACCTCTCGACCAGTGTCAATCCTGTCGAGTGGCCAAGGATCGCGCGATGCGGAAACCGTAGTCTGCGTATCTGAACGCCGGCAGAATACTCGACCGCGCCGCCGTTCGGCTGACCTTGATGTGGTGCCGCCATGAGCCGCCTCGTGATGCGCGGCGCGTACCGTTGCTGGGCCCACGTGGATTTCGTTCGGGAGAGCACTCGTAGTAGCTGGCGCTGTACCAATCAGCACACCATTCATGTACGTTGTCGCCGAGATTATAAAAGCCGTAAGCGTTTGGCGGATACTGTCCTACTGGCTCAGGCCCGCTCTTCCAACGCTCGGCATAATTGGGAACCAGCTCGTGAGACGCATCTCCCCAAGGGTACAACAATTGTTCGGCGCCACCGCGTGCAGCGCGTTCCCACTCAGCTTCGGTAGGCAAGCGATAGGATTTGCCCGTCCTGCGGCTTAGCCACTCGCAATAATTGACCACTTCATGCCACGATAGGGCGACGACAGGCATCTTCGGGTGATTGAAATTTGCATCGTTCCAGCACAACGGTTCAGGGTAGCGCGTCGCGGCAAGGAAGCACGCGTACTCCTCGTTCGTGACCTGAAAAGCGTCAAGCTCGAAGGCATCCACCCAGACACGATGAACCGGCTTTTCATCATCGCGCCCAATTTCGCAACCCATCCAGAACCAGCCCTCTGGGACGCGCACCATCACGGGTTCGATGGCCTCTATCCGAGCTGTTGGGGAGAACGCCATGGCCTCACAACCCACACTGTCCCGCACGCCCTTGTGACGTCACGAAGCTGCATGCCCACTAACTAACGAAAAAACATTGATCTGAGTTTGTCTGATGAGGTCCCGCCATGTACACTGAGATTATTAACAACGAAATGGACTTCGGCTCGAAGCCGGGCCAATTCTCTTGGGGGTCGTTTGTTCCCGGCGCCCAAGGCCCACATAGCCTCGGCAACAAAAATGTCGTCCAGATTACGTGGGTTGCGCGAGGTGGAAAATGCGACTACTTCCGCTAGTGCTTTTGCCCGCAGTCGTCTGTTTTGTGGCTGTTCCGGCCGTGCCCCAGAACCCGCAACAGCCCGCCGCCAATGGGGCGCCCGTCATCCGAACCGAGAGCCCCTTAGTCCTCGTCGATACCGTGGTGACCGATAAAAAGGGTAATCACCTCGCCGACCTCCCTCCCGGCGAGTTCCACGTTTTCGAGGACAATATCCCGCAGTCCATCCAGAGCGTATACCGGGAATCAGAGATTGTAGCTCAGCCGATAACGCCCACGCACACGGTTTTACTACTCGGCAGAATGGACTCGTCGGAAATGATCTATGTGCGGGACAAAGTTGCGCAGTTTGTTACGGATTACGCTTCCCCGATGCGCTTGGTCGCCATCATCAACTATCTTGATGCCGGGAACGTAAAGGTCATGCAGACTTTTACGGCGGACCCCACACGTTTGAAGCAAGCCTTCTCGGGCCTGAAAAGTACCGGGGTGGTTGCCGAATCAACGACTCCTGAGCACTCCGACGAGCTCTTCTCTGGCCCTCCATCGCACTCACCATTTAGGGATACCGGAGAAACCACCGACTTTACCGGCCGCAATCTGCTCGCCGCTGTTCGCAATCTGGCCAAAAGTCTGGCTTCCGTGCCGGGTCGCAAGGCTATCGTCTTGATGGCCCCCACCTTTGACTACAATCTTCAACCGCACGATTTTCCATCGACCGTCCATGCCTGCAACAAGGCCAATGTCGCGGTGTACACCGTAGACATGCGTGGCAATTCCAACGCTCTCATCCAGAACACTCTCGAACCGCTAGTAAGCGGCACCGGCGGTTTCATGGACGACGTACCTAATGATGCGCCTCGAGCCTTGCAGAGGGTTGCTCAGGAGCAGGACGACCGCTACGTTATCGCTTATGTCCCGTCGAAATCCCAGAATGAAATGTGTCACAGGATTAGAGTAAAGGTAGATCGCAACGACACAACAGTACGGGCACGCAGCGAATACTGCACTGTCAAGCCCAACGATCCGCTTGCAGGTACGGAGGTCGCCCGCAATCTTGAGGCTCACGCGGCCGGCAGTCAGCCGGGAAACATGCCTGCAACCATGCAATTTGCGTATTTCTATACAGCCCCAGGCGTTGTTAGAGTCCATGTCGCCTCTGAAGTCTCCACCTCGCCTCTGGTCTTCGAGAGACAGAACGGCAAATTTCATGTCACGCTGAATGTGCTCGGCATAGCATACCGGTCAGACGGTGCGGTCGCGGCGCGTTTCACCGATGCTGTGGATTTTGACTTTGACGGCAAAGACCAACTCAATCAGTTCAAGCGCCGCCACTATTTCTATCAGAATCAATTCGCAGTTGCCACGGGAGCCTACAATTTCACTCTGGTGTTTAG
>JBAVHY010000045.1:0-30235 GCA_049686315.1 Candidatus Acidiferrum sp. | reverse complement strand
GCGCAAGGAAGGAACCAGAGTATTGCCCTTCTTCGACGGGGAATAAAACGCTGAGCATAGAGTTAGAACGGTGGGCGCGCCGGAACGGCTGGTGCGCCCTTTTCTATTTGGTCGGAGAGAGAGCAGTTTCCTGCCCGGGCGTGCTATAGGAGAAGCAAAAGCAAACTAACGTGCCAATCGCGGCGCTGGCTCAGGCGGAGGAACCTGTGCGCCCGGGGCTTCCACGGGACGCCCACCACGCGCCTGGGAAGAACGCGCACTAACGGCGGGTTCAGGACGGCGGGCGGGCATGGCGAGGTTTTCGCCTTCACGTACGAAATTGAGTTTGTCTTCCTCACGCTCCCAATCGATGCAGATGAGGTCGCCGCTGTGCACTTGCTCCGTCGCCAACAAGTTAGCCATAGGATAGACCACATGGCGTTCAATCGCGCGCTTCAGATGCCGGGCGCCGTAACGCTGATCCGTACCTTCCTTCAGCAGGAAATCTCGACCCGCGTCGGTTACGCGGAACAGGAACTGCCCTTTCGCTGTTTCCAAGACGCGTTGTTGAACCATGGATAACTCAATGTCCAGGACCTGTTCCAATTGGGTGCGCTGCAGTTGGTGGAACACTACGATCTTGTCCAAGCGATTCATGAACTCCGGAGAAAACTTGCGCCGCGCCGCCTCGGTTGCGGTGCGTTCCACTTTCTCGTCGATGTTGGCTTTGGGCTTGTCGTCGGAACCGATAAAGCCATAGCCTCCCGCCATCAGTTCGGTGATCTCGCCGCCTCCGAGGTTCGAGGTCATGAAGATCACTGTCTGGGAAAGATCCACGCGGCGATTGTCTCCAAGGGTGAGGGTAGCCTTGTCCAGCATACCGAGAAGGAGCTGCCAAAGAGCGTCACTAGCCTTCTCAATTTCGTCAAAAAGCAGGAAGGACAGCTTGAGCTTATCCGAGTATGAAGCCGCTAGGGCCTCTTGAGTTATCAGAGGATGGGTTTCACGGTGCCCGAGATATCCCGGGGGCGAACCAATCAGTTTAGCAATTTCGTGGGAGTGCTGAAATTCCGCGCAGTCCACTTTGATGACCATGCGAGGGTCGCCAAACAGAATCTCTGCCGCAGCTTCAACGATGCGGGTCTTGCCGGACCCCGTTGGTCCGAGAAAGAGCAGGTTACCCACCGGACGTCCAGGGGAGTTCAGGCCAGCACAGAACACCTGGTAAAGATCAACCAGGGCTTGAACGCCTTCTTCCTGTCCAACAATCTTGGCGCGCAGAGACTGATGAAAGTCGCGGGTATCGTTGCTGCGAATCGTGGGGTCAAGTTGTTGTCGAGTGGCTGCCTTCATAACCCTATCCTCGGCCGTGATGACGCTTTGCTTTAGCTCCGTAGCCCATTCTCAAGGTAATGTGCGCGTTCAGCGTCTCAGGGACGCGTACGCAAGGAACGGAGCATGAGGCGTGCCAATTCGGAAGGATTTGCACCGGCACAGAAAGAGCATGCGCTCAACAACATACAAATGTTGCAGTTATGGAAACTGTCTCACGGCGTGAGACGCGGTTCCTTCCGCGCTCCAAAGTGAGAGGAAAGGCACAGAAAGAAACAGATTGTGTCCGGCTCCCTGTGACAAAAGGGGGCGCTCCTGCCTTTGGGCACCCCGCAAACGTGCACTTTCCGTGTTTTCTACCGGCTATCTTTCTTGCGCCCCTGCAGAGACTGCCGTGCGGCGGCCGGAGTCGCAGCAGGCAAGGCCGCTGGGCGGGCAGGCTCTTCTGCGATAGCTTCCACTGGAGCGTCCTTGCCCAATCCGTCCACACTTGGAGCGACGGCCGCGGACTCTTCCGCGGTGATTTCAGGGCTAATGAGAGCTCCCTCGCGTTCACGGACGAAGGTCAACTCCCTGTGAACACCGTCCCAATCAACCCGCACGAGATCTCCCATACGAACCTGCTGGGTGGCCAAGAGGTTTGCCAGGGGATAAACCAGGTAGCGCTCAATGGCGCGCTTGAGGTGACGGGCTCCATAGCGCTGGTCGGTGCCCTCCTGGAGAAGAAAATCGCGCCCTGCCTCCGTCACTCGGAACAGGAATTTGCCGGTAGCGGTGTCCAGCACCCGCTTCTGCACCATGCCAAGCTCGATTTCCAGCACCAGTTCCAATTGGTCTCGATTCAAAGGGTGAAAGACAACCAGTTTGTCGATGCGGTTCATGAACTCCGGAGAAAACTTGCGGCGAGCCGCTTCCACGGCCGTGCGCTCAACCTTTTCGTTGATATCGGACTGCGGCTTATCCTGGGCCTTGATAAAGCCGTAGCCCCCGCCAAATAGCTCGGTGATGTCGGTTCCGCCCAGGTTCGAGGTCATGAAGATTACGGTTTGGGAGAGATCGACCCGCCGGTTATCCCCCAGCGTAAGAGTCGCTTTATCCAGCATGCCCAAGAGCAATTGCCACAAAGCATCGCTGGCTTTTTCGATTTCGTCGAACAACAGGAAGGAAAGCTTCAACTTGTCCGTATGGTATGCCGCCAGAGCCTCCTGGGTGATCAAGGGATGAGTCTCACGGTGGCCCAGGTAGCCCGGGGGCGAACCGATCAGCTTGGCGATTTCGTGGGAATGCTGGAATTCGGCGCAATCAATCTTGATGATACCGCGAGGACTGCCAAACAGAATTTCGGCGCCGGCTTCAACGAGACGGGTCTTTCCCGAGCCTGTGGGGCCGAGGAAGAGCAGGTTGCCGACAGGGCGTCCAGGAGAATTCAGCCCCGCCGTGAACACCTGGAATAGTTCCACAAGCGATTGTATGCCTTCGTCCTGGCCGACAATCTTCGCGCGCAGGGACTTCTGGAACTCGACCGTCTCTGCGCTGCGAATATTCGGATTCAGGGATAGATCGCCTATGCTCATGACCGCCTCCTAACGCTCCCGCATCGCGGGATGCGCATTCCCAAAACGCCCGCCGTCCCGTGAGATTCTCTTCAGATCCTGGCCCTGCCGGAACTGATCGAGCTTCACCTGAATGGTGGAATTGAGTAATCGCAACTGCACGAGCAGTTCGTGTGCGACCATTGGCGATTGGGAAAGCCGCAGGACCGGGGGAAACAAGTCCGCCAGGTCCAGGTTGAGTTTTCGGAGGGATTGCACAAGCTTCTGGACGGCCGGTGATTCGGGATCCGCCAGATCGATCCGGTTGTTCAACTGTTCGCGGAGGGAGCGCCAGTTGAGCTCAACGAAGGGGTGTTTCTTGGTAACTTCGCGTACGACTTTGTCGGTGATGCGAGCGCGTTCGCCGAGCCGGGCGAGATGCAGTTGCTGCACTTTTCCGCCGTGGCGCACGTTGTGCACCAGGTAGTAGGCATTCCCTTTGCGGCGAACAAAAGCCATGGCCCTTCCTTGGCGAATCCGCCGGGCGGCTCCCGGGAGCTTGGCCCAGGGTGTAGTGTAAGCGGCTTCCACTACAGGCGTCAAGAGCGGAAATGGCGAATCAGTCACCTTTTGGCCCGTCATTATTCCGCTGCAATCCATCAAATTTTCTTCTTCCCTTGCCGGTTCCCGACGCTGGGCGCTCATCCCGAGTCTTGCCATGCGTTCCGCAAGCGTCGTTGCGGCTAAACAATTAAACACCGCGCCGGGGCAAGAATCTCTTGTCACATCATAGGACTCCTCCTAGGATGGACACTGTTTGCGCGAAGGAGGTTCCCGCATGACGTGGGATCCCGTTTATCGAATGGTGAAACAAATTCCTCGCGGCAGGGTTGTTACTTACGGGGCGTTAGCCAGGGCTTTACGTTTGCGCGGCGGGGCGAGGACCGCGGGTAGAGCCATGGCAGCAACGCCCTCAGGAAAAGGCATCCCGTGGCACCGCGTGGTGGGTGACCAGGGCAAACTGCTAATCCGCGAACCTTACGCATCCCTTCAGAGAAAACTTTTGCAAAGTGAGGGAATTCAACTTCTCGAAAGGCGTGTCGACCTGAAGCGTTACCTCTGGTCCCCAGCCGGGACTGTGAAGACGCGACTGAAACAGAAAGCTCCCGGGACGCGTAGTTCCAAGGGGAAGCGTTAACAGTTCGAGAGATTCCGGCAGTTGCGCTACCATGGAAGCCACTAATCGACCATGCCCAACCCTATTCTGTTGGTAGAGAACCTTGAGAAGCGTTATGGAGATGTGCATGCCGTTCGTGGAGTGAGCTTCTCCGTGGAGGAAGGCGAAGTTTTTGGCCTTTTAGGGCCCAACGGCGCGGGCAAGACCAGCACGATTGAAGTTATGGAGGGTCTGCGTCCCGCCGACGGGGGTCGCGTTTCCGTTTGCGGCTATGACCCGGAAAAAAACCCCACCGAACTCAAACGGGAGATCGGCGCGGCGCTGCAATCCACTTCCCTGCCGGACAAAATCCGCGTCAGTGAAGCTCTGCGTTTGTTTGCCAGCTTTTACCGGCGCGGCCGCAAAGTTGACGAACTGCTTAAACGCTTTGGCCTGGAAGAAAAACGCAATGCCTTTTACAACCACCTTTCTGGCGGGCAGAAACAACGCTTGGCACTGGCCCTGGCGCTAGTCAACGATCCCAAAGTTCTGTTTCTCGACGAGCCTACCGCCGGCCTTGATCCGCAAGTGCGGCGCGAGATTTACGACATCATCGAAGAGCTAAAACGGGAAAGGAAAACCATTGTGCTGACGACTCACTACATCGAGGAAGCAGAGCGGCTATGCGACCGCGTGGCCATCATCGATCACGGCAAGGTGATTGTCACCGGGACGCCGCGCGAACTGAAGCAGCGTTCCGCCAACACCACGCGCGTGGAAGTTCGGCTGGCCAAGGCTGCTTCCGACGGCAAGCTCAAGGGTCTTGACGGCGTGGTGGACGCGCGCGAAGTTGACGGAGCTTACGTGCTGCACTGCCAGCGCACCGCTCCTGCCATCGTCGCGCTGGTGAAACATCTGGAAGCGGAAGGAAACGAATTGGTCGGCCTGGAGATCGCGACCCCCTCACTGGAAGACGTGTTCATCGAACTCACTGGAAGGAGGCTACGCGATTGACAAACCTTGTTACCCTCACACGCGTGCGAATGCAACTGGCCCTGCGTAACAAAATGTTTTTCTTTTTCAGCGTGGTGATGCCTCTGGGCTTCTTCTTTCTCTATTCGGGAGTCTTCGCCAGGGGCATTCCGGAAGCCGTCAAATACTTCCTTGGTCCGGTCCTCGCCTTGACCGTGATGGGCAGTTTCTGGGGGCTCAGCGCGACCCTGGTCATGTATCGCGAGCAAGGCATTCTGCGGCGTTTCCATGTCGCGCCTGTCTCTGCGAGCGACATGCTGGCGTCCAGTATCCTTGCCAACTTCGCTTTGACCCTGCCCACTGTTTTGTTGGAACTTGCGCTGGCACGGGTAGTTTTCCACGTACGTGATTTTGGCAACGTTCTCGCGCTCTTTCTCTTTATCGGTGCGGGCACAGTGGCGTTCGGCTCTCTCGGTCTGGTGGTTGCCAGTATCACGAACACGATGCAAGAGACCCAGGTGCTCAATCAAATCCTCTGGCTTCCACTCATCTTTCTTTCTGGCGCAACGTTTCCGTTTGAATATTTGCCCCAGGTCGTGAAGAAGATCGCGCTCTTCCTTCCGGCGACCTATCTGGTCACAGGCTTGCAGCAATCGATTGTCTTTTCCAAGTCCATCTCTCAACTCTTGATTTACATCCTGTCTCTGGCTTTTTGGACCGTCTTGTCCTTTTTCGTGGCCTCGCAACTGTTCCGCTGGGAGCCCGAAGTGAAGATTCCCCGCAACGCCAAAATCTGGGCCGCCGCCACCGTCATTCCCTTTGTGATTCTCGGCACCTGGGAGCAAAGCAACGGAAAGATATTGTCGCAGGCACACGCGGCCTATCAAGAGTTGACGCAACCGCGCAACACCGGACCCTCTGAATCTCCCAAGAACTGATCTCATCCTATTGACAGCATTTCCTTGCTCTTTCCCTGTCAGGGTCGCTTGACCGGCGGTATCTGCGTGGAGAGCTTGGGTGCAACACGAACTCGGTCTTGCACCCGCCAAATTGGCTCGATTCTCAGAAGGTACACCACCAAAATGGCTGAACATGTAGCGTTAAGATTCGTTGATTTCATTGACGCTCCCGCGCGCCTGCCTTATCCTCAAAATGCGAGCGATTCGCGACTGAGTTAGCGAGGAGGCAGGACCATGCCAGTACAGAAGACCGACAAAATTTGGCACAACGGGAAATGGATCCTTTGGGATGACGCGAAGCTCCACGTATTGGCCCACGCCGTCGGCTATGGCTCCGCGGTTTTTGAAGGCATTCGCTGTTACGAAACTCCGCAGGGCCCAGCGATTTTCCGCCTGCGCGAGCACATGCAGCGGCTGATCAATTCCGGAAAGATTTACCGCATGGAGTTTGCGTATTCGCTGGATGATTTCTGCAATGCAGCCTGCGAACTAGTGCGCATCAACAGAATGGGCGCGTGTTACGTGAAGCCCATTGCCTTGCGCGGTTACGGTGAAGTTGGCGTGAACCCTTTAAGTTCGCCGATCGAGATTTACATGGCCTGCTGGCAGTGGGGCGCCTATCTTGGCCCTGATGCGTTATCCAAAGGCGTGGACGTTTGCGTGAGTTCCTGGACGCGCATCGCTCCGAACACCCTACCGGCCATGTCCAAGGCCGCCGCCAATTACATGAATTCCCAGCTCATTCGCATGGAGGCAGCGCTAAACGGGTTTGCCGAGGGCATCGCACTGGATGCCCATGGCCACGTCAGCGAAGGCTCCGGGATGAACATTTTTCTCGTACATGATGGCGCACTCATTACTCCGCCACTCTCCGCAAGCATCCTTCCAGGTATCACGCGCGACTCCATCGTGAAAATCGCCGTCGACTTGAATATTCCTGTGAAAGAATCGGTCATTCCCCGCGAGATGGTGTACCTCGCCGATGAGGTTTTTTTCGTGGGCACGGCGGTGGAGGTCACACCCATCCGGTCGATCGACAAAATCACCATTGGCAAGGGCGCTGCTGGGCCAGTTACACGCCGCATCCAGGAAGAGTTCTTCGCGCTTACCAACGGCAAAAAGACCGACCGGCACAATTGGCTCACGGCGGTGAATGCGCCTGTCGCGGCCTCACGATAAGAAAGTTTTTCCATCTCTAGTGGCGATCTGGGGTGCAGCGGTGCTGCACCCTTTTTTTGGTTCCTAGCGCGCTCTCCGCTTTCCGGCTAGAATCATTTCCATCGCGTTGTACACACGGCACGACCCGGGAGGCCCATGGATGTACAACCTCAGCCAGAAACTCACAGCAGAATTCCTAGGAACTTTCGCACTGATCTTTTTCGGAGCCGGCGCGGTTTGTGTCGACTTTCACCTGCGCAGTTCCGGCGGACTGGGATTATTGGCTATCGCCCTCGCGCACGGGCTGGCTATTGCCATCATGGTTTCGGCGCTCGGACACATCTCCGGAGGCCATTTCAATCCCGCGATCACCATCGGGTTCTGGGTCACGAAACGTCTATCGACGCTGGATTCACTGGCTTACTGGGGCGCGCAGCTTGTGGGCGCTGCCGCGGCTGCATTCCTTCTGAAACTGGTGATTCCGGATGATATCGGCAACAATGTTTTCCTCGGGACGCCAGAACTTATGCGCGATTTCCCGCGTTGGTCCGGCATGGCCATGGAAGCAACCACGACCTTTTTTCTCGTTCTGGTTGTTTTTGCAACGGCGGTGGATGAGCGGGGCACGTTTCGCTCGATTGCGGGGTTTGGCATCGGACTTACGATTACGCTGGGAATTCTGGTTGCCGGCCCGTTCACCGGCGGGGCGCTCAATCCGGCCCGAGCGTTCGGTCCCGCGCTGGCCTCGGGACACTGGCTGAACTGGGGGATTTACTGGGTTGGCCCGCTCGGGGGCGGGTTCCTGGCCGGGTTGCTTTACGATTCCGTGTTCCTGCGCAAATCTGAGGGGTGATCTGGGACTCTGGAGCTTGCTCCACCTTGGCGGGAAAACCCTGTCCCCTTGCCTAGGTAACTACACCGCTACGGCCTCTTCCGGCTGTATTGTTGCCCCCGGAAGGGAATGTTAGCTTCAAGAAAGAAACGCATTGTTGCGGAGTGATAGCCCATGGCTTTAAGCATTGACGATTTGTTGCGGCGCGCCGTTGAAAGCAAGGCCTCCGACTTGCACCTGAAGGTGGGCAACCACCCCTATCTGCGTGTGGATGGCGTGCTCGCCGCGCTCACGGACGTGCCTCGGGTCACACCGGAAGAGATGCTTTCGATGGCCTTCAGCATGATGACCAACAGGCAGAAGCAAAAATTCAAGGAGACTGCCGAGTTGGACATGGCCTATGGCGTCGCAGGCCTCGGGCGATTCCGCGTGAACGTTTTCCAGCAGCGCGGCAACGTGGGCATGGTTCTCCGCGTCATCCCGACGAAGATTCGCACCGTGGAAGAGCTCAATCTGCCGTCCGTTATCGGCAAGATTTGCGAGGAGCAGCGCGGGTTGGTCCTGGTCACCGGTACGACGGGTTCCGGTAAGTCCACCACACTGGCGGCGATGATCGACCGCATCAACGCAAACCGCTCCGATCACATCATTACGATTGAAGACCCTATCGAGTTCCTTCACCGCGACAAGCGCAGCTTCATCAATCAGCGCGAGGTCGAAGTCGACACCGCAAACTTCTCCACTGCCTTGCGCGCCGGCCTGCGTCAAGACCCGGACGTCATTCTGGTCGGAGAAATGCGCGACCTGGAGACTATCTCGACAGCCTTGCTCGCCGCGGAAACCGGGCACCTGGTTTTCTCCACTTTGCACACCCTGGACGCAACCGAGACCATTCAGCGTATTATCGCGGTCTTCCCTCCGCCGGAGCAGAAACAGATACGCTTGCAGATGGCCGCCACCCTGAAAGCCGTCATTTCCCAGCGGCTCGTGCGCCGTGCTGACGACAAAGGCCGCGTGCCTGCCTGCGAAGTCATGATCGCTACCGCGTACATCAGAGATTGCGTGATCAATGCGGACAAGACGCGCCTGATCCATGACGCCATCGCCGCCGGCACTTCGCAATACGGCATGCAGACGTTTGACCAATCGCTCTTTGACCTGTACACGAAGGAACTAATCACCATCGACGAGGCGTTAATACGAGCTTCCAATCCCGACGAGTTCAAGCTTCGCATCCAGGGGATTCGTTCCGCATCCGATGCCGCACGAGAGGAAATGGCCTCGCAGATGGCGGATTTCGAGCGCTTCAGCCGCAAATAGCCAACCTTCCACAGTAAATAGTTCACAGTTGAACTTGCCCACAGCTGGCTCCGGATATTGCCCTCTCCCGCGAGCTCCCCAAGTTCGGATCCGCGCACTCGCTTGCTCCGCCCCAACTACAGGTGTATTATCCGCGGGTTCTTGCGAGATTCAGGCTACCCTTCTCGCACATCCTTTGTTTTGGAGATCAGCATGGGCGATATCCTCTCGTTTCCCGGTCGCAGAAATTTTCTCAAAGCTTCGGCCGGGCTCACTGCCGGAATAGCTGGTTTCAGCTTATTGGCCGAGCCTTCTTTTTCCGAAGATACGGATATAGGCATCGTCGGCCCGAAGAAGGGCTACTCGCCGCAGATCGGCACGCTTGTTTCGCAAATGGCATTCATGCGCATGCAGGTCCTGCGTTCTGTTCAAGGCATGTCGCAAAAAGATCTGGATTTCTTGTTGGACGACAAAGCGAACCGAATTGGCGCAATGCTTCTGCACCTGGCTGCTGCTGAGAGGTTCTACCAACTCAACACTTTTGAGGAACTTTCTGAGGACAAAATCCCTGAGGCCTGGAAAGAAAAGTGGGGTATGCCAATGGAGTTGGGCGCTCCCGCCCGCAAGGGGATCGTGGGAAACAATCTGGACTATTACCTCAACATTTTGAATGAGACCCGCGAGAAAACACTGGCGGAATTTCGCAAACGGGATGACGCCTGGCTGATGACAGTGGACAAGACGTGGGGTTGGGGGCCGACCAACAACTACTGCAAGTGGTTCCACGTAACTGAACACGAGGCCAATCACAATGGTCAAATCAAACTGCTGAAGAGCAGGCTGCCCGGGGCCAAACCGGCTGGCGAATAATTTGGAGTGCGATGGCTTGCCGCTTTTGAGCCCAACCCCTAGTTGCGCGTCAATAGATTTGAGGAAAACGGCTTGCGCCGTAAAAGCGGCAGCAAGCTGCCCGCACTCCAAAAACCCAAGAGCTCACCGCTGGACAGGAGTGAGCTCTTGGTTGAGGCGAAAAGCCCGCTCAGTTAAAGTGAGCGGCGTTCTTGGCAGTGAAGGGCTTGAGATCTTCCGGCAGTTCTTCCACCACGTAGATCGAATTCGTTGGGCAGACCGGCACACAAGCGCCGCAGTCGATACACTCCGCCGGGTTCACATACAACTGCGGAACCGTGGCAAAGTCCGCCTCATCCTTGGTGGGATGGATGCAGCTGACTGGACAGGTCTCGATGCAGTGCTCGTCCTTCGTGCAGGTATCTGTGATTACGTAGGCCATAGTAAAAGTCTCCCGTCGTGTAAGATGGCAATCGGAATGCCAAATGGAGTGTTCGCAAAGTGCTGTGTTTTCAATCACTCCCTGCACCAATTGTCATCTACGACTGGTTTGGGGTGTGTGACCTAGCGCACGCTCGAATGTTTACCCCCACCCCCTCTCTCACTCCCCGGACTCGTGCCGTTCCAAATGGTTAGGCAAAAAATTGAAGGTGCGGCAGAACACGGGTCACGCGCTGCGAACAATGGGAGTGACTGGCAGGAAGAAGGTGGAACGGCACTAGCCTCTCGCCCCTCCTTCCTCTATGCTTCCTTCATGTTTGGCAAACCTCGCCAGTTGGAGACAGAAGCGCTGCTGTACGACGCCGCCATCAAGATCCTGATGCGGCGGGCATATTCCATCTCTCAGATGCAGAAGGCGCTGGCGAGCCGTTGTGAAGATGAAAAGCTAGTGAAATCGGTGGTCGAACGCCTGAAGCGCGAGAAGCTGGTTGACGATGCGCGCTATGCCCGCCAGTTCACCCGGCATCGCACCGAGGGGCGGAAGCAGGGACAGTTCCGGATCGCCCGCGAACTCCGGGCTCGCGGCGTTCCCGACCGGCATATTGAAGCCGCGTTGAAAGACGCCGCCAAGGAGACTGATCCGGCCGCCATTGTCCGCCAGCGAATCGAGCGCAAGCTCAAGCTGTATCGCGGCGAGATTGATGAAAAGAAACTGGCTTCGCTGTATCGATCCCTGATCGGCGCTGGTTTTCCAGCAGACCTGATTCGGCGCGAATTGCATCGGCTCACGCACAAGGATGTGCCGGAGGTCGAGCCTAGCCTCGAAGAATAGAAGGAGCGTTATGGCGGATATCATTCATGAGTTCTTTGTGAAGGCTGCTCCCGAACGGGTGTTTGCCATGTTCGCCACACCGGACGGGTTGAATCATTGGTGGACCAAAGAGGCCAGTGGCGAACCATGTGATGGCGCAGAGTTTCGGCTATATTTCGGGCCGGAATACGCCTGGAAGGCCAAAGTGACACGCTGTGTGCCGGGGAAAGAGTTCGAATTGGAGATGACGCAGGCCCATGAAGACTGGCAGAACACGCGCGTCGGCTGCAAGCTAACGGCGGAGAAGCAGGGAGCCACTCGCGTGCACTTCTACCACCTGGGCTGGCCGGAAGCGAACGAGCATTGGCGCGTCTCGAACTATTGCTGGGCCATGTATCTGAGAATTATGCGGCGGCACCTCGAATATGGAGAGACCGTTGCGTACGAGAAACGCCTCGACGCCTGAATCCAGCGATCATCAAGACATTGATGCTGCGCTCTGCCGGGTAATTGCCGCACCTGTGTCGCTCTGCGATAATCAAGTGATACTCCCCATGGGTAAATTGAGGCTTACGTGACGGAAAGCGCCATCAAAAAACTGAGCGGCAATGAGGTTCGCGAGAAATTCCTGGAATTTTTCGAGAGCAAGGGGCATCGGCGCGTGCGTTCGTCTTCGCTTGTGCCGCATGGCGACCCGACGCTGCTATTTACGAACGCAGGGATGAACCAGTTTAAGGATGTGTTTCTGGGCCTCGAAAAGCGGGAATACACGCGGGCGACGACGGCGCAGAAATGTGTGCGCGCGGGCGGCAAGCACAACGACTTGGAAAATGTGGGCTTCACGAAGAGGCACCACACGTTCTTCGAGATGCTGGGGAATTTTTCCTTCGGCGATTACTTCAAAAAAGAGGCTGTCGCCTACGCGTGGGAGCTAATCACTTCGCCTCAGTGGTACGGAATACCGAAAGACAAGCTGTACGTCACGGTTTTTGGCGGAGCGGAAGTTACGCGGGGCACCACTCTGGGAGTGGATGAGGAAGCCAAAGGCTTTTGGTTGGGGCAACAGGTTCCGGGAGAGCGCATCTTTGCAATTCCCGGCCTGAAAGACAATTTTTGGGCAATGGGCGATACTGGGCCCTGCGGACCGTGTAGCGAGATTCACTATGATATGGGCCCGGCGGCTTCAGATGACGGCCACGCGGATTGCAAATTCCCCTGCGATTGCGGGCGCTACGTCGAAATCTGGAATTTGGTGTTCATGCAGTTCAACCGCGACGCCAGCGGGACGTTGACACCGCTGCCAAAACCCTGCGTGGATACAGGGATGGGGCTGGAGCGAGTCGCGGCGGTACTGCAGGGCGTGATTTCGAATTACGACACCGACCTGTTCGTTCCTATGATTGATCGTGCGGCGCAACTGACTGGCGTCGACGAGCAGAAAGAACTCGCCGCGGAGGAGCAGCGCCAATCCGCCGCTTCTCTCCGCGTGATTGCCGACCATGCACGGGCTACTACGTTTCTCATTACCGACGGCGTATTGCCATCGAATGAAGGCCGTGGCTATGTATTGCGCAAGATCATGCGGCGGGCCATTCGCCACGGACTCCTACTTGGAGCGCAACGTCCTTTTCTTCACGAGATTGTCGCTTCTGTTCGAGAGCTAATGCATACAGCGTACCCGGAATTGCTCGGTCCAGGTGCAGCCGAGACGCCAATGATTGTATTGGCCGAGGAGCGTAGATTCACTAATACACTAGCCGTTGGACTGAAGAAACTGGATGAAATGATCAGGGATCCAAAGCAGATCAAAATCGAGGGTTCAAGCCCTTTCCTTTCAGGGGACAAAGCCTTCGCACTGTACGACACATTTGGTTTACCAGTGGACTTTATCGAAGATGCTGCCCGAGATGCCGGATTGAAACTTGATCTCGGAGGTTTTGAAAAGGCAATGCAGGAGCAGCGGACGCGGGCGCGGGCATCGTGGAAAGGCGTGCATAAGGAGGCGGCGAATCCGACGTACGCGAAACTGGCGGAGACGTTCAAGACCGAGCCGGATTTTTATTTTGAGACCAGCACCAAGGATTGCCGCATCGAGGCGATCATTCTTTCGGGCGGCGCTCACCCCGCCGACACCAAGAGCGGTTCCGTTGGTGAACTGAAGGCCGGCGAAAGCGGCGAAGTGGTGTTAGACCGCACGGTCATTTACGCCGAGTCCGGCGGGCAGATGGCGGACATTGGCGGCTTCTACGACAATTCCGGAGCGTCGCTGCTTGCCGAGATAACGGGAGCCTATTACCCGGTGGCGGGGCTTATCGCGCACAAGGTAAAAGCCAAAGAGGCTCTGCGCGTCGGCGACCGCGTAGCGGTTGTTGCCGATGCCGAGCGCCATGCCCGGATCATGCGCAATCACACTGGAACCCACCTGGTCCACGCTGCACTGCGCAATATCTTAGGCACTCACGTCAAACAGTCCGGCTCACTGAATGCCCCGGAGCGTCTGCGGTTCGACTTCTCGCATTTCGCTCCCGTGGGCCAGGAAGAACTTGCAGACATTGAGCAGCAGGTGAATGACGAAATTCGCCTGAACACACAAATTGAGACCGGGGTGATGTCACTTGAAGAAGCACTGAATTCCGGCGCGCTGGCCTTCTTCGGCGATAAATACCCTGAGAGCAACGTGCGCGTCGTTACCATCCCCGATCCGCGCTCGCCGAAGGGTTTCTATTCGAAGGAGTTGTGCGGCGGGACGCACGTCCACCATGCGGGAGATATCGGTGTGTTGAAAATCGTCAGCGAAGAGTCCGTGGCGGCGGGCGTACGCCGCATCGAAGCAGTCACGGGTATTGGCGCCCTCGAACATTTTCAAAACCAATCACAAATACTTTTGCAACTGGCAGACAGTTTGAACGTTGGCCAGGATGCGGTGCTTGCTTCCGTTGAGAAACTGGCCCAGACCGCGCGGCAGTTGGAAAAGGAGCTCAGCGAACAAAAGCGCAAAGGCGCGATGAATCAACTGGACGACCTGTTCGCACAGGCGAAGACCATCAAGGGAGTGAAAGTGGTGGTTGGAGAAGTGTCGAACGTCGACAGAGAGGGACTACGTCAATTAGTTGATTCCCTGAGGCAGAAACTTGGCTCCGGTGTGGTGGCTTTGGGCATGCCAGAGGATGGAAAGGTCGCGCTCATCGCCGGAGTCACCAAAGACCTTACGGCTAAAGTGCACGCAGGCAAGCTGATACAAGCCTTGGCCAAGCAAGTGGGGGGATCCGGGGGTGGCCGGCCGGATTTGGCGGAAGCTGGCGGAAAAGACACATCAGCGCTAAAAAGTGCCTTGCAAAGCGTCCCATCGCTGCTCGAACCCTTGCTATAATCAGGCGTAGCGCCAGGACGGTGTCCTGCAAGTTACGCATTCTGTGATACTTGCTTCTGGACACGGCCTGAAAGAACAAACTTTGTTGGGTCTGCTCGCTCGAGCAAGGCAGACTGCAACTGCGGGTGCAGTGTATAAACCATGCCTTCCCCAAGGCGAAATTGCCAAAACCAACATCTAATGAAACTGCGAGCAGGAGTTTTGTGTTCTATGGCTGTGGCGGGTTTGTTGGCTTTGCCGCGGCCCGCGAAGGCACAGATTGCTTCGCTGACCGACGAGTCTGGACGCCGCTTGTTTGTCAATGCGGAGCCGCCACCGGTCAAGCTCAGCCCGGCTAAGCCACGCACGACGATATATATGGCGGGAGAGATGTCATTTATGGGCAAGAACCGGCCGGCCGTGACCCTCGACCGTGATGGCGCGGAAAAATTGGTTCGAGAGGCGGCAGAACGGCATCACGTGGATCCCGCTCTTGTACGAGCGGTGATCGAAACGGAATCGAACTGGAATCCAGCGGCGAGATCGCATAAGGGAGCGTCGGGCTTGATGCAGTTAATTCCAACAACAGCTATGCGCTTCGGGGTGAACGATGCGTTCAATCCAAAGCAGAACGTGGACGCTGGTGTGCGGTACCTGAAGCTGTTACTGGAACGATACAACGGGAATCTCGATCTGGCCTTAGCGGCATACAATGCCGGAGAAGGTGCAGTGGACCGGGCTCATGGGATTCCGGGCTACCGGGAAACGCGGAATTACGTTCAGCGGGTGCAAGATGCATATTTCCGGCCGGGCTCTGGGCGTCTCGATAACGCCTATACCCGGGCGAACCCGATTCACCGCGTGGTCGACGCCAATGGAAGAATAATCTTTACCAACGAATAGTGGAAGGCAAGAAGGCTCATGTGAGGGGTCCGGAAGCGAATGAACTGGGGAGCAAAAAATTTCGGCAAGGGTTTCGCCGCTGTTTCGCTGGGTTTTGTGTTACTAGCGGCGTGCATTCTTCCGCGCCCGGTGAGAGCCAAGACAGCAGACTCCAGCATGAAGCGCGAAGCCGCCAGTTCGCAATTTGCCCGAGCCGAGGAACTACGCGCCCTGCTCAATAGCAAAGCCGCGAACCAGCGCACCGTCTCCGAATACAGGAAGGTTGTCACGGGCTATCAGCGCGTGTATTTGATTACGCCGCACGCGGCCGAAGTGCCGGACGCACTGATTGCCATGGCTGAACTCGACACGGAAATGGGCGATCGTTTTGGACGGAGCTATTATCAGACTGCTGCGGAGACCTATGCGTATTTGATTCGCGATTACCCCGCGAGCAAGCATGTGGGAGATGCCATGCTGCGTTTGGCGAAGCTGCAGAAGGAACAGCTTGGCGACCTTGCGGCGGCAACACAGACTTATCAGCAGTTCTGCAAGAAATTTCCGCGGTCGTCCCACAAACGCGAAGTGCAGGAAGCCCTCGCGGAATTGGCCATGAGGAAAAGCGCGGACACGGGCGAGGTGGCGACCAAGAGTCCCCCACCGCCGGCGCCCGCCACACCGGTCAAATCTGAGCCCGCTGCTGCTCGAAAAGCAATCAGTGGTGGGGAGGCATCGAAAACGGCCGCCATTCCGCGCGTCCAGAAAATCAGTACCAACGTGACTGCGGAGAGCGCAAAGGTCATTATCGACCTGGAAGATTCCGTACAGTACTCGTCGGGACGCATCGCTAACCCCGATCGTATTTACTTTGACCTGCGTGCCGCAAGACTCAACCCTGCGTTAGCACGCGCCAACATTCAAGTGAGCGGCGATCTGTTGACCGGGGTACGCCTGGCGCAGAATCATCCGGGAGTCGTCCGTGTCGTGCTGGACGTGAACGGGGTAAGAGATTACGCAGTTTCGCTGAACAAAAACCCCACCAGGTTGATCATCGAAATTTATTCCGCGAAGAATCTGCCCAGGGCAGAGGTAACGGAATCGGCTAAGGCGACAAAAGGTACCCCGGAAGGGGGCGCCAGCAACGATGGATTTGCGAACTTGACAGCGGCGGAGCGTGCCGCGCCTGAGGTCACCACGCCACCCGAGAGCGCTGCGAGATCACGAGGAACCGATTCCAAGGTGGCTGCAAACACGGCCAGTACGAATTCAACAGCCAAGCCGGTACCCGAACCAAGCAAGACTTCGCTGACAAGGGCAGCAAATTCGAAATCCAAGACCAAGCCTGAACTGGTTCAGCCCGTTGCTGCGCCACAACCGACACGCGACGGTCAATCCACATTGACGCGGGCACTTGGGCTAAAAGTCGGACGGATTGTGATTGATGCCGGACATGGTGGTCACGATACCGGCACGATCGGTCCCACGGGTTTGATGGAAAAGGATCTCTGCCTAGACGTCGCGCTGCGACTCGGCAAACTCATTGAGCAGAGGATGCCTGGTGCTGACGTGGTGTACACGCGTTCCGACGACACGTTTATTCCCCTCGAGGACCGCACGAATATTGCGAACGAAGCCAAAGCCGACCTCTTTGTCTCTATCCATGCGAATTCCAGTCCGGACCACGGTGCGCGGGGTGTGGAAACCTATTACCTGAACCTGAAGGGATCCGCCGAAGCCATGGAAGTGGCAGCCAGAGAGAATGCGGTGTCCCAGCAGGGTGTTCATGATCTGGAAGATTTGGTGAAGAAGATCGCGCGCACGGAAAAGATTGATGAATCAAAGGAACTGGCGGAGGACATTCAGGACTCCCTTTCCAAGCGCATCCAACGAGCGGTCAAGCCCGTCAGGAACCGTGGCGTGCGCAAGGCTCCGTTCGTGGTTCTCATTGGCGCGGATATGCCGTCGATCCTGACGGAGATCTCCTTCCTCAGCAACCCAGCCGACGAGCAACTTCTGAAGAAGCCGGAACACCGGCAGCGCATCGCCGAAGGCGTTTTCCAGGGCGTCACGGCCTATTTGCAGAGCATGAACAGCGTGGCAATGAACAGCTCCGCAAGACCCAACCGCACCCCAATCGTCGCAACGGTGGAACAATCCAGGAACCAGAAGTAGTCTGGAAGCGTCTAATGACAAGGTTGTCATGCGAAAGCTGATCGTTGCGACTGTGTGGGCTGCTCTACTGTGCGCCGCCGTATCTGCGCAGACAAATGTTCTACCCGACCGCTTCGGCCCTTGGGCTGCCGAAGGCTCCGTCAAAACTCTAAAAACACAAGATTTGGGAAACTGGGCTCCGTGGGCCAACGGTGAACTGGTGGTCCAAGAATCCGGTTTGTCCCGCATAGAGCAACGCCCCTACCGCAACGGCAAGGATCAAGTCACGTTACGGGTCTTCGTCCTGCGGGATCCGAGCAGCGCGTACGAGTTTTACACCTTTTTGCTGGTGCCCGGGATGCGGAACTTGGGACTAGGTGCTGATTCTGCCCTCAGCCAGTATGATGCGCGAGTCCTGGTGGGCAACCTGGTTATACAGGCTACGCTTGCACCGGACACAAAGCCCGAGAGTCTCAAGGAGATTGTTGCGGCCCTCAAATCCAAGGCTGACCCCACTCCCCTGCCACCTTTGAGGGGCTATCTGCCCACGAAATGGCGGATATTTGGTTCTGAGAAATATGCGTTGGGCCCGGAAGCGTTTCGTGCGGCGATGACGTCTCTGAACCAAGGAGCTTACGCTGATCTGTCCGGGGAGGCTGGCTTTGAGGACAAGGCGGAAGCGATGCTGGCAAGGTACCAAGGAGAGCATGGCCGTGGAGTCCTCCTGCTCCTCTCGTATCCCACCCCGCAAGTGGCGGAGAGCCGCCTTCACCACCTGGAACAGGCCCTCCCCGCCACCGCAAGACAAGCGGGCGTGACTGTAAAACGGAAAGCCTCGTTGTTATCTCTGGTATTTGCGGCCACGTCCGAGATGCACGCCCAGGCTATACGCGACGAAGTAAATTATGAGACAGAAGTCACTTGGAATGAGCCCGGGCAGACAGCCACGGACCCGCCGATGGTTCGAGTCCTGTACAAGATTTTTCTTTTCACTTCCCTTTTCCTGGTGATCGCCACGGTGACCGGAATTGCCTTCGGCGGTTTCCGCATTCTGATCAAACATTGGTTGCCCGGGAAGATTTTCGACCGCCCTCAAGACCTCGAGATACTGCAACTGGGGCTTTCCGGCAAGAAAATCGATTCCAGCGACATGTACTAACCCACCGGGATTAAGGACGTCCAAGCGGCCATCACGTGGAGATGTGCGTGCATCACTGTTCAGCGGACACTCCTTGTCGTACTATTGAATTCTCTCCCCATGCCTACAAAGACATCCAAAGATTTGGCATTCCTCCGCATGGAGGACACAATCCTCCGCCCAGCGGCTACTTCCCTGCCCGAAGTCTGTCTTTGCATGCTTCTGCTGGCGGGATGCGGGGCAAAGTCTCAAGCCAACGGTCCAACGGGCGAAGCACCGCCGGCAATGCCCGTACAAGTCATTGTTGCGGAAACGCAGCGAATTGCCGACTCGACGGAGTATCTGGCCATCCTTAAGTCCAGGCATTCCGCGACGATCAACCCGCAAGTGGAAGGACAGATCACAAAAATCTTCGTGAAATCCGGCGATCGCGTCGAGGCGGGCGCGCCTCTTTTGCAGATCGACCCTCTGAAACAAGAAGCAAGTGTCAGCAGCCAGGACGCTTCGCGCGCGGCACAGGAAGCCAACGTGCGCTTCGCTAAAATTTCCTTGGAACGCGCGCAGAAGCTTTTCGACGCTGGGGTTATCAGCAAGCAGGACTTTGACAATGCCCAAACCAATTACGACGCAGCGGTGTCGCAGCTGAAATCGCTCGAACACCAGGTCCAACAGCAAAAGGTGGAGTTGCATTATTACCGCGTGAGCGCGCCAATGGACGGAATTGTGGGGGATATCCCCGTGCGCGTGGGTGACCGGGTCACCGTTTCAACTCTTTTGACGACTGTTAATGAGCCGGGTGCACTGGAAGCTTATATCTATGTGCCCGCTGCGCGAGCGCAAACCTTACGCCTCGGTCTGCCGGTGAGATTATTGGACGAAAACGGGATGGCGATCTCTGAGACAAGGATTACGTTTGTGTCCCCCCAGGTGGACTCCGAGACCCAGACCGTCTTGGCCAAAGCGGCTCTTGGAAATGCCAAAGCCAGTCTGCGGATCGCCCAACAGGTGCGCACACAAATCACCTGGGGGACCCGGGAGGGCCAAGTCGTGCCGGTGCTTGCGGTGCAGCGCATCAATGGACAATTTTTCGCCTTTGCGGCGGTGAAAGAGGACAAGGGAACGGTGGCGCGACAGCGACTCCTGAAGCTGGGCGAAATCGTGGGGAATGACTATGCGGTCCTTGAAGGCATAAAACCTGGAGAGCACGTCATCGTCTCTGGATTGCAGTTTCTGCAGGATGGCGCACCGGTGGCCGAGCAGATTCAGACTAACAAGGCCGCCCCGAATCCCGGAACTACACCCGGCCAAATGCGAAAATAGACGGCACACATTAAGGCGAAAACACACTTCATTCGCGAGAAAGGGGGCGAAAGGATTTGTTTGTTGATTTTTTCATCCGGCGCCCCGTGTTCGCCACTGTCTGCGCCCTGCTGATCATTCTGGGCGGCGCAATCTCTATTCCCTCTTTGCCCATCGCGCAATTTCCGCAGTTGGCCCCGCCGCAGGTTCTCGTAGCAAGCGCTTACATTGGAGCCAACGCACAAACCGTCGAGTCCGCAGTCACTATTCCCTTAGAGCAGGCCATCAACGGCGTCCCGGGAATGAAGTACATCACCTCCGCCAGCGGAAATGACGGAAGCAGCGCGATCACCGTCACCTTTGACTCCGCGCGCGACGTGGATTTGGCGGCGGTCGACGTGCAGAACCGCGTTAATCAGGCCCTCGGCCGTCTCCCCAACGAAGTCAAAAATACCGGCATCATCATTACCAAACAGTTCTCGGGGTTTGTTCTCGCGGCTGGGATGTATGCGGATCAGGGGCAATACGACAGTCTGTTCATCAGCAATTACCTGGACGTCTACGTAAAGGACGCTCTGAAGCGCGTGCCGGGCGTGGGTGACGCGTTGATTTTTGGCGAGCGCAAATACGCGATGCGCCTCTGGCTTGATCCTTCGCGTCTCGCCGCCCGCGGCTTGACAGCAACGAACGTTCTGGTTGCTCTGCAAGAACAAAATGTCCAGGTCGCCGCGGGCCAGGTCGGGCAACCCCCTGCGCGCACTGGCCAGGTTTATCAAATCAGTGTTCGCGCGATCGGGCGGCTTTCGGAACCCAAGGAATTCGACAACATTATCCTGAAAACCGGGACCGACGGCACATTGGTGCGCTTGAAGGACGTTGGCCGGGCCGAGCTTGGCGCCGAAGACTACGGCACTATATTGCGATTTAACGGCCACGACTCCATGGGCCTCGCGGTTACTCAACTTCCCGGCGCCAACGCTCTGGACGTCGACCGTGGGGCCAAACTCGAACTTGCGCGCCTCTCCAAGAGTTTCCCTCCGGGACTCAAATACGCGATCGCGTTTGACACCACCGAGGTAATTGGGGAATCCATTAAAGACGTTCTGATCACCCTTTTGGAAGCCATAGGCCTCGTGGTGCTGGTGATCTATATCTTCCTTCAGGACTGGCGCAGCACGTTCATCCCAGCAATTACGATCCCGGTTTCCCTCATCGGGACTTTTATCTTCGTCAAGATCTTGGGCTTTTCGATCAACACCCTTACGCTATTTGGTATCACTCTAGCAACCGGGCTCGTCGTCGATGACGCGATTGTGGTCATCGAGAACGTCGAACGCCATATTATCGAGGGCATCTCAGAGCCTCACAACGCGGCAAGTGTGGCGATGAAGGAAGTGGCCGGGGCGGTCATTGCAACTTCCCTTGTGCTGGTTTCCGTGTTCATACCCGTAGCGCTCTTTCCTGGGACCACGGGCATCCTGTTCCGCCAGTTTGCTCTGACCATCGCTTTCTCCGTCTCCATTTCCGCCTTCAACGCCTTGACGCTCACACCCGCGCTCTCGGCCATCTTCCTTGGCCATCACCGCGAACGCGCGCAGGGGGCGTTCTTCCGCGTATTCAATTCCGCATTCGCGGCTGGAGCAGCATTCTACAAGCGCGCCGTTCATGCCGCCGCGAGATGGAAGCTGGTTACGCTGGGAGCCTTTGCGTTCGCGCTCGTGGCGGTTTATGGCTTGTACAATCATGTGCCTCGCGGATTCATTCCCGAGGAGGATCAGGGCTATCTAATTGTATTGATCCAGGCACCGCAAGGAGCCTCGCTCGACTATACGCGCGACCTCAGCGCCCAGGCCGAAGCCATCCTGGCGAAAGTCCCGGAGATCAACGGCGCTTTTACCGTTGTAGGCTATGGCAACTCCGGGACCGCTCCAAATCGCGCGATGATCTTCGCCAATCTTAAGGATTTTCGGGAAAGAAAAGGTCGTGAACACTCCGGCGCTGTGATTGTGGACAAACTTCGAGGAGAAATGATGGCCATCCCTGGAGGACTGATCGTCCCGTTCAACCCTCCAGCCGTCGAAGGCGCGAGTGAAGTGGGTGGTTTCACCTTCGAGGTCGAGGATCTGGGAAGGAACACCCTCGAGACCCTCGCGAATACCGCGAACCAAGTAATTGCGAAGGGAAATAAGGACAAAGATCTCGCCGGCCTGTTCACCAGTTTCACCGCTAACGATCCGCAAATTCTCGTCAAAATCGACCGCGACAAGGCTAAGAGCCTGCAAGTTCCCATCAATCAGATCACGGACGCGCTGCAGGTTTTTATGGGTTCGGTCTACGTAAACGATTTCGACTTCAACAATCGCTCCTATCGCGTGTATCTGCAGGCGGACCAGAAATTCCGCTCCGATCCCAAGGATATGCGTTCGTATTATCTGCGCTCGGACAGCGGAAAGATGATTCCCCTGGACAATGTCGTTGAAGTTCAGGAGGCGGAAAACCCCCAGGTCATCTCGCATTTCAATCTCTTCCGTTCGGCCGAAATCTCCGGAAGCGCCGCGCCGGGCGTGAGCACAGGGCAGGGATTGGCTGCCATGGAGGCCGTGGCGAAGAAGATCATGCCTCGCGGGATGGCTTACGAATGGAGCGGTCTCTCCCTGGAGGAAATCCGCTCGACTGGCAAGGCCGGCATCCTTTTCGCGCTGGGGCTTGTTTTTGTGTACCTCACTCTTGCCGCCCAATATGAGAGCTACGTTCTGCCATTCATCATTCTGTTGGGAGTCCCCGTGGCGCTGCTGGGCGCGTTAGCCGCCATGGCCCTGCGCGGTTTGACAAACGATGTGTATTGCCAAATCGGTCTGGTGATGCTGATCGGCCTGGCGAGTAAGAACGCCATCTTAATCGTGGAATTCGCCGAACAGTTGCAAGAACAGGGCCTCTCCACACTTGACGCCGCCGTGGAGGCGGCCCGCATCCGCTTGCGGCCGATCTTAATGACTTCCCTTGCCTTCATCCTGGGTGTTGTTCCGCTCATGCTGGCGCAGGGCGCCGGGGCGGCTGGCCGCGTATCGGTAGGCACAACCGTTTTTGGCGGAATGATCGCTGCGACGAGCCTGAACTTGATTTTTATTCCGATCCTGTACGTCGTGGTTCGCAGTATTGTGCCACGCAAGCGGAACACATCGGCCTAGCCGAGCGGAACGCCAAACTGAATTTTTAATGCGCGGCTTCGATCGTTCCACGACCGTTCACAACCGAGCGGCAAGCACTGCAAAAGCGGCTCGTCTTTAGATCAATCCATTCCACTCCGTGCGAGGCAGACATTACGCACTGATAGTCATCACAATGCGAAAGCGCCAAGGTGTGCCCAAGTTCATGCGCAGCTTCCTTTAGCAACCGCTCGCGGAACAAGGTGGAATTCGAGGGAAGACCGTAGAATTCCTGGCGCAACCTGTGCGCGGATACCAGCGCGCAATTTCCTTGCAATTGCGCTTCGCCGAAAACGAAGGTAAGAATCGGGATGTAGAGATCGACAAGGGTTACGCCCAGAAGCCGCCAGGTTTCCGCGGGCCTTCGTGTAATCATGGACGCTAGAATCTCGGTGGACAGATACTGCTGGCGAGTCACATTAAAGGCGAACCGCGGACTCGCTTCCGGCGGCAAGATCTGGCATGGCACCGCAAACTCGCGGGTCAAACCTTTGCCGAGTTCCGCAAGAAGCTCCGCCGGAACAGAACCGAACGGCAAGAGCTGAATCCCGTTCACAACGCCTGCGCCGCCTCTCGCTTCCAGCCGTACTTCTTGAGCTTGTTGTGAAGCGTCACGCGGTCGATATCCAGGACCTCAGCGGCGAGCGTCTGATTGCCCTTGCATTCCTGAAGGACGGCAAGAATATGGTCTCGCTCCACGTCCTCGAGAGTCCGTGGTACATGTTCTGTAACGGGCAACCGTAAGGCAAAATCTTCTTCCCGGATTTCCGGCTCCTGGGCCACTACCATGGCTCGTTCGATGGCATTTTCGAGTTCGCGGACATTGCCCGGCCAGTGATAGCGGTCCAGCAGGGCCATCGCCGCCGGGGACACACGCGTAATCCGCTTGTTCATCGAAGCCGAGAATTTGCGGATGAAATGCTCGACCAGCACCGGGATGTCCCCCTTTCGCTCCCGCAGCGAGGGCAACTGAATCTGGAAGACATTCAAGCGATAGAAAAGATCCGGGCGGAAACTTCCTCCATCCACAAGTTGCTGTACATTCTTGTTCGTGGCGGCAATGCAACGGAAATCCACGTGAATGGCGTGAGTGCTTCCGACGCGCGTAATTTCCCTTTCCTGCAGGACGCGCAATAGATCGGTCTGCGTCTTCAGGCTGATGTCTCCGATTTCATCCAGAAAAACGCTGCCGCCGTCGGCGACTTCAAAGCTGCCCTTTCTCCGGTACTGCGCGCCGGTGAAGGCACCTTTCTCATGACCGAATAGCTCGCTCTCCAACAAAGTCTCCGTGAGCGCGCCGCAATGGATTACCACCAGCGGGTTATAGTGACGCGGGCTGGCGGCATGGATGGCGCGCGCGCACAGTTCTTTCCCCGTGCCGCTCTCGCCGGTGATTAGGACGGTTGCATCCGTGGGCCCCACCGTCTGAATCGCTTCGAAAACACGCACCATCGCCGCGCTCTGCCCAACAATTTCCTGCGGGCGAACAACGGAGGCAACAGTCTCCCTCAAGCGGGCATTTTCCTGCTGTGCGCGTTGGTGCGAGAGCGCATTGTGGACAGTATGCGCGATGTCATCCGGATCGAAAGGCTTGGAAACGTAGTCGTAAGCGCCATTTTTCAGTGCGGCGACCGCCGTCTCCACCGACGCATAGCCCGTCATGATAATGACCAACATGTCCGGGTCGATTTCATGCATCCGGCGCTGGAGTTCCACGCCGTCCGTGCCCGGCATCTTGATGTCCACAAGCGCCAAATCAAAACGCTTTGCGGCCATTTTGGCCAGCGCCTCGTGGGCATTCTCGGCCACCGAAACGTCATATCCTTCTTCGCAAAACCATTTGTCCAACGAATCCCGGACAATTAATTCATCATCAACAACAAGCAAATTGGCTCTTGTAGCCATAACTTATACTCCTGATCCCGCTACGCCTACTGGATGCGCGTTCAGCACAATGTTGGACTGCAAAGGCAAAGTGATTGTGAATGTGGTTCCATGGCCCGGTTCCGAAGCGACTTCGATTCGGCCCCCGTGGCGATCGACAATATTCCGGCTAATCGCAAGGCCCAAACCCAAACCGCGCCCGTGTTCCTTGGTAGTAAAAAAGGGTTCAAACATCTTGGCCAGAACGTCGCGGGGCATCCCTACGCCGTCATCGCGGACTTCAATCTGAACATTTCCGGGTTTCGACGCTTTCCGGGAAGTCACGGTCAGATTCCCACCGTTGGGCATGGCGTCGATCGCGTTCATCATCAACGCCAGGATGACTTGCTCGATCTGGCCAGGGTCGCAGCGGACAAGGATGAGTTCCTTGTTCACGTCCAAGTGAAGCTCGATGTTCTTTAATTTCAGTTGATGTTGAACCAGCCGCACACAGCGGTCGATTACCGCGTTCAGATCGGACGGCTCCAGATTCATTGAAGTGGGCCGGGCAAACGTCATCAGGTTCTTGACAATCTCTCCGCATCGGCGGCTTTCCGTTTCCACCAGGTCGAGCATGCTGATGGTTTCCGCGTTGGGCAGGGGCTCTCGGCTCATCCGTTTTTTGAGCAACTTCGCGTAGGTAAGAATTCCGGCCAGTGGATTGTTGATCTCGTGGGCCACCACAGCTGCGAGCTTGCCGATCGAAGCCATTCGTTCGACACGCAGCATTTCCTCCTGTGCCCCGCTCAACTCGCGCGTCTTTTGCTCCACTCTTTCTTCCAGCGTTCTCGCCCACGCATTGATCTCCTCATGGGCCTCCTGGATCTGGCAGCTCATGGTATTGAACGAATTCGCAAGTTCCTCCAACTCCCCACTGCCCCGGAGATGAATTTGATACCCGAGATCGCCGGAGCCCAAACGGTGGGTTCCCACGGTCAGTGCTCGCAGGGGCCCGCCAATCATGCGGCGTACGAATCCATAGATCAGGGCGCCGACACCGAGAATCGCAAGGATGGTGTAGATGAGCACTTGGCGCGTGCTTTCCGCAACGCTGCGCTCACTGCTCGCTAACGAGATATTGGTATCCAGAATACCCAGCGTCTTCACTTCCGCGGGGTGGGCGTGGCACTCCGCGCTGCTGCAGGCAGTGGAGTTTTCGATCGGATCAATCACACCGAGGGCGCGCTCGTTGTTAGGCAAGCGGTAAGTACGAAAACTCTGTTTGAGGTTCGACATGTGGATCGCGGAGTCGCCGGACGGCGGAACATCATGCGTTTTCATGCTTTGATCCACGAATTTGTTCGTCTCGGAGGGGTCGGAGGAGAAGCTGATGCGGCCTTGATCGTTGATGATTCGGATACGGACCATGCCAGGCTCATCGGCCATTTCTATGATGCTGTGGTACAGGCCGTCACGCTGGTTGCGGAGCATGTAGTAGGAAGTGTTGCGCTTGATGACGCTGCTGGTGCGGGCGGCATCGGCGAGGGCGTCGCGTTCCAGGTGGCGGCGGTGAAGCTGAATGTTCAGATAACCGAGGACACCAAAGACTAGCGCCATGGACGAGACGAGCAGCAGCAATAACCTGGTGCTGAGGCTACCCGCAATCCTCGTCCAACGACCCGCAAGACCCGTTTTGTCTTCAGTGTTCGACATGCAAAAGTTCCGGAATTTCGTCTGTGATAGTTTCCAGATGGCGAATCGGTGCGTACGCCTCATGATCCGCGTAGATCGGTAAATACTTGACGCACAAAGAGAAGACAAAGAACCCGAAGGCGATGATGCTGACGGTAATCATCAGTTCCGTCCACTTGGGCACGAAGTGGTGCCCCACCCAAGTTTCAAAGCCGGTAATGCTGACGTTCAGGCGGTTGGTCACGAAACCGAGCAAGCAGCTGACCGCGGCAAAATAGAGACCCTTGGGCGACTGCCGGACTTTCTTGAAGCTAAGGAGAGTGATTGGGATCGCAAATGCCAGCGTTAATTCCAGCCAAAGAAAATACGCTTCGTAGCTCGGCTGAATGATCAGACCGAGAATCCCACGATGGAAATAGTCTTCGAATCGCAACAAGACATTCACCCAGAGCGCGACCAGCAGGGCGCCTCCAAGCTCGACGAGCACCGGCAGTTCCAACTGGCGGCCAAAGGCTTTGGCACTTAAGGTAGACTCGAAAATAATCATGGCCAGCCCGACGGCAATTGCCGAACCAAAGAAGAAGAACGGCAGAGCCGGCGAGTACCAGAAGGGGTGTAGCTTACTCGGCATGATGAGATAGAGAGTTCCGAGAGAACTCTGATGAAGCGTGGAAAGCAAGATGCCGGCGACCACGAGCACTGGCATGAACCGCTTCACCCATTTGAGCGGAGCGTGCAGATGAAGTCGCTCCAGCACGTTGGGGAGAAACTCGAAGAAGAGCACGGTGGTGTAAGTCATGACGCACATGCCCACCTCGAACATGGCCGAATGCAAGTTCATGTAGACCAGTTGATGCCAGATAAACCAGGGACGCCCCAGGTCAAAGAGCAAACCCACGATGAACAAGCAATAGCCCAGGAAGGCCGTCAAAACCGTCGGGCGCACGATGCTGTGCAACCGTTTGATGTTGAACAGGTAGACCGCGCCGGTGATGCAGAATCCACCAGCAGCCAACATAATGCCGCAGAGGCAATCGAAGCCGATCCAGAGCCCCCAAGGAAATTCGTCGGACATGTTGGAGACTGCGCCGAGACCGTGGAAGTAGCGAACATAGGCCGAGTATGCACCGAGCATCATGATGACGACGAAGAGCACACGCCAGAAGGTCAGCTTCAACTTCATCGCACCCCTCCGTCGTTCTCTTTCACTTCCACAGCGGCGACTTCTTCGCGGCGATGAGCTAGCCAGTAAATGCCTCCGAGAACCAAGGCCCAAAGTGGGATGAAATCCGGCATCTTGGACATGACCTGACCGGTGTATTCGGGCAGTGCGACGTCTCCTACCTTTGCCTCTGCCGGATAGCCAAATTGCTCGAAGGGTACGGAAGAGAGAAGGAGGACGGAGGTCCCCCCGACCTCCTTGAGGCCATAGATGTGCGGCACATAGTTTGCAGGATTCTGGCGAATGCGCTCGTTGGCTTCGTTGATCAGGGCGTCGCGTTCTCCGAACTTCGTGGCACCTGTCGGGCAAGCTTCCGCGCAAGCTGTCTGCCGGCCCGCCTTTATGAGGTCAGGACACATGATGCATTTACGAACACGCGGATTGAGCGAATGCCATTCGTACTTGGGTTGCGCAAAAGCACAGGCAACCATGCAATAACGGCAGCCGATGCATTTCCAGACGTCGTAAACCACAGGACCTTCCACTGTCTTGTGGAAGGCTCCGACGGGACACACAGAAGCGCAGGCCGGTTTGTCACAGTGCATGCACAGCCTGCGCATGAATTTGTCATTTTGCGTCAATACGACAGTAAATTTGTGCTCGGACTGTTTCTGTTCAGCAGCGACGTTGTCATCGTAACGAAGGCCATTGTGTTCTGCGCAAGCCTGTTCACACATCTTGCAACCGATGCATAGAGTCGCATCGTACAGTATGCCTTTGCTCATGACTGAACTGCTCCCTCCGAGCGACCTCGCCCCGAATGAAGTGCCTGCGCGAATCACCCTGCTGCCCGAAGACTGCTTAGAAGTTCAGCAGGGGTGGCCGCCAAACAGATGAATCCTTCCGCACATTGGTGGACCCACTAGAAGTTTGCCTGAGAGGGGAGCCGGTTCCCGTGAAGCGCGTCACCATGGCCCGTGACCAGCGTCACTCCCGCTCTGGCTAACATCAAACCCCGCCGGCCGTGCTGTTACCAAGGAATAAGCCCTGCAAACCTGGGCACTTGCAACACTGCAGAGGAGCTAGACAGGTCCGTGAGATCACCAACTCATCCGGGGCCTGCCCCACGGGCACGCTTAAGACCGCTCTAGTACTTTCCTCAGGGGTTCACCTGACTCGCCTTTTTGGGATTTCCCTGATTGTCTCGATTACGGGGAATCGCTATCCATATGAAGCACCGGGGGTCACTACTCTTGGAGATTCAGAGGGTAAACTCGATGCAACAAGATCAGTTGAACGGAGAAGTGCCTGTACGCAAAGTCCTGACCCGGGCCGACCAGGACGCCACGATCAATCGACACTCCGAGTGGATAAGCCAACTTCCCGCGTTCTCTAACCTCACACCAGTCGAGTGTAGGAAGATTGTAGCAACTGCCCAGCAGAAGGAATTTTCGCGGCGGCAGACCATTTTCGCCGAGGGAGCCCCTTGCCGACAGGTCCTTTTGGTGCTCTCCGGTTGCGTCAAGACGACGCAACTCGGAGCGTCGGGTTGCGAAGTCATTCTCCGGCTCAGCGGGCCTGGGGACCTTGTCGGGGCTTTGGAAGCGTGCTCGGGAAACAACAACTTGGTAACCACCCGTACGACCCAACCAACCACCGCCCTAGTGTGGGACACCACGACGTTCGAGACAATCTCCGATCGCTATCCAATTCTCCGCCGCAATACCGCGCGTCTGTTGGGCCTCCGCCTGCAGGAGTTGGAGGAACGTTTTCGTGAAATCTCCACGCAGAAGGTTGCACCAAGACTCAGTCTCCAGCTCATTCGTCTCTCCAACCAATTGCGCCAGCATACCAGTGGAGCTCTGGAAATCAGTCTCTCCCGTGAAGAGTTGGCGCAATTGACAGGCACGACGCTCTTCACGGTCAGCCGGCTGCTCTCACAATGGGAAAAGCTTGGAATTGTCAGTACCCGCCGTGAGGCTGTAATCGTCCGCGACCTTCAGGCCCTTATGGAGCGATCCGAAGCCTGATAATCGTTTGAGAATATCTGAGTTTCCGGGCCGCCGCCGACCAGACGACTATCGCCGCCAGTGCCGCGCCGAAATGTCGCAAGGAAATACTATTCCCCATGCGGTCTGCTTAAAAACGGCGAAGGCCCCGGTCGCTGCTGACC
>JBAVHY010000044.1:0-5940 GCA_049686315.1 Candidatus Acidiferrum sp. | reverse complement strand
TGCCAAGCCGCCGCAAGCTCGCCAGCCAATCGCAAGGCCCGCCAGCGCACACAGCCCGACGGACATACCGCCAATCGCAAAAACGCCGACGGAGACTCCGCCAAAGGCGATGAACCCCACGGCCAAGCCGCCAATCGCAATGACTCCCGTGGCGCGTCCGCCAATCGCAATGATGCCATGAGCCACGGGACCATAGGAAATCACCGGCAGACCTGCCATGCGCCGGGCAGATTCATAGACATGCTCTGGGGACAAGGCCACCGCGGTCACGAAATGCGTTATAACCAAGATTCCTAGCATGTACAAGATGAAGAAAACCCAGAACGGCATCATGACTTTGCGGGCTCGCTCGGGATCGGCCAATGAGTCACTGATATTGCGCATCCACGCGGGACCGGGATTCGACCCGGGACGGGTGAGCATGGCAGCCTCCTGGCGCCGATCAGGCCTCGGCGAGTTCTTGTTTGAGGCGTTCGGCTTCGTAATGGGTCACAAGGCCGTCGACGACGGGAGCGAGCTTGCCATCCATGACTTCCGTGAGCTGATGGATGGTCAGGCCGATGCGGTGGTCGGTGACACGGTTCTGAGGGTAATTATACGTCCGAATTTTCTCCGAGCGGTCGCCAGTTTTAATTTGCCCACGCCGTTCGGCGCCGATGGCGGCTTGCTGCTTTTCGAGTTCCATCTCGTACAATCGCGAACGCAGCACGCGCATGGCTTTTGAGCGATTCTTGATCTGCGATTTTTCGTCCTGCTGGGAGACAACGAGTCCACTCGGAAGATGCGTAATGCGCACCGCTGAATACGTGGTGTTGACCGATTGGCCGCCGGGACCGGAGGAGCAGAAAGTGTCGATGCGCAGGTCTTTGGCTTCGATCTTGATGTCGATTTCGTCGGCTTCCGGAAGAACCGCCACCGTGGCGGCGGAAGTGTGGATGCGGCCTTGCGTCTCCGTAGCAGGCACGCGCTGCACCCGGTGCACTCCGCTCTCATATTTCAGCTTGGAGTAGACCTTCTTGCCCTGAATGGCGGCGACGATTTCTTTCACGCCACCCATGGAGGAGGGAGAGCTCTCGAGCACTTCCACTTTCCAGCCCTGGGATTCGGCGTAGCGGGAGTACATGCGGAAAAGATCGCCGGCGAAGATGCCGGCTTCATCGCCGCCCGTGCCGGCGCGGATTTCGACGATGACGTTTTTTTCGTCGTTCGGATCCTGAGGGATGAGAAGCAGCTTTAATTCGCGCTCGATTTGTTCCTTGCGCGCGGTGAGCTGCCGTTCCTCTTCCTGCGCCATGTGGCGCATTTCGGCGTCCTCGGATTCCACGACCATCTGATGGGCGCCGGCCAGTTCCTTCTCGATTTGCTTGAACTCGCGGTGCTTGGTGACGATGGCTTCAAATTCCGCGTGTTGTTTCGCCAGCTTCTGGAAGCGCGCGGAATCCGCAATGACCTCAGGGTTGGACAGGTCCTGGGTCATTTCCTGGTAGCGGATGTCCAGCTGATCGAGCTTTTCTGTCAATGTTAGAACAGCCATGGGAACCTCAAAAAAAACGTGCGTTACCTTTTAATGTGAGTAGATTGCAAAAGAAGACTGCCCGCAAAATGTTCCGCTGGACAACAGGGTGCGGCCTCCGGAATCGGAGGGGGAAAGGCGGGGCAGCTAATAGAATGCGGCGTACATGGACTTTCTGAATACTAAGAATAACGCGTAAAACGATGCAGCGCAAACAGGCGTCTTCCGAGGTTGCTGGCGGGAAGTAGGGTGTACTACGATGCGATGGAACTCCATAGCACGAAATCGTGAGCGGTGAAAATGAGCGAGGCAGTGCCAACAGCCATGGAAAGCGTGGCGGAAATTGTGCAAGAGGGCAGCCCGCGGGGGGATCTCGGATTCCTGTGGGACTTCTGGTATCCGGCCATGCGGAGTGACGAAATCTGCGGCCGGAATTTGGCCATGGCCACGCTGCTGGAAGTTCCGCTGGTTCTTGGGCGAACCAATAAGGGGAAGGCCTTTGCCATGCGCGATTCCTGTCCCCACCGCGGAATACCGCTATCCTACGGCCACTTTGACGGCGAAATTCTGCAATGCTGCTATCACGGCTGGGAGTTTGATGCGTCGAGCGGCCAGTGTGTGGCAATTCCGTCGCTAACCAGCCACGACCGGCTGAAGGTGGAACGCATCACCGCGGGTCATTTTCCCTGCGAAGAGCGCGACGGCTATGTATGGGTCTATGTGCATGCTCCGGGAACGAAATTGCCGGAGACGATGCCGGCGGCGCCCGCGTTGCCGAAATTCAGCGACAAGTACAAGATCACGCGGCTCGATTGCGAACTCCCATCCCATATCGATCACGGAATTATCGGCTTGATGGACCCAGCCCACGGACCGTTTGTTCACCAGTCGTGGTTCTGGCGCAGCAAGAAAAGCGCTCACGAAAAATCCAAACAGTTCGAGCCGATTCCCAATGGATTCCGGATGAGCAAGCACTCGCCTTCGACGAACAGCCTGCCTTACCAATGGCTGAAGAAGATGACCGGCGAGCCTGTCACCACAACGATTGATTTTGTTTTGCCCAACATGCGTTTTGAAGAAATTCGCAGCGGCAAGTTCTGGTTTTCCAGCCGTGCCACGGTTACGCCGGTGCGGAGAGACTCCTGCCGGATTGATTTCGTTGCCGCCTGGAACCTGCCCTTGCCCATTGCCATTTTTCGCGCGTTTGCAAAAGTGTTTTTGCGCCAGGATCAGGAGACCATGATCCGGCAGTCAGAAGGCCTCAAGCACAATCCGCGGCTGATGCTGATTGATGACGCCGACCGCCCCGCGAAATGGTATTTCGCGCTGAAACAGAAGCTAATCGAGGAGCGCCGCACAGGTGTGCCCTTGCCTCACCCGATGACCGGCCCGGTCACGCTGCACTGGAAGAGTTGAGGTCAGCCCTCAACACCACAATAACCGCATCAACGAAGCGAGGCGAGATCGAAATCGGCAACGACCTGATCGCCCTCGGGAGGATCGATCTGGATGGTCGCAGTCTCTGAGGCAAAGGCGGTCACAGGAAACTGGAGCTCGACAGTGGCGCCCGTCAAAGTGCAGCCATCTTCAGAGCAGAGATAATGGGGCACACCCGTGACGTCAGATGTGGTGACCTCTCCTTTGCCATCGAAAACGCGAAACTTGATGTTTCGCCAGAAGTTGCCAGGGCGGAGTTGAATGCCAATCGGGGAACCGGAACGCGGTCCGGTCGGCTTCGCGAGGAAAGGGCCGTAGCTTTGCGTGAGCAGAATTTCGACTTGGATGCTGACCATTTCCTCGCCCGAAAGATGATCTTTCTGAGCTTGCTGGGCGCTGTAATCAGACTGACGACTGGAGTACTCCACAAGACGCGCAAAAGGTGTGAGAAAGGTCGCGGAATAGATGTGCGGGCCGGTTGTTGGGGGCGGCAAACGTTTTGTGTATTTGTCGAGGAATCGAGCCATGGTTTCATCGCGCCGCTGGCCCAGGAAATATGCCTCGCGAACAGCCGTATCGGAGAGAGGCGTATCGAAAGCAGAAGACGGTAGCGGAGTGGCGAGGATGACGGCGAGAATGCCAGCGAGGCAGCGGAGCCGGGCAAGTGCCATGGGAGGACCTCTTGCCTATAAGACGTGAAACAAGGCCGAAAACGTTTCAGTTGAACGTCGGGGGGAGTCCAGCCACACTTTGACGCCACATCGGAGGGAGCATGTTAGAATGTCGCTGTGTCGCACATCGTATATAAAATCGAAACAGAACTTGAGACGGACGGACGCTGGATTGCCGAAATCGTAGACGTGCCGGGTGTACTGGTTTACGGAACCACAGAAAAAGAAGCTATGGCTTCGGCTCAAGCTCTGGCGGTGCGTATCCTGGTTGAGTGCATCGAACCGCGGAAGGCGGAAGCAGCCCGTACACGGCACAAAGCGCATGATAGAGTGTAACCATGTCACAGAAGCGCCTAGCAGCCGCGATTGATCAGCGTTTTCGCTCGTTGAATCGCAGAGAGCGGATCGCAAAGATTCGCAAACTCGCCAGCGCATCACCCGAAGATGACCGTTTTATGCGCAAGACTTTCCCCGAGCTTTATCGCGAGGCTTTCCAAGTTACGCGCCGCGGGGCGGGTGTGCGCTCGGGATCAGTCCGGAAGCGTAGGCGAGCCGGAGGGCATCGCTCGAGCTAAGCCCCAGTAGCGCGCCCCATTCCACCACTAGTCTCCGCCTTCTTTCGCTTCCATATTCGCCACCCAAGACTTCTCGAAGAATTTCTGCGTCGGACATGCTGGCTTCGCGGGCAGCTTTGATCAGCCGGAGTTTGTTCGCTAGGCTCATTTCGCTGCCGCAGCACACCACAACGCCTACTTAAATGTCTACACAGCGGCATACATTTAAGGTTGCGTAGAAAATCTCATTCACGTACATTAGGGGTACGAGGTTGATGATGGCTTACGAAATCTTCAAAAGGACCGGGGTCAGAGTTGAGGAGCCGACGCTGGCAATCACGTCTCACGGGAGCATAGTACTCAACGTGGCTGCTGGCAGGCTGTTGGCAGCGGCTGGAGTGACAGCTGTGTTGTTGCTGTGGGATAGGAACACCAACAAATTCGCCATTAAGGCCGCATCGAAAGGGGACAGAAACGCTTACGCCGTTACGCTTACGCCTGGAAGGTCCTCGGGCAGTCTTAGGGCTATGTCCTTTCTTAACCATGTTGGCTGGGGAGCTAAACACCGAGTATCACTGCCGGCGACCTGGAATGGAAAGAAAAAGATGCTGGAGACGATTTTGCCTTCAAAGTTCATCGGCGCCGGAAAGCGTGCAGTGGCTGAGGGCTAGATGCGGCGCTGGATGTTGGGGAAGTCCAACCACACTTTGATACCGCAGAAGTGGGAGCCTTCGGTGCAGATGGGCGTGGTAATGCCTGCGCGGATATGACATGGCGGGCCGACATAGCGGGAGAGTTCTGGATGCACTTCGCGGAGTTGCGCAACTTCGTCCATCGAGGCATTGTAAATTTCTTCCTGGGCGTTGAAGCAGGTGCGCATAGTCCACTTGTGAAGAAGATGAAGCAGGGACCCAGTTTCGACGAGGCGAATGGCTTTGGCGTTGGGCAAAAGATAGAGAGCAATTTCAGGAGGCACGCCGCGATCGAGCAGTTGATTCTTGGCGGTCCAGGCTTCGTGCATGGCGCGCTCGTAGACTTCTCTTGCCCGCGGATTTTCCTGAAGCAGCATGGGAGTGATGTAGTCGGGCTCGCGCGTGTCGGCGAGAGTGAGCAGGGGACGCGAGCCGGGGATCATGCGGTGGCGCTGGTCCTGGCTGTCGGCGGTGTGGCTGATTTTCTTGGCGAAGGTGTAGGTGGCGTGCTGAAGAGCGCGCATCATCGGCGCATGCACTCCAACGTTGAGAGTCTCCAGGCGGTAGAGATTGCGGGCCGGATTGAGTAGGCGATCAATGGCCTCAGCGTCGGGGCAGGCAGACTCCGGGAGGCCGACAACTGCGCGATAGGAAGCGGCCATCACGCGCACAGCGTCACGCGAAAAATCGATGAGGCGCGAAGTCTTGCCCTGAAGTTGCGCATCAAATTCACGCGCAAACGCGTCGGCGTGCGGCCGGGTTGGCGCGATTTCCTTCCATTCAGGCAACTCTTCCAGAGGAGCAGTGCCAAAGCGATCAAAGAATTGCGCATCTTGCTGGCGCACCAGCGCAACCATTTCGCTGATGACGGCGCGAGCCTCGCTGGGCGTATCGGAAGCGGAACACATGCGCCACAGGCGGTGGAGGACGATGCCGGACAGGGTATGAACCATCGTCGTGAAAGCAGCGACGGGCAGAACGTAGCGCGCAATCTCAATGGCCCTTTTTTCCGCCGAGCGCTCAATTTTCTGAATGCGCTTCGGGTGAGACATCGAGCCGATGTGCCAGATGTC
>JBAVHY010000043.1:0-10363 GCA_049686315.1 Candidatus Acidiferrum sp. | reverse complement strand
GACCAACTCCTCGAAGCCGATGTAGCATTCGGGGGTCGATTCGAGTTGAAGGAGGACATTGATCTCGGCGCAGTTGCCCAAGAGGATTGTCCCTGACCAGGCCAACCCCTCGAAGCCGATGTAGCATTCGGGGGTCGATTCGAGTTGAAGGAGGACATTGATCTCGGCGCAGTCGCCCAGGAGGATTGTCCCTGACCAGGCCAACTCCTCGAAGCCGATGTAGCATTCGGGGGTCGATTCGAATTGAAGTTCATACCAGGTGCGTGTCTGCCCGCGGCAAATGCTCGATCAACAGAAGTACCCTGCCTTCGTTCGAACATGCCATTTATGCTCTGTAGGCCGTTCCGGCCTGCTCCGCGGCTTCCGACGTAGGCGGATTTGCTATTCGGAAGAAATGCCGATCCGCCAGATCTCCTAAATGAGCCATTGCTCATTTGCCGCAGTGCTGTTGACTGCCCGCGACGAAAACTGTTGCCGCCGGAGTGTCCGCCACCTCCGCGGTGGAGTTTTCCGCCGCCGCTATGGAAAAGTCCTCTGCCGTGAGCCCCGCCTCCGTGGGAACCACCGCCCGAGTGAGAGCCTCGTCCATGATGCTGACAGAACGCAGGCTTCGGAGCGGAAGCAAGAATAAAGGTCACGATGGATGTAAATAGAAGTTTTGAAACCCTGGGCGTCATCATCTCAGTTTCCTCCCCCGATGCGAACGCGCACGTAGGAAAATGATCAGAACCGCAAACGGAAACGGCGCAGATATTCTCCGCGCTTCCACCTTTCTTCCTTTTGGGAAGGTTGGAAGTCAGTGCCCAGTTGTCGCCTGAAGTGAGAGCAAGCGGGTAGCCGAAAAACCGAGGGAGCAACTTCTTGAATTAAAAGGCGTTAAATATCGAAGAGCCAACAAATCTCTCTTCCTCTGCCAGATGCGCCTGACACTGGCGCCATTCGCTGACAGCGCCTTAAGGATTAGTCACTCGTCAAAAAAGTCTTCTAAGGTAATTTGCAGTGCTCGAGTTCTGAAAACTGGCTGCAATGCGATGTTGCCGCAGTCTTTAGAGCATTCCCCATCGTGGGGTGGCTGAAACTTGTTCTAATTCGCGCACATGCAGACCTGTTCCCTTTGGCACAGAATCCCAGCTCTCGACGCGGTAGTCTATTCAAGGATTCTGATTCTCAAGGACTTTCCGCTTCGCTGCCATGGTGTCAAAAATGGAAATCCTGGCTAAGTCCCGGATGGAAATGCTCTTGGTCATGGCTGCGGCTTCAACTGCTCTCTTCGCTCAAAGTGGAGGCCCGCACGAACCTCATAATCGTGTGAGCGCCCTGGACGCACGTCAGATCGTCGGCCAGTCGGTAGCGGCCACCGAGCGCAGTTGGCAGGTGCGTGACCATTACATCTACACAGAACGTGTTGAAGATCGGCGCCTGGATTCGCTCGGGCACGTAAAATCGGAAAATGTCGACGTCACCAGGATGATTCTTGTCAACGGCGCCCGCTTCGAGCAACTTGTGGAACACAACGGACAACTTCCATCGGCCAAGGAACAGAAGGAAAGTGATGAGGATCTCGACAAGCTCAAGCACGAAACGCTGGCTGAACAGACGGCGCGGCTCAGCAAGGACCAGGAAAACAGGTCTTTCCTCCGGGACGTGCTGGAGGCCTTCGACTTCCATTTCATCGGCGAAGAGGCAGTTGACGGCAGGCCGGCCTACGTGCTTCAGGCCACGGCGCATCCGGGCTATCGAGCGCATGGCAAATACGGCAAGATGCTCTCTAATGTGGGAGGCAAGCTTTGGATCGACAAGCAGGACTTCGGCTGGATCAAGGTCGACGGCCAGGTTACGCAGTCGTTCACGATGGGATTATTCGTGGCCCGTGTGCAACGCGGCTCACGCATCATCCTAGAGGAAACGTGTGTCGGTGACGGTGTCTGGGTGCCGAGACGCCTCGAAGTGCGAGCAAGCGCCAGAATCCTTTTCCTAAAGAGTCTGGACATTGACAGGATCCTTACTTATTCGGACTATCGCTCAGCGGTGGACGGTTCGTACTCCGTGAGCAGATGACGTTGGCACCTCTAGACCGACGCGATTTAATTGCTGCGAAGCGGAGAAAACTCTAGCTGGTCGCCCTCCTCATCGCGCAAGAAGCAACCCTATTCCGGAGGTAGCTATGACCATTCGCCGAAGAACCGGCTTGATCGCGGCTGGAATCGCCGCGTTATTCTTGCTCACGCTTATTCTCGTTGGCCCCGCACTGATTAGAGTGGATCGGTACCGGCCGAAGTTGATTTCCTATCTCCAAGAGAAAAGTGGAAAACAGGTCGAAATCCGGCGACTGGCACTCACGTTGTTTCCTCTAACGATTCACCTTGACGATTTCGGCGTGAAGAATCCCCCTTTATTTCCCCCAGGCTACATCGTCAAAGTGGCACGGGTCGATGCTGAGCTAAGCCTTGGTGCGCTCCTGCACCAGCAGGTGGCTATCAAGTCGCTCGTCCTTGAGGGCCCGGTCCTGAATCTGACTTCGGATCCCGACGGCCCGTGGAACTTCGAGAGTCCACAAGCAAAAGTTTCACAGGACACCTTTCCTCTCGGAGTGATTTCGAGGATTCAAATCAGAGGGGGGCAACTTGTAGCCTCGAATCTTCTGCCATCCGACGCGGCCGGTCCCATCTTTTTCGAGGCCCACGAGATTTCCTGTGACCTGGAACAGGTGAACCTGCTGGGAATTATGAATCCCTCTTCTTCGTCGAAGGATGGTCAGGGCAGCCTGAAGGCGGGTTTTCTGCGGTTCGGCTGGGTCGAGGCAAGAAACCTGGATTCCAAATTGCTCTTTCAGGCACGGCACATTTTCTTCTCGGATGTCAAAGCCGAGTTCTATGACGGAAGTGCCGCGGGTGACCTCACTTTTGACTTGTCAGGAAAGAATACAAATTTTAAGACCAATGCGCGATTGAGCGGAACCAATGTGGCTCAACTTCTGGCAGCCTTCCCAAACGGCGGTGGAAAGATGACCGGTAGGATGGAAGGAGACGTAAAATTAGCGGGAGAAATCGCGCACTCGCTGCGCCCGCTGGCGGGAATGCACGGAGCCGGACACGTGACGGTGCGCAACGGCCAGCTGCCGAGTCTCAAGCTCAACGCGAATCTCATGAAGCTGGCGCACTTCAACGATCTTGGCCCGGCCAAGAATGATCCTTCCTCGTTTAACTTGATAACTACCGACCTGGAACTCGACAATCAGCAGATTTCGAGCAAGGTTATAGACCTCGACGGCTACGGAGTCGATGTGGATGGCTCGGGTAGTGTCAGCGTGTCAGGCTCTGACGTGTTGAACTATCGCGGGTTAGCAGAGATTACCACCCAGCAGGGCTTTTTCACCAACACCGTCGCGCGCCTCTCCGGAGCGACATTGAAAGACGGTAAGCTGCAGTTTCCCTTTCGGATCGGCGGGACGATCGATAGCCCGGTATTTTCCAAGGGAAAGGGCGATAAGGACGTAGACGCTGTGCAAGGGCCTCGGTGAGGGAACATGAGGAAGGACATCCGGGAGGAGCAGATCTAGATTAAGACGTCGTTGTCGGCCGGACTGAATTCGGACCAGTGGTGAAAGACCAACAAGAGCCCTTTGCGTCCTGACCGAAGCTAAGTAGGGTTTCACAACTCTTGTCTTCATCGTGCCGCGGGCGGCTCCTGGTCGGTGGGAATTCCGACTAGGTAGCGATAGAAGGCAACGGCACGGTTGACTGAGGACGACTCATTTCCCGCACTCAGCTGGTTGGCGTTCTTTCCTGTGCGCACGATGCTGTAGTAGCGCCAGACGCTATCCGATTCGCGATCCAGAAAGTAGATCGACTGCATCTCGCCGGGGTGAAAGATAGGAATGAGGAGGTAACGCATCGTGCTGACGTTCTCGACATCGAAGACGAGCCGGTCCGCTGAAGCCTCAGCAATGTGCATGCGGTAGATGGCTTTGCCGGAGAGGTTATCGACCTGTCTGAAGTAGAGGACCTTGCCTTTCTTCATCTCATCGCTCGTGAAGTCTCTGCGGCGCTGACCAGGCTGGAAGTCGGTCAGAGCGTAGGCGTCCACAATTAATGTTTGCCACTGCTTGTGAGTAGTGGACCAGTAGCGTATTCCCCCGAGTTCTGAAATCGCCCCGATGTGGCGAAGCAAGCCCTCCGCTCCCGACGCAGGGCGAAATCGCGCGGCGACGGTTACCAGGGTCGTAAAGCCCTGTGCAGTCCAACCAGTGCACGCGGGCGGTCTCCAGTCGCGGCCGAAATCAGACTTGCTCCATGACTTCACAATGGCCGGATCATCCAGAGCAGGATAGGGCGGACTGGGTTCCTCTGCGCATGGCGGCTTCGGTCCTAACTGTGCCTCCCGCAGTTCAGAGGGAGAAAGCTGGAAGCGATCTATCTCTTGGGCTGGACAGACCGTGGGCAAAACCAAGAGGAGCGCCGAAAAAGTCAACGCATCACGGAACCAGAACTGGCAATTCTTAGTTTGCATGACGACCATTGTCTCTTGTATTCAGTGTAGCTGCATGAGGTTTGAGAAGATCGTAGATCCAGGGTGTGAAAATTTGCTTCCGTAGCTGTTCACGCTTGCGAAGAAATTTGCTTCATTTCTTGTATCTTGTACTGCTTGGGCTGTCTGCGAAATCTGTCTTGGCAATTGTCGAGCCTATAAACACCTTGTTTCCATGTCCACTTTTGCTCTTCCTTTTCCCCTGAAGTAGAAAATCACAGCAGAAGTGACAATCAGCATCAGGATGACTGCCAATACCACGGGGTGTCCATGTTCCCTGATGAACGCGATGATTTGCCGCCCATAACGCTTGGACAAGTACGCCATGATCATGTATCGCGGAATTCGGCCGAGCGCGAGAGCCGCCAGGAATTTTCGTACCGGATATTGCATAGCGCCTGCCGCAAACAGAAAGGGAACCATGGGCACAGGCGGCGGCAACAAGGCAGGGATGGCAATCGCGCCGAATCCCCACCGCCCAAAGATCTCGCAGACTTTATCCACTTTCCGGGGCGAGAACCTGCGTTCGAGCGCTTCTTTGCCTCCTTTGCGAGCGAGCCGGTACGTGACAAAGCCTCCAATCACCGAGCCGGCCGTGGCCATCAAGGCGTAGTAAAGCCACAACTGCTCATGGCGTGCCGACAAAACAATCGTTGCCACATCCATGGCGCCCGGAATCGGAATGAGGGAGCTGTCCAAGAGCCCGAGGGGAATCAGACCCAGGCCGCCGAGGTGAAATAGCCAGCGCCTCACGCTTCGTGCTGCGATAGGCAGCGACGCCGCGATTAGGTGACCGATGATAATTTCCATTTATCCGAGATTCCCTTTTTCACCTCAAAGGCGGATACGATCGTACACCGTTTTGCCCATCTGCGTTTCCTCATTAGGATCGACCTGAAATCCAGCGGAAGGAGCCCCTTTTCTTGCCTTTGTAGTTATAATCACAACGGAGAGGAGAGAGAAATTTTGCCAGCGGAGACACACGCTTTCTGGAGAACTGGTCTTGCAGCGGTTTGCACTTTCGTCCTGGTTTTATCGTGGCCAGAGCGCTGCGCCGCTTACTCCGTGCTGTCTCACGAAGCCGTCATCGACTCTGCTTGGGATACCCACATCAAGCCTGTCCTGCTCAAGCGCTTCCCAAATGCCACAACAGATGAACTACGCCAGGCACACGGGTACGCCTACGGCGGCGCCATTATTCAAGACTTGGGCTATTATCCGCATGGAAGCGTCTTCTTCAGCGATCTCACCCACTATGTGAGAAGCGGTGATTTTGTCCTTGCGCTCCTCCGCGACGCGCGGGAATCGAACCAGTTGAATGATTATAGTTTTGCGTTGGGCGCACTCGCACACTATGCCGCAGATATTGCGGGCCATCCGATTGCAACCAACCGTGCCGTGGCCCTTCTTTATCCGAAGCTTCAGAAAAAATACGGAGACAGCATCACTTACGAGGATGACCCCCTCGCGCATGTCAAAACAGAGTTTGGCTTCGACGTCCTGGAAATAGCCCAGCAACGCTACGCACCGGACAGCTATCACGATTTCATTGGCTTTCAGGTGGCAACCGCTCTACTGGAACGGGCGTTCCAGGAAACCTACGGCCTGCCGCTGAAGATGGTCCTTTCTGATGAAGATAAGGTCTTGAATTCCTACCGCCGCGCCGTCAGCAATCAGATTCCAAAGGCCACGCGCATTGCTTGGGGGCTGAAGAAAGACGAAATCCAGAAAGATGCGCCCGGGATCACCAGAAAGAAATTCCTCTACAACCTTTCTCGCGCAAGCTATGAGAAGCAGTGGGGCAAGAATTATCAACAACCGACTTTTGGCGAGAGGTTTCTGGGGTTCCTCTACAGACTGATACCCAAATTTGGGCCTCTCAGAGTGCTGCAATTCCGCACTCCCACGCCGCAAGCGGAGAAAATGTTTGAGGCAAGCTTCAATGCCACACTGGATCGTTACCGCGCTTTTTTGTCCGACGAGGCATCTGGCCACCTGGAATTGATCAACGTCAATTTTGATACTGGTGGGATGACCGGGCCCGGCAAATATCGTATGAATGACGAAGCCCACGCCAAGCTCCTCGGCATGTTGGCTGAGCAACAATTTACCGGAGCCGCTCCCGGCGTGCGTGAGGAATTGATCCACTTCTTTTCCGAGCCTGACGCTCCCTATGCAACAAAGCGCGACGTCAAGGCCTGGGCCAAAGTGCAGGTGCAGCTCGAGCAGTTGAAGGCCGCAGCCCCGCCAGAGGTTTCACCATCGTTGCAACCGGCGGAGGTTCCTCACCCCAGATAGGCTGTACGGCGAATAATCGAGACGATCAACCGGTGGTCTAGCGCGCTTATTAGGGGCTGAATTCTGGGGCCTTTGTGTCAGTCGTGTCCGCTGAGACGACACTACCGGCGGGCGAGAAGGTGTTCACAATTGCACAGACCGCCGCCTTCGTCGCCGCTAGCATGGTCCCTGGCAGGGAGCTAGACAGCTGCCGTACAAAAGAGTCTACCGATCCTTAGCTAAGCGTGGTCGGCTAGCCGAGTTCCTAGTTTGCTCTTCGGCTTCTCAATTTGAACCTTCGGAGGTAAACATGAAAGTAAAGATCACGATGGCATTTCTTGCGTTGTTCTTGTTTGCCGGCATTGCCTGGCTGGCTGCGGCGCAGGACACAACAAAAACGACCCATAAGAAAACGCGGACGCTCACAGGCTGCCTTCAAAAGGGCGACGACGCCCATGAGTACAAACTTACTACGGCGAAAGGCGGCACATGGGAGATCAAGAGCGACACCCTGAAGCTCGGCGATCATGTCGGTCATACAGTTACGATTACCGGCGTAGTCTCAAACGCCACACTGCACGGTGCGAAAGAGGACGCGAAGGCCGAGGCGAAAGAGCACGGCGTGGATAAGGACTCCGCCGAGCATGGTCACATGACTGTCACGTACTTGAAGATGGTCAGCGACAGTTGCTCAAAGTAACGCTCTTCACACATTCTTGAATGCGCGCCCTTCGCCGGTGTCTGACTTTCAATGCCTTCGGGACCGCTGGCGTCACGGGGCTGAATCTCTATAGCTCTCTGGTCGAAGGATTAGCGCAGTTGCCCTCATGGCCATGTATCCTGCGGTGCGTTTGTGTTGTTGCGCTGAAAGCCGGCAGACGAATTGTTGAGAATCACCGCAGCGTCTCGTATCCTCGTCTCAGGGCCCTCGTCCAATTAGATGTTCTTACCTGCCTTCCAGCTTTTCTCTCTCCCCGGTCCAAAGAGTCTTATCGAGGAAACGCACTGCTCCGACCCACACGGCGGCCGCGCAATATCCAGCGATCACATCGCTTGGGTAATGTACTCCCAGATAAATACGCGAAAATCCAATCATTCCAACCAAGAACACAGCGGCCATCCACACGCATAATTTAACGCCCCGTCCGCGCGCACGTGTGGCGAGAATCGCGGCGAGCATTCCATAAAAACAGAGTGAACCTAGCGCGTGACCGCTCGGGAAACTGTACGAGCTTGGCGGGGCGCCGAAAAAAGCAACAGGCCGGGGACGGTGGAAAGCATACTTCAATGCGACATCGAGCGCGGCTACGCCAAGCATCGTGATCGCCAGCAATGCCGCCGTTCGCGTGCGATGAAAGTAAAGACAGATGCAAATTGTCACCAAGCACATGGCGGTCACAGCCCAGACGGACCCGAGAAATGAGAACACCTGCATCAACCGGGTAAGACCGGGCGTGGCGAACTGGTGAACGGCCGTTCGCACGGATGCATCGAATTGTTGTGTGTCTCCCTCAAGCATCTCTTCCGCCAGCCACCCGAAGACGACAAGGGCTGTCGCGGCGACCAGAAGGGCGCCCAGGAGCAAGAATCCGCTTTTGACTTTCTTGGGCTTGTCCATGTCGTTGAATTTGAGAAGATCGGAAATCTTACCTTTTCTAGGTAGACTGGTCGATCTCACCTTGGATTCCCAAGAAACACGGGGTGGTCACCATCGAAAACTGTCTCATCCGAGGGGTGCAGTTGGGTCCGATGTGAGTCCATTTACCGCCGAATATCAATCAAAATCAACATGTTCGGCACGCTATGGTCCTTACAGAGGGTTCAGCGCTGGTGATTCAGGTAAAGTCTGTGCGCTGCGACTTCGAAGAGGTCGTTACGTGACAACTCACAGTCCAACCAGCAAGTCTGCTCCTATAGGGAATTCTCGCCAACAGCATACCTGTGAGCGCGAAGAGTATGCCAATTGATCCATCAGGCGTTTGACTCCTGCATTTCTGACTGCGTTCTTGCTACCAGAGTTCCACGACGAAGTGCTCGTTCTTTCATGAATGCGAAGAAAACCGGTACGAGGATGAGGACATGGATGGTGGACGTTACCATGCCTCCGACGATGGGCGCGGCGATCGGCTTCATCACATCCGAACCGATACCGCTCTCCCAGAGAATCGGCAGCAGGCTTGCGAGAACGGCCGTCACGGTCATTAGTTTTGGCCGCAAACGCTGAACAGCACCTTCGATGACCGCTGCTTCGATGTCTTCATGCTGGAGGGGAACACCTGAAGCAAGGCGTTTGTCGAGTGATTCATGAAGATAAACGACCATCACTACGCCTGTTTCCACGGCAATTCCGAACAGCGCGATGTACCCCACCCAAACAGCGACGCTGAAATTGTAGCCAAGCCAATACTGAAGGATGAGTCCACCGGTCATGGCATAAAACGTGGGGAAAATTAGCACGGCAGCTTCGGTTGCAGAATGGAACACCATATAGAGGAGCAGGAAGATTACGAAGAACACAACAGGCACGATTATCTTCAGACGCGATTTTGCCCGCAGCTCGAACTCATATTCCCCAGACCATTTGTAGGTATAACCGGGCGGAAGCTTGAGTTTCTCGCGGAGCAGACGGTCTGCTTTGCCAACGAATCCGCCATAGTCCTTGGTCGAAAGGTCCAGGTAGACATATCCCGTGAGGAGGCCATCCTCATCCCGAATCATGGCGGGGCCACGGCTGAAATAGACCTTGGCGACTTCGGAGATGGGAATCTGCGCGCCCGTGGGCGTTGCAATTACAACGCGTTTCAGTTCCTCGATGTCGTCGCGAAAGTCGCGGCTGTAACGGACATTGACGGGATAGCGTTGACGCCCCTCCACATTTTCGGCGATATTCTCGCCTCCGATTCCGGAGGTCACGGCGCGATGAACATCTCCCACCGTCAGCCCGTAACGGGCTGCTTCGAGACGATTCACCTCGACATTGATGTAGAAGCCTTCGGCCACGCGTTCGGCAAACACGGATCGAAGCTCGGGAAGACTTCCCAAGATTTGCTGCAACTGCGTCCCTTCCTGTTGGATCACTTCCACGTTGGGGCCTTGAATCTTCAGGCCTACGGGAGTCTTGATGCCGGTCAGCTCCATGTCGAGCCGATTCTGCACGGGCATGGTCCAGGTATTTGTGAGCCCAGGAAATTGGAGCTTTTCGTCCATCTCGCGGATCAGTTTTTCGTAGGTCGTTCCAGGGCGCCATTGTTCACGCGGCTTGAGCATGATGGTGGTGTCGTACATGTCGAGCGGAGCGTTGTCGGTCGGACTGTCAGAGCGGCCCACGGCGCCAAAGACACTTTCCACTTCCGGAAACGATTTGATGATGCGGTCCTGCTCCTGAAGGAGCGTGGAGGCTTGCGTAATGGAGATTCCAGGAAGCGCGGTCGGCATATAAAGAGAAGAACCCTCATACAGCGGTGGCATGAACTGGCTGCCAATGCGCCAAGCCAAAGGAAATGTGACCGCCAAAAAGACGAAATTGAGGACCAGCGTCGTTTTCCTGTAACGCAAACAG
>JBAVHY010000042.1:0-4599 GCA_049686315.1 Candidatus Acidiferrum sp. | reverse complement strand
GCGCTCAAGGCCGGCGCGGAGTGAGAGCGGTTCGTTGGAGGTGGAACAACGTGAGTTTTTCTAGGCGGTGGCGACGGGTTGAGGGAGGCGCTCGAGGGCGGTGATGGTGCGGGCGCAAATGTCTTCGGGAGAGCCGGTGGCGGGGACTGGGAGGAGAAGGTTGAGCCGTTGGTAGTAGTGGATTAGGGGAGCGGTGCTGCGTTCGTAGGCTTCCAGGCGGACAGCGACGGATTCGGGGCGATCGTCTTCGCGCTGGAAGAGAGCGCCGGCGCAGTGATCGCAGACGCCATCGGATTTGGGCGGTTGGTGAGTGACGTGGAAAACGGCTTTGCAGTTTTTGCAGGTGCGGCGGCCGCTGAGCCGCGAAACGATTTCGGGGATGGGCAATTCGTAGTTCACCACGGCGTTGAGAGAAAGTTTTTCTTGCTGCATGAGCTGGTTCAAGGATTCGGCTTGCGAGAGAGTGCGGGGAAAACCGTCGAGCAAGAAGCCGCCTTGACAACGGAGGCAACCGGCGCGTTCGCGAACCATGTCCCAAACGGTGGAGTCCGGGACAAGGGCGCCGCGGCGCATGAATTCGAGAGCCTGCTTCATGGCGGGTGAGGGAACGCAATCGCCGCGCGTGGCGGCGGCGCGGAAGACATCGCCGGTGGAAAGATGGCAGGCATGCAGGCGCTGATGGAGGAGTTGGGCTTGCGTGCCTTTGCCGACTCCGGGAGCACCAAGGAGGACGAGGCTCCAGCGGGGTATCACTTTTTCGGGGAACGGGGAGCATGTGGCGGGCGGACCATTGAGCCAGGCGGCGCGATCGGAATTGTTTTGTGTGGTCATGGAAGAACCTTGGTTGAAGCAGAGACGGACTGAAAATAGTGAGCGACGGAAACGGCTGCGAAGGGAGCGAGCTTTGGCCGAGTACCTTGAATATCGTGGCATTCGGAATGGGGGATTGCAAGGGAGTTGAAGAGGGGAAGGTTCAAGAGTTGAGAAGCCCAGGAAAGATTTCACCACAGAGGACACGGAGAGCGCGGAGAAGAGTGGAAGAGTAGGAAAACAGAAGAGTAAAAAGATCAGGAAGAGAGGAAGAGCCCACCCTTCGCAAACCCGGCTAAGGATGGGGCACCAGATAGAGAAGAGCGAAGCGAAGCGGGATTCCTTCGACTCCGCTCAGGGCAGGCGGAATGACGTTGGGAGATTGGGGCGAAGGAGCTAGAAGATTTTGACGGCTAGGAGGCGGGGGTGGGAGCCGACGGGGATTAGTGTGAGGAGGGATTCGGTGCGGGTGCGGATTACGGCGAGGTCGTCGGAATCTTCGTCGACGACGAGGAGCATGGGAGCGACGGCGGCGGGATCGGTGGGAGAGAAGCGCATGGCAGAAGGCGAGGACCCGACAGAGATGGGCGGAGGGAGGACGCGGCGATTGAGGATGTCGACGGGCATGACGCGGCCGGCGGCGCGGTCGGCGACGTACATGACGGAAGCGTCGGAGGCGAGGATAGCACTGGTGGGAGCGGAGCCGAGGAGCATGTAATCGACCATTTCGTGAGTCCAGGTGTTGACGGCCTGGAGGCCGTGGGATTCGGGAGAGATGACGTAGAGTTCGCCGCCATCGGGTTTGAGGAGCATTTGCGTTGGTTTGCCGCCGAGTTCGAGATTGGTGACCAGAACGGCGCGCTGCAGATCGACGACCGAGAGACGGTTTTGCGTGCGGCTCATGACGAAGGCGAGGGAGCTGTCGGGAGTGATGGCGAGTTCATCGGGCTGCGGTATGACGGGAACGGAAACGAGGAACTGGAGAGTGCGCGCGTCGTGAATGGAGAGCAGGGAGGCGCGGCGATTGAGGACGGCGATGTTCTTGGCGTCGGGAGTCAGGCGAGCCTGGACCGGGTCAGGATTGGTGTGAGCGCGGCCGTAGATTTGGCGGGAAGCGGTGTCGATGGCGATGAGCTGATCGTTGGCGGCGGAAGTGGTATAGATGCGATCGCCGGTGGGGGAAAAATCGAGGGAGTAGGGTGAAGGACCGACGGGGATGCGGGTGAGCTGGTTGGAGTGCGCGTCAAGAACGAACAGGAAGCCGCCGGCGTTGCTGACGCCCCAGATTTCGTCGCGCTGAGTGTGCTCGCGGAGGTCGGTGATGGCTGGGCCGACGGGAATTTTGGCGAGTGAATGGAGGGCCACGAGATCGATGACGGTGATGGCGCCGTCGTCGGTGGAGGCGTAGGCGTACATGTGGAGGCTGGGGCGGAGGAAAGAGGGGCGATGATCGCGGAGAAGAACGGTGGTGGCGGAGACGAGAAGGATGAGGAGAAGGAAATAGACGCGGAAGTTTTTTAGGGGAGACATTGAATGAGAAGAGTTTACATGATGGGTGAGGGAGAGCGGAAATTTGCGGAGAGAGAAAGTGAAAGAGTGAAAGAGTGAGAAGGTCTCAGTGGACGACTAGGGATGCAGCTTTTCGTGCTTTGCTAGCATGGCGACAAATTGGGCGATGCGGCGGGCGCGGGTTTCTGGTTTCTTGGCGGTGTGGATGCGGAAGAGGACGGCATAGCGGTTTTTGCTGTCCAGGGTGGCGAAGAAGGATTTGGCTTTGGAGTTTTTGTTGAGCGCGGCTTGCAGATCGGGCGGCACGGTGGCTTTTTTCTGGCCTTCGTAGGCGGCGGCCCAGCGGCCGTCTTGTTTTGCCTGCTCCACGGCCGCCAGGCCTTCGGGTTTCATGCGGCCGCTCTCAATCAGCGTTGTGGCGGCTTGGCGATTGATCTTCGACCAGATGCTGCGCGGGCCGCGGGGAACGAATTTGTGCAGCCAGGTGATGGCGCTCTCTGAGCGGCTCTGGCCATCGATCCAGCCGTAACAGAGGGCGGCTTCAAGAGCTTCTTTATGGGTGACGGAGCGGAGGGTGGAACCCTTCCTGGCGAAACGCATCCAGACGCCGCGCGGTGAGGCGTGATTTTTCGCGAGCCATTTTTCCCAGGAGCGTAGGTTGTCAAAGAGGAGTGTGGGGATGTCGTCGGTGGTTGGAGTAGTTTTACGGGTCATGGCGTTTGCTCAAGCGGCATTGTAGTTGAGTGCTACGGCGTAGGCTTAGTATACGTTGCGGACCGCCTCAGAAGGCGGCCCCTCCGACGAGAAACCCAAGAGCCGCGCGCAAAGGCAGCGTGTCGCAGGCGCGCAAGAAAAAGCGAATCGGATTCCTCAGTGGCTGAAGCCCAAGCTTGTGGAGTTGAAATGTCGGAGCTGAAGCTCCGACCCCTTAAAGAGATGACCGTGAGCGCAAATGCAACGATAGCGAGTGGGCTGCGTAAGTCAATCGCGGAATTTTTCGATGCGACGCAGGACGCGCCAACGTACTAGAAAAACAAAGATGACGACCAGGAAAGTTAGCTCAAGTTCTACGAAAAGTCCTTGAAGTGCAATCAGGATGGCCAGACTGTCGTGATGCCGTCCCATTGAGAGTCCGCTACTCTCGCGAAAAAGCTGGCAAGAAGCGAGAAATCCCCAAGCCAGGAATGTGAAATAGATCCACTGCTTCAGGCTGGTCGCCACCGTCTGTAGGTGCTTGAGTTGCTTGGCGTTCTCTGCGACAAGAAGAGACGACGGCGCAATGCGCCAAGTGCGTATGAGCTTTGCAATCGCAACGATAAATACAACGAGCAAGAGAAGCATGTGCAGTCGTTCACCGACCGAGGTTTCAATCGGCATCGTGCGCAGATCCCAGGATGTGGAGGGCTGTTGAAGCATAGGTGCTTGCAGTGATTAGACACCGAGAAGGAAAGATTGGCTAGTGTCCTGAGTCAGAAATACGCTTACAAAAGGGGGCGACGCTGGCCAGGATTTCGTCCGCCGTTTTGGTCCAAACGAAGGGTCTGGGCCGCGCGTTGGTGGTTTCGATGTAGTGACGGATGGCTTGCTCCAGTTCGTGCGTCGAGCGATGCACTCCCCGCCGGATCTGTTTTTCGGTCAGAGCGGCGAACCAACGCTCCACCAGATTCAGCCAGGAGGCGCTGGTCGGCGTGAAGTGCACGTGGAAACGCGGATGCCGGGCCAGCCAGCGATGAATGAGAGACGTTTTATGCGTGCCGTAGTTGTCCAAGATCAGATGCACGTCCAGTCCGTCGGGAATCGCGGCTTCGATGCGATCGAGGAACTTGCGGAACTCCACCGAGCGGTGCCGGGCGTGGAAATCGCCGACCACGCGTCCGCTTTTCACTTCCAGCGCCGCGAACAGCGAGGTGGTGCCGTGCCGCACATAGTCGTGCGTGCGCCGCTCGGCCTGCCCGGGGCGCATCGGCAGCAGCGGCTGGGAACGGTCCAGGGCTTGAATCTGGGTCTTTTCGTCCACGCACAGCACCAAGGCTTTGTCCGGCGGGTGCAGATACAAACCGACGATATCCCGCACCTTTTCAATGAACAGCGGATCCTTGGAAAGCTGAAAGGTTTCGGCGCGATGCGGCTGCAAAGCAAAAGCGCGCCAGATGCGGCTGACCGCGCTCTGACTGAGTCCGCAGCGGCGGGCCAGCGAGCGCGTCGACCAGTGCGTAGCGTCGGCGGGGCGTTTTTCCAGCGTCAACGTGAGCACGCGCTCGACGGCGGCATCGCTGATCT
>JBAVHY010000041.1:0-9462 GCA_049686315.1 Candidatus Acidiferrum sp. | reverse complement strand
TCCGTCAACTGGGGAGGTAATCACGCAGGTGGCGGAGGCGGACGCGGCGGATGTGGATAAGGCGGTGGCGGCGGCGCGTGCGGCGTTCGATCACGGGCCGTGGCGGAAGAAGGTGAGCGCGTCTGGGCGCGGCGTGCTGATGAACAAGCTGGCGGACCTGATCGAGAAGCATGCCGAAGAGCTGGCGCAACTGGAATCGCTGGATAACGGGAAGCCGTACCAGGTGGCGCTGGCGGCGGATTTGCCGCTGACGATTGCGTGCTACCGCTATTACGCAGGCTGGGCGGACAAGAATCAGGGGAAAACGATACCGGTGCAGGGGCGGTATTTCACGTACACGAAACATGAGCCGGTGGGCGTGGTGGGGCAGATTATCCCGTGGAATTTTCCGCTGTTGATGCAGGCGTGGAAATTGGGGCCGGCGCTGGCGGCGGGGTGCACGGTGGTGATGAAGCCTGCGGAGCAGACACCACTAACGGCGCTACGCGTCGGCGGACTGATACTGGAAGCTGGGTTCCCTGAAGGCGTAGTCAATCTGCTGCCGGGATACGGACCGACGGCAGGGGCGTCGATTGCGCGGCATATGGATGTGGATAAGGTGGCGTTCACGGGATCGACGGAAGTGGGCCACCTGATCATGAAGGCCGCGGCAGAGACAAACCTGAAGCGTGTGACGCTGGAACTGGGCGGGAAGAGCCCGAACATCGTGTTCGCGGACGCAGACATGGACCAGGCGATTGAAGGAGCGCACTTCGCATTGTTCTTCAACCAAGGGCAGTGCTGCTGCGCGGGATCGCGGCTGTTTGTGGAGGAGAAGGTTTACGACGAGTTCGTGGCCAAGAGCGTGGAGCGGGCGAAGAAGCGGACGGTGGGCAATCCGTTCGACAAGAATACCGAGCAGGGGCCGCAGGTGGACCAGGACCAATTCAACAAGGTGATGAGTTACATCGAAGCCGGGAAGCAGGAGAAGGCCAAACTGATGACGGGTGGCAAGCGCGTTGGCGAGAAGGGGTATTTCATCGAGCCGACGGTGTTTTCCGACGTGAACGACAACATGAGAATCGCGCAGGAAGAAATATTTGGGCCGGTGATGTCAATCTTGAAATTCAAAGACATCAACGAGGTGGTGGAACGCGCGAACAAATCGCTGTACGGCTTGGCGGCAGCGGTTTGGACGAAGGACATCACGAAGGCACACGCGATTGCTGACGGAGTGCGGGCAGGCACGGTGTGGGTGAACTGCTACGACGTGTTCGATGCGGCTGCGCCGTTTGGAGGATACAAGCAGTCGGGGATTGGGCGCGAACTCGGTGAATATGGATTGGCGAACTACACCGAGGTGAAGACGGTGACGGTGAAGATGTGAGTCGTGGGTCGTGATTCGTGACTCGTGACCAGAGACTAGCGGCAAAAAAAAACGATGGCAAGTGGTTTCCTGCAGGGCAGTTGCATTTGAGGGCGGTTCCGGCACGGTCAGGACACCTCGGATTAGCTGAGTTGGCGGACCGCCTCGGAAGGCGGTCCCTACGAGACCCTTCAAGACGAGCCCTGAACGCGGTGTCGTGCGGGCGTGGGCGGGCATGGTAAAACTTGTCGCGAGACGGGGTCCATCCCTTCGCAACTCCCCTCGCCGCTGGGGACGGGCAGGGTAAACAGCGCTGAACCCCTGCACTTTTCCATGGCCACAACGGTACGTGCTTATGAGGCGCAGGACTTTGCGAAGCTGTACAAGCTCGATCAGGTTTGTTTTCCGCCGGGAATTTCCTACAGCAAATGGTCGCTGCAGTATTTTTTGAGTTTGCCCGCGGCGGACTGCCTTGTGGCGGACGAGGGCAAGCAGATCGTAGGATTCATTCTGGCGGAGGCGAATCCACCACTGGCGCACATTATCACGCTGGACGTGGCGCCGGAGCAGCGGCGCAAGGGGCTGGGGGCGCGGCTATTGAATGAGATGGAGAAACATTTTCGGTACCACGGGGTGCGCTCGGTGCTGTTGGAAACGGCGGTGGATAATCAAACCGGCATTGCGTTCTGGGAACATCACGGATATCGTACAGAAGCAGTTTTGAAAAGGTATTATTTGGGCCGCGTGGATGCGTATGAGATGCGGAAACGGTTGGAAGCGGGAAGTGGCCAGTAGCGGCGAGAAAGCCGAAGCGAAGAAGTGTGAGAGTGTAAGGGTATAAGAGTTTAAGACCGCCCCCAAATTAAGGTGGAGCGCCCCGGACCAAGATCCAAGATAAAGAGAGACTGTGGCGTAACAGTGAAAGAGCCCATCCTTTCTGCAAAGCACGCAGAAAGGATGGGGCACCCTCAAGATCATGTGAGCGGCTGGGTAAGGTCATTGCTGCGAACCCAAGAGCACTGGCTGAAGGCCTGTGCTACTAGAGGAGAATGGCGTGAATGATTACGTGCTGAGCGTGATTTTGGGGATTGTGGAGGGATTGACGGAGTTTATTCCGGTGAGTTCGACGGCGCATTTGCGGATTTCGGAAGCGCTGCTGCACATTGATTTGGGCAGCGGGTACTGGAAGATGTATTCGATCGTGATCCAGTTGGGGGCGATATTGACCCTGCCAATTTATTTTTGGGGACGGATTGTGAAGTTCATCGGCTTTGAGCGCGGGGATTCACTCTTGGTATTTCTTCCCCTTAAATTCTTGAAGTGCCTTATTGCTTCTGCGTTCCTCTCGCGCCCTGTTCGGAGTGTGATTGTAGCGTTTATGGTGACGGCGATACCGTCGTTTTTACTGGTGAAGGTTATTGGGAAACATCTTGAGAGCCCCTATGTGATTGGGACCGCGCTGCTGATTGGCGGGATTGTGATGTGGTTTATCGATGCGCGGAACGCGAAGGCGGAGGCGGCTGGGGAAACTGCTGCGCAGGGAGGATTGATACACACGTGGCACATGGAGGATATGAGCCTGGCGCAGGCGGTGTGGATTGGGGCGTGCCAGATATTGTCGGCGGTGTTTCCGGGGACCTCGCGGTCGATGTCCACAATCGCGGCGGGGCAATTGGCGGGGATGTCGCGGGCGTCGGCGCTGGAGTTTTCGTTTTTCTTATCGATACCGACGATGGCGGTGGCGACGGTGTATACGCTGTTTAAGTCGCTGCACGGGAGCAAGACCGAGAATCCGATTGGGGTGTCGAGTATCGATGCGCACGGATGGATCGTGCTGGCGATCGGGTTTGTGGTGTCGTTTGTGGTGGCGTATGGAAGCGTGGCGTGGTTTATGGCGTGGGTGAGGAAGCGGGGGTTTGGGCCGTTTGCGATTTACCGGATTGTGGTGGGGATCGCGGTGTTGTTTTTTGCGGCGCGATTGGCGGGATAGGACGGGGAGTTCGGAAGTTTAAGAGTTCAAAAGCTTAAGAGTTTAAGGGTAAACCCAAGACCCCACGTGCAAAACCGGCCCGTGGGGCACCCAGTAATCAAAACCGCAGAGAGTCTCACCACAGAGTTTCCAGAGGGCCGCAGAGTTCGCGGAGAAGAGGGATTTCTCAGTTCGCGGACTCCGTTCGAAATGACGGGTGTCGGGTGAGGTTGGAAAAGGGGCGGCGTTAGGGCGGAAGAGCCCACCCATCGCAAACTGCGCGAAGGGTGGGGCACCCTCAAGATCATAGCCTTGAATGGTTTGGAAACAGGGGCGAAGATGGGCTTGTGCGGGGCTTGCGGTTTGGTATGATTTGGATGTTCCTCCATTTAGGGGCGCAACAGCGCCGCGCCCCGGAGTCGGTACGGACGCGAATGACGTGTGTGTGTACTCAGCCTTCCCCCAACAGCCAAGGAGCGGAGTGATGCTTACGGGTCTAAAGACCCGCCGCACCAACGGCTAGAGCTGAGGAGAGTATTTTGTGCGCTTACTAACACCTACAGAAAATAAGCGGCTGAATGAGCTGATTGGGTTTTTGTGTATCACGCTGGCAATCCTGGTGGGGCTGGCCTTGATCTCTTATTCGCCACACGATGCGGCGTTCAATGTGAGCGCGGCGTCGGTGGGAGAGAACCCGGTGCGCAACTGGATTGGGCCGGTGGGATCGTATACCGCGGATTTGAGTTTCCAGGTGTTTGGTTTTGCGGCGTTCCTGCTGCCGGTGGCGATTGGACTTTTGGGCTACCGGTGGGTGCGTAGCCGAGTGGTGAATTCGCAGTGGACAACCCTGGTGGGTTTTGTGCTGCTGTTGCTATCGCTTCCTTCCCTGCTCTCCCTGACGCACTTTCCGGACGTGCGAGGGGCCATACCCGCGGGCGGACTGCTAGGTGGGGCGCTGTCGCAGGGACTGCAGAGCGGGTTTAATTTTTGGGGCGCGCTGTTGGTGGCAGTGGCGTTCCTGATTGCGGCGCTATTTCTGACAACGAGTTTCAGCTTCAGTGGAGCGCACGCGTGGGCGAGCGGCGAGAAGGGCCCGGACGGGCGGGTGGGCAAGCTGGGGATTTTCCAGCGCGCGCGGGCACGTTGGCACGACTGGAGAGATGAGCGGGAAGAGGCGCGAATGCGGCGCGAAGTGGAAGAGCGGAAATTGGGCGGAAGAAAACCGGTGGCTCCGCAGATCACGGGGAGGCCGGAGTCGGCGGAATCCGGGAGGACGTTGCGGGTGGAAGGCTTGGGCGACATTTTCAAAAACAGAAAGTCGACGGTCGAAGAGGCGGAGGAAGAGAGGGAATTGGCAAGAGGCATAGGGCATAAAGCGCCTATTTTGATGCTGGGCCCGGAGAAAGCGGAGAAGGCAAAGAAAATTGATCCGAAGATCGCGAAGACCACGGCAAACTACCGCTTGCCTTCGGTGCAATTGCTGAAGGAAGGCGAAGGCAGCCATAAGCTGGATGAAGATGAATTGAAGTACCGGGCACGGGCCATCGAAGCGAAGTGCCACGAGTTCGGCGTTGAAGGAAGAGTGACGCAGATCAATCCCGGGCCGGTGGTGACGACATTCGAGTTCAAGCCGGAAGCGGGGATCAAGTACAGCCGGATTATTGGGTTGACCGAGGATTTGTGCCTGGCGCTGCAGGCGGAATCGATCCTGATTGAGAGAATACCGGGGAAATCAACAGTGGGGATCGAAGTGCCGAACGACCGGCGGCAGACGATTGCGCTGCGAGAAATTTTGGAAGCAACGGAGTTTACGAATTCGCCGAGCAAATTAACGCTGGCAATGGGAAGGGATTTGCACGGACGGATCCGGGTGACCGATTTGGCGTCGATGCCGCACCTGCTGATTGCGGGCTCGACGGGAACCGGGAAGAGCGTGTTCATCAACTCGCTGATGATGTCGATCCTGTACAAGGCGACACCGGAGGAAGTGAAGCTGGTGCTGGTGGACCCCAAGCGGTTGGAATTGAGTTTGTACGCGGGGATTCCGCACTTGCTGGCGCCGGTGGTGACGGACCCGAAGGTGGCGTCAAACGTATTGCGGAATGCCACGAGGGAGATGGAGAACCGGTTGAAGCTGCTGGCGCAGCGGGGCGTGAGGAATATCGACCAGTACAACCGGACGTTCCAGAAACAGCAATCGCTTTCACTGTTTGAGAACACGGAAGAGAGCGAACACAAACCACTTCCCTACCTGATCATTGTTATCGACGAGTTGGCGGACTTGATGATGGTGGATACTAATACCGTGGAAGAGTCCATCACGCGGCTGGCGCAGATGGCGCGCGCCGTGGGAATTCACCTGATCCTGGCAACGCAACGGCCGTCGGTGGACGTGATCACGGGATTGATCAAGGCGAACTTCCCTGCCCGGATATCGTTCCGCGTGGCGAGTAAAGTGGACTCGCGCACAATTCTGGATGCGAACGGTTCGGAATCGCTGCTAGGACGTGGCGACATGCTTTATTTGCCGGCAGGGTCGGCGCGGCTGCACCGCATACACGGACCGCTGGTGACGGAGGACGAGATTACCGCCGTGTGCGAGTTCTGGAAAGAGCAAGCGCAAGCGAAATACAACGAGCAGTTGCTGGAACCGCCGAAGGACGAGGAGGAGCAGGCAAAGGGAAAAGGCAACGGCGGAAGCAAGGCGGCTGACGACGAAGCAGTGGGCGACGATGACGTGGACGATGTATTGTACCAGGATGCAATACGGATTTGCTGCGAGATGGGGCGGGCGTCGACATCGACGTTGCAGCGGAGGCTGCGGATCGGGTATGGGCGTGCCGCGCACTTGATCGACATCATGGAGAAAGACGGAATTGTGGGACCGCCCGACGGGACGAGACCGAGAGAGGTGCTCAAGGGGAAGGATTGGATGAAGGAGTTTGACGAGAAGGAGTAGGGGAGGCGGTGGCCCTTGCGCGGTGAGCGAGGGGTGGCCGAGGCGCTGATTTAGCGAATATCAGATATCAGGAAGCAATGGCGGGCGTGGTCGGATCATCGAGAGCTTCGTGGTTTTGTTGGCAGCGTTTTACCGTATTCATTTTCATTGTGGTTGCCTCAAAAGGTGGCCGCTATAAAACTACGCACGAAGAAAAGGCATTCTGCGCTTGGTTACGCGTGGGACTCGAGGAATTTACCGAGGAGGGCGGCGGCGTGCTCGCAGAGTTTGCGGTCTTCAGGGCCAAAGGCGGCGAGGAAGTGGGAGTCGATATCGAGTTCGCCAACAACTTTGCCGCGGACAAAGATGGGGACAACGATCTCGGATTTGGTTTCGAGGGAGCAGGCTAGATATCGGGAATCGGAATTGACATCGTCGATCACGATGGTTTTGCCCGTGGAAGCGGCAGCGCCACAGATGCCCTGATTGAGAGGGATGCGCGTGTGGGGCGTCATGGTGCCCTTGAAGGGGCCAAGAACAAGCATGTCGCGGTCGGCTTCCTTTTCGAGCATGTAGAAACCGACCCAGTTGTAGCGGGTGAGCTTTTCGTGGAGGAGGGCGACGATTCCGTTCATGAAGGTTTCAGCGGAGGTGCAGGTTTTGGCGAGGGTATCGAGAGCGAGAATTAAGTCAGTCGATTGCGTGTGCGTTGTGGCCATGGAGATTAGTCGAACACAAAAGAGGTGCGGAGAGCAACCGGCCGCGAGATGAGATTGAAAGCGAGGAAAACGGCGCAGCGGAGCAACTCAGTGAAATGATGGCAGAGGGGGCGAATTGACAGGGCGAGAAGTGGCCTCTAAACTTAATAAATTGTGTGCCGGGGTAGCTCACCGGTAGAGCGCCGCCCTGAAAAGGCGGGCGTAGCCAGTTCGATTCTGGCCCCCGGCACCATCCACGCGTGTAAAAGCCTCTTCCCCGAAGAAGTCTATCTGCCCATTGGCTTTAAAGCTGATCTCTCCATTTTCGGACACGCGCTCCAGGGTAAACTTGCCGATCTGCTCGGCCAGAAGGGATCTTGCTTCGTGAATCGCCTTGGGGTTTGCCAGCATCTCACGCAGGTGGGCCAGCCGTGAGACAGCGAAGTTGCGCAGTTCATCGAGTTTTTCCTTCAGCGAACCCGGACCGGGTCCTACGGCTTGATTAATGATCTCCCGAAGTCTGGCTTCGCGCTCGGTAATCGCGGCCATAATACTTGGTGATCCGCTTCCATTGGCGATCATTTCGACCAAGCGCTTCAGCTCCATCTCGATCTGCTGGTTCTCATCCCGGAGTGTCTGGAGCCAGGACTCGAATGCATCATGTTTCTGCCTGAGTTCCTCTTGAAGCCCGGCGATCACGTAGTCGACAAAATCTTCTCGTAGCACGCGATCCTGTAATCCAGCGAGCATCCGCTCCTCTAATCGGTCTCGCCTGATCCTGAGGTCGTTCTTACAAACGCTGTCGCCTCGCTGAGCATGGAGTGAGCAGCCGTACTCCGATCGTGAGGTCTTTGCCCTGCCACCCACGAGCGTGATGCTTCCTCCGCATTCCGCACAGGTCAAAAGCCCCGAGAACAAATAGATCTGCTTCTGCTGGCCGCGGGCGAGGCCAGTTCTACCCACTCCCCATAGTTTCTTTGTCGTCTCGAATCTCCGCTCAACTGTGGCAAAGAGTTCGTCGGACACGATTCGCAAATGTGGTGCGGAAGTGATGACCCACTCCGACTCCGGCCGGCGTCGGTAGATTCTCCGGCCCGTTCCCGGTACGCGGACATTGCGCTTAGCGTTCCAGACGAGCTGTCCCTTGTATCTTGAATTCTTCAAGATATGGCGAACCGAAGACACGCACCAGGATTGACTCACACGGCCCTTCTGTGGCTGAGGGGACTTCACGCCCTCCGCGTTCAGTGCATAGGCAATTCGCTTCAGGGAATGGCCCTTGGAATACATCTCAAACATGTGCCGAATTGTGGTTGCCTCTGTCTCGACAATCTCGAGCTTCACTCCGTCCGAATCCCGGATGCTTCGATAGCCGAATACGCGCCCACCAGTGTGCAGGGCTTTCAACGCACAACCCTGCATACCACGGTGGGTCTTCAGGCCCAACTCACGGGAATACACGCTATCAATCAAGCCATGCACGCCAAAGAGGATCTCGGCTTGGGAGCTCTCAGAGTCAACTCCCTGCGAGACAGCAACCAGGCGGACACCAGCGAACGTCAAGCGCTCGTACAGATTTAGGGCGTCGGCCAGTTTCCGCGTGAGTCGGGAGGTGTCGTCAATGAGAATGGCGTCAAACGCGCGATCACTTTGCTCTGCTGAGGCGAGAAGTCTTTGGAGACCTGTCCGTTGGGCACTCGGCACCGTGCCGGTCATGGCGTGGTCAGCATAAATGTGCGCCTCGAGAACTTCCCACCCCTGACGGCTGGCATACTCGCGACACATTCGTATCTGGTCGTCGATGGAGACGGGGGATTGACGATCACTACTGAAGCGAGCATAGATGGCGCAGCGAAGGATCACGGTGTCACCCCGACTGGGAGCCTGCTTTTCTGTTGGGACTCTGCCACAGATGAGGGCGAGTTCGCAATTCGCTTTTGCTCTTGCTCGGCGAGGAATTCGCTCGCGAGTGCTGGAATAATTACCCTATCCGCCCACGCGCGTAGTGCAGGATCGAGTTTCGCGCCGAGTCTTTGGCGTGCGCCTTCGCCGCTGACAGAAACGAGTTTTGCCGCTGTCACCACGTCGTTTACCCAAGCAAGCTCTTTGCCGGCGCGTGCGCGCTAAGCTCACTTTGGCCGTTCTTGCTATGGGGGTAGCTACCTGGCCGTGGATTTGAGCAAAAACCTCTGTTAATCGATGGTTTTGTCCGCGATAAATTTGGGTCCGAGGCACGCTCGTGAGCCTTCCGGCAGGCGTCGTCACAATACAATGTCCCTCGACGCTTACCATCCGGCAACCTAGCATGACATCCCCTGCAGGTTCCCGGTGCGTGCGCTTCTTTCCCGTCGCGGCATTCACGGCTGCACCAATCGCCCGCCTCGCCTTTCCGCGTGAAGCGTACCGCACCAAGTAGTATTCCGCAGCTGTCGCAAATCTCACGGGCGAAGCATCCATACTTCGCGAGAAGCTCGTAGCTCTTCTGGATGGGTTAGCAGCATATCTATTCCCC
>JBAVHY010000040.1:0-22369 GCA_049686315.1 Candidatus Acidiferrum sp. | reverse complement strand
AATCCATGCTGACCGCGACGTGTTGATCGACGCTCGCGGCCACGTTGGGAGCCGGAGCGGCAACGGCTGGCGGGGCAGGCGGTGCTTTTTTGGATTTTGCCGGCGGTGCGGGCTTGCCTGGCTTCATTGCGGGAACATCATCCTCATCGCCCACGCCGGCGAGAACAACTTGTTTGCGAGTCAGCAGGATTGCTCCCATGGCGAACAAGGCGCCAATGCCTGCGAAGAGATACCACTTAAAATCGTCCAAGCGGCTCGGAGCGGCTGTAACTTCGGGCCCTTGGCGTGAGTTCCCTTCCTGGCCTGCGTTCTGCTCCTGCCCACTCGCGGCAAGCGGGGAGCCCACTCCCGAGAGATTGACCGAGAGCACACCTTTCGCGGGCAAAGGGTCATGGGTGTAGACCATCATGCCCTGCTCCTGGCCGGCGGAGTTCAAGCCGTCACCAGTGACGGTCACGCCGGGCGGAACAACCACAAGGAGCTTTGCGCCTGCATAGGTGGCAGGCAATTTGAGCGTGGCGGAATTGTTGCTATAAGGAAGCTCGTAAGAAAGGCGCACGTTGGTCTGGCCGGGGCGAAATGGATAAGCAATCGCAAAACGGCCTTTGCCCTTGTCTATCGAGGCCTGCGTGACGGCCATGCCAGACGTAGTGGTCGTGGACACCTGCCCGAGAGTGCCTCTTTCCGGAATCGCAAAATCGAAGTTGCCTTCGGTGCGAAAAAAAGCAGCTGGCGGCTGGGAAACATTCTGAACCGAGTATTCTTCCGCGCCAATGACCTTGTCACCCTGCGGCTGGAAGATGATGACGTGCGACGGCACGGAGATGGTTTTGGGGTCCTTGGAAATGTCGTAGATTTCGACCTCGACATTTGGGCGGCCCGGAGGGGCGAAGGTGTTGAAACTCACGTCGTGATAAGTGGCGCGGATGAGCACGGGAGCCATGCCGATGGAATCCTTGGTTACCGAGAAGTGCCCCTCCGCATCGCTTTTGGCGGTGGCCAGTTCCGCCATGCCCGCCGTGGGGCTGAGAAGGTCAAGATCAACATTGGGCGCTGGCTTGCCGGTGGTGCGGTTGATCACTGTGCCGCTCAGCGTGCCCGCATGGACGGCGGCAGCGAGAAGCAGTGTTGTTAGGGTCGTTGGAAGCAGGCGCGAACCGATCGCGTTCATCGAGCGCTCCGCTCGGGGGTGGCGGGGCGAACCGCGCGAGCGCGCCGCGACTGGGATTCGGTGACCTGCTCGATTTCCGTGAGAACGAGGGCCGCTTCGTTTTCGAGGCTAGTCTGCATGAGTTCGTAATCACCTTCGGAATATTTGCCGGCGCGATGTTCAAACTTGAGGTCGCGAAGATTATCATAAATCGTATCGCGGCGTTCAAGGAGCTGATCGAGCTTGGTGCGATGAGGCGCAAGATCGGAAGCGTCCGCATGGATGTAGAAGACGAAGAGGAAAGCAGCGGCGGCAAGGGCAAAGCAAGCGCCGAGGGCGGCCCAATCCGGCACACCCGTTAGCAGCAAAAGATTAAGAAAGGCGAACATCGTATGTCAGTCCTCGGTTTCGCGAGCAGCTTGAGCGCGAGCCCGGTCCAGAGCCTCTGTGTGTATGGTTGGTCCCGCCGGAGCAGTGGCCAGTTGACGATCACGCCATTTGCGGACAACGAAAATCGCCATCGCCAGTCCTACGAGGAAATAGAAAATGGGCATCAACCACGCCACCAGCCCAAAACCCTTCTTCGGGGGCTCAACATAGACGATGGTACCGTACTGGGCGACAAAGGCGTCGATGATTTGCTGCTCCGATTCGCCCTTGGCGAGATGCTGATCGACTTCCTTCAGCATCGACTTGGCGGCGTCACAAGGTCCGGAGAAAGCTCCACCCGGATGCGAGCAGCCGCCCGCGGTCATATCGCAGCTTTTGCACATACACTTGAGGTGCATGCCGACTTCTTTGGCGCGGGCGGAATAACCAGTCTGGGCCGTGACCAGAGGAGCGGAGGCGAAGGCCCCCAGGAGCAGCAGGAACGCGATGCGCTTCAGGGTCCAATTGCGGACCTCAGGTCCACCAAAACGCGCCGTGCCGATTGACGGCACAGCTTGAGCCGTGCCCTGACGAAGATTTATTTGCGTGATGCGCTTCACTTTAGTCATGACCCTCTCGTAAAGTTGCTGTGGGAGTCAGCGCCGGTGCAGCCGGAGAAACGGCAGGCTGCGCAGCGCCGGCCAGAGCCAGGGCGGCACGGCGGTTGGGCATTAGTGCAAGGAGCGTGCCCATAACCACCCAAACGCCACCGAGCCAAATCCATTTTACCAGCGGATTCAAAAACGCGTGAATGACGGGAACGTTGGTCTCCGGATCCATGCCGGCGTAAACGACGTAGAGATCTTCACGCAGCGTGGAGTAAATGGCGACCATAGTGCCGGCGGCCTGCTCTGAGCCCTGGAATTGGCGCTTCTCGGGATAGAGCAACATGATCTGCTGGTTGCCCTTCAGGACTTCAACGATCATGCGCTGTGCGGTGTAGTTTTTGTCCACCTTGGTGTCCGCACTCTGCAGCAGCAAAGTATAGGGACCGAGCTTCATCGAGTCGCCAAGATTCATGGCCTTCTGGACGTCGGTATTGAAGGCGTTGCCGGCCAAGCCGAGAAAAATGAGCACCATTCCGAAGTGCACCACGTAGCCACCATAACGGCGCGTGTTGCGCATGGACAGTTCGTGGGCGGACATGATCATGCTCATGCCTGTACGAGTGTGGATCACCTTCGCGCCGCGGTAAAACTCTAGGACGATGGTCCAGAAAACAAAGCCGCACAGGAAGAGGCACACGACCGAATAGGCATTTCGGTAGCCGAGAATGAACGAGAGGACAGCAGAGACAACACCGGCCAGCAGTGGCCAACCGAAATTGCGCTTCAAGCTTTCGGCGGAGGTTCTACCCCAGGCGAGAAGCGGACCGACGCCGGTCAGGAATAGAAGGGCGAGGCCGATGGGAATCATGACCTTGTTGAAGAAGGGCGCGCCGACGCTGATTCGGTTATTGGTGAACCATTCGGAAAATACCGGGAAGAGCGTGCCGGAGAGAACGGCGATGCAGGCGACCAGGAAGAGAAGATTGTTGAACAGGAAGCTGGATTCCCGGGAGACCATGGAATCGAGAACATTTTCGCTCTGGAGATAATCGCGGTTCTTGAAGTAAGCGACGAAGCAAACAGCCAGCACGATGAGGATGAAGCCGACGAACCACGGGCCAATCTGCGAGTTTGCAAACGCATGCACGGAACTGACCACCCCACTGCGAGTAAGGAACGTGCCCAGAATGCAGAGCAGGAAAGTGGAAAAGACCAGCCAGACGTTCCAGACCTTCATCATGCCGCGCTTTTCCTGCATCATCACGGAGTGAAGAAAGGCCGTGCCGGAAAGCCAAGGAAGAAGCGAAGCGTTTTCGACCGGGTCCCAGCCCCAATAGCCGCCCCAACCGAGAACAGCGTAGGCCCAGTGAGCGCCAAGAAGAATGCCGACGGACTGGAAGCACCATGCGATCATGGTCCACTTGCGGGTAAGGTGAATCCACTTCTCACCGGGATAACGCGCTAGCAGGGCGGCGAGTGCAAAAGCAAAAGGAATGGTGAAGCCGGTGTATCCGGAATAGAGGTTCGGGGGATGGATGACCATTTCCGGATACTGAAGCAAGGGATTCAGACCGTTGCCGTCCATGCGGGTGAAGGGTTCGAGAACGCCGGTGGCGTTGACCGTGGCAAGAGTCTTGAAGGGGTTCTCAACGAAATTGTTGAGGGTGAGGAAGAAAATCTGCACGCCGGCGAGAACGACACCGACGTACGGCATCAATTCCCCGTTCTTATTCCGGTAAGCGATCAAAACGGAAAGAACGTAGACGGAAAGGAGCGTGCTCCAGAACAGCAGCGAGCCTTCCTGGCCGGACCAAAGAGCGGCGACTTTGTAGAAAGTGGAGAGGTCACGGTTCGAGTGCGAGACGACATAGGCCATCGAGAAACTGTCGGTGAAAAACAGATACTCGAGGCTGATAGTGGCGAGGAAAATCAGGACGCAGGCGGCCATGCCGGCTTGACGCGTACTTTTGATAAGCAGCGGATGCCTCGTTTTGATGGCGGCGATGCCGCCGACGAACGCATACACCGCGCACACAAATGCGAGCAGGAGCGAAAAGCTTCCAAATACATCCATAGGACTTCCGCCCTCCCCCTAGAGTAGATTGACTGAGCGACCAACGCGCCTACATGGTGCTTTGTTGCGTCGAACTGCTGGAAGCTGGTTTATCGCCGCCGGGTGCGGCCTCATATTTAGACGCACACTTGGCCTGAACATGTTCCGCGACAAACTTGTCCTTGCCGTCGGCGGAAGGACGCCCTTCCACGAGGGCCTGGGACTTGTCAACAAACGTGTCCGGCAAGGGATCGCTGCCGATGTAGCTAATGGCCTGGAATTTCCCCTGCTCCTCCAGCACAAATTCGATACGGCCGGGGAGATGCTTGATGGTGCCTGGAGCCACAGTTCCGGCAAGGCGCATGCGATGATTGCGGGCGGAACCCTGAAGGGCTTGGTATTCCGCGATGGTGTGGTAATAGGTCTTGCTCTCACCGTAGCCGAGCCATGCGAGAGAAGCTAAGGCTACTAGGATTACCCCAATGCCGACGCCAAATTTAGCACGATTCTGCACAAATCACTCCTTAGGCAGTCTATCCAGACTGAAATAGTAGCATATCGGGAAGCGTGTCGATACGAAGTGAGTATGGGTTGTCCTGTCACCGGCAACTGTGACCTCCGTCACATGGCAACTCCTAGATAGCATGCGCATTGCAACCTGCCAAAGCGGCTCGAAAGGCCTGGAAATCAGCTTCCACTGGGCTGGGTGTGGGAAGAAATGCGCCCGCGGGAGAAGGCAAAATCGAGCAGCCTAAGTCCTTACGATGCAATTGCTCCGCAAGCTGTTGTAAGTCGGAGGAGATCAAGAGGATACGCTTAGGCTTGAGCGAACGGCGAATGCGTACAATGGCGGCTGGTAGGTGCTGTTCGAGTAGTTCACGGGCTTGCTCTAGTGATGTGCCGTCTTCGAGTGGACACTCCAGGATGTGGGCCAGCATCAGACCGAGTTTCTGGAATTCGCCGAGTACCATTTCCGGCGATTTCCCATCGGCAGAGATCTCGACCGCTCTGAGAATCGTGCCGGCTTCGCCACCGAAGAGGGTTTGGGGTGCGTAGAGGAAATCGGAGTCCAGCTTGGGGGCAATTCCACCGAGCAGAAGCGCCCGGATGTGAACCGGGCGAAAACGGGTGTTCCAAGCTAGGCGCTGGAGGCGGCGCGAAATGTGCGCAGTGTCAGCAAGCTGCCCACAGCCGTCGCAGAGCAGAGGAGTCGAATTCCGCATGACAAAGAAAAATCGTAGGGCAAGCGGAACGAAACGGCAATTGGCGGGAAGTACAGAAGAGGTACAGGGTATAGGATAGCTCCAACCACCTCATCTTCCTGCAGATAGGAGGGCTACTTGCCAACGGCGGCCAGTGCCGGCAGCTTCGAGCGGAGACACCACTTCAGCTCCTGGCTCATATCAGTCACTTCCATGCCGGGCATGACAATGAACTTGCAGGAAAGCATTTCGCGCGGCTCGTCATCATCGGGAAGCTGACACGTGACCCGGCAGTATTCGCAATCCTGGTTCCAACAGAAGCGCCCGTACGGAACGGTCTCCGGGCTGATGAACTGGAAGCAGCGCAGCAAGGAGTTGCGCTCGGGGACTTGGAACGTCTTCCCCATGACGGTGATCTCAACCAGCTTTTCATACGGACGAAACGGTTCCGACATGTGCAGGCTTATTCCTTTGCAAACGGTGCGGAGTGGGTTCCCCCGGAGCCTTGGGCCACGCGTTGCATCTTCAGGGTAATTCCGATACACAGCGAGAACAACGAAAGGATGCGACGAAGGTAGCGAATATGCTACGGGGGTGGGGAGAGAGAAGACCTCAGCCGTCAGTTTACTGTAAGGCGTTGTCATCCCGCCTGCCCTGCTTGTCTCGAGCACCGAGGGGAGCGAAGTCGAAGGGAGCGTGGGCTCTTGGTTCCTCTTCGTAGGGGCGCAGCACTGCTGCGCCCCATGTCCGCAAGATCACTGATTCTTCTCGTCTCCAGGTTCTCTTGTGTCTCTCTTTACGGGGCTTAAGTAGGAGAACTGCGGGACAGACTTAGAGAATATCGCCCTACTCCCGATTCTCATCCGATTGTGGCTCGTGCGCGGCGCCAGGGTGTGTCTGCCCTTCGTGAATCGGAGCAGGGATGAGGCGTCCCGCAAGAAGATGCAGCAGAAACACGGCCATGAGGCCGCCCACAAACCCGAGCACGAACCATCGCATGTCCGTGTGTGGATAAAATAAGGCGTAGAGCACCAGCACCCAAAAGAATGTCGTGAGCACCGGGATTCCGACGGCGATGAACATGGTTCCAGAAAAACCAGGGAGATACCACGGGAATTGGTCGTGCACAGACCTGCGAGCCCACCAGGTGGTGTCGATTTTTATGCCTAGGCCCTCGGCGAGCGGCAACTCCGTTTCCTCCGGGCCGCGCCGGTGGCCTAACCTATAGAACTCAAACAGGTGCGAGTCAATGGAAGTCACGCCGGGGATCGACTCCAATAGCCGCAAGTAAGCTCGCCAGAATTGAATCACACGGACGCCGCGGAAGCCGAGCGATATATAGAATAGCGAAAGCGCCAAGCCAAATAGAGACACAATCAGGCTGATGTTGCGGGCCGTCGTTGTGGCTGAAGTTGTGAACGCAAGAGCTGTGGCGAGAAACGCCTGCACCGTCGAGAAATTGTTCATGCGTGCATAGAGAATATGGTCCTCGTGGTACAAGCGCTCAAGAACCTTGTGCCACGACTGCTTCGGGTCGGAAGACTTCCAATCGTAGCTCATCAAAACCTCAACGATGACGTACACAGGCAGAAGGCAGTAGACCAACTGCGGTACCAGCTGCGCCACTCCAGAAGCACCACGTCCCAAACAGAGGAAATCGGAGCATCAGCACAATAGGCTACTATGTTACGGCCAAATGAAATCCACCGATACCAAGCTAATCCGGCTGATCGCTGTGTTCAAGCTGATGAAGGCAGCACTTCTTCTGGCGGTCGCCTTTGGAGCTCTGCAACTGCTTCACGCGGACGTCGCGAGCGTTGTGGAGCATTGGGTTGCTAGGCTCGGCCTCGGTCCGGGCAATCGCGATCTGGGTCGCGCGCTGCTGAAGGCGGCGGACCTTACACCGAACAAGATCAGGGATGTGGTAGTTGGCAGTTTTATTTACGCGGGACTCTTCCTAACTGAAGGAATTGGCTTGTGGCTGCTGAAACGTTGGGCGGAATGGTTCACCATCATCCTCACGAGTACGCTCATTCCAGTGGAGGTTTATGAGATATTCCGCCATGTTAATGCGCTGAAAGTCTTGGTCCTCATTATCAATCTCCTTCTCGTGGGCTATCTCGTTCATCTGGTTCGAAACAAAGCCTCTGACTTCCGTATGTCCAACTGAATCCGGTTGAGTTCAGGAGCGACCGTGCGTAATCCCCTGCCGCGCAGAAGCCAACTATCTCCTCCTTTGCCACAGTTTTCTCATCGCAGCCAACAGAACTTTGGGATAGACTCAGCTTACCGTAGGCGGGTGCCATGAACATGATGTGGCGGCTCGGCGGCTGCTTAGCGGTTGCTTCCCTTTTTGCATCTCCAGCAAACGCAGCCCCTCAGAATTCTCCACGCGCTCCGAAAATCAAGACCTCAACCGAACTGGTGATGGTGCCAGTTATTGTGCACAAGCATGGGGTCCATCTCGGCGGATTGAAAAAGGAGGGTTTCGAGCTACTGCAGGATGGAAAACCCCAGGAAATCGTTGTGTTCGAAGAAGTGCACGCCCGGGCAGAAACGTTTGGCGTCCGCCCCGAAGCCCAGGAATTCACAAACGTCAGATATGGCCAGGGTGCCGAGCGACTGACGGTCATTGCCGTGGACCTCGTGAATACGGCCCCGTTAGACCAGCTCTACATGAAGCAGGAGATCATTAAGTTCCTTGAAAGTGCGGCAGGGAGTGAGGAGACTTATTGTTTGGTGGCCATTACCACGCATGGTATCCACGTTTTGCGGGACTTCACCACCGACCCCAAAACAATCATTGCCGCAATCCATAGCCAGGAAAACCAGGTGACTGGCAGAGAACCTGTTGGCAGCACCGGGGTCGCCATTTTTGACCAAACGCCCTGCGCCGCCAGTACAGGCGGCTGCGGCTGGCATGCCGCCAACGACCAAGGTCTTAAGGAACTCCAGTTATGGCTAACGCTATACCAGAATGAAGAGTCACTTGAAATCTTTCGCGATTGGAATTTACATCTGGATACTCTGAGTGCCCTCCAACAACTCGCGCAGTGGTTGAGTGGGGTGCCAGGGCGCAAGACGCTCGTTTGGGCGGGCTCCGGCGTGCAGCTCTATGGAGGGATCACTCGAGTGGCTGCCGGGAGCGGCCCGCGACGCGACTATTCGAGGATCGATTTCCGCTCCGCAGGCCAGGCAATGGATGCAAACGCCTACACCTTCAACTTGTTGAGCGCTGCCAACGTTGCCGTTTACCCGCTCGATGCGCGCCACGGGGCTAACACCTCATTTGCTGTCTTCGACGCCAGCCGAACCGATGCGCCCATCGGGCAGGGAGCGTTCAGCGGACAGAAGGGGCGGGTGCAAAACGAGAACGAGGAGATCATCGCAATGTTCCAGCAGATTGCGGCGAGCACCGGCGGCAAAGCTTGCTTCAATCGCACCGATTTGTCCAACTGTCTGAAGGAATTTGCCGCCGACTCACGCGACTACTACATGATGGGCTTCTACGTCGATAAGAACACTAAACCTGGCTGGCATGCTCTTTCCGTCAAACTTGATCAGAAAGCTGATTTGCGCCATCGCACAGGATTCATGTTTGACGTGCCTGGGTTTGGGAAGCCGCAGCCAGGCGATTTCCAACTCGCCCTCTCATCGCTCCTTCCCTACACCGATGTGCAGATAAGAGGAAGATTCATTAGCGTCGAGGGCGCAGATGCGAAGCGGCTCGTCCGTTACGAACTGAATCTGCCGGCGCAGTCGATTGCGCTTGGAGAGCAAGGCAATGCCCTCAAATTGGATGTAACAACAGTGGTGCGTGGTACCGACGGAAAAGAAGTGGCTAACCTATCGCAACACATCGATCGCACGTTGGAACCGCAACAGGCGGCACTGATCCGCCGCGAAGGAATTCATTATACGAATCGCCTCGAGCTGCCACCTGGGTCTTACGGCGTCTGGTTTGCGGTACGCGACTCCAACACAGGTCGCACAGGCAGCGTTATTACCAAGCTTACGGTGCAGTGAGCTATACAGGTACTTCGTAACTTTATTCCGGAAAGGCGCGAGCCTGCGCGAGCGCTTCATGGTGCCATCCCCAAAATGTGACGATTGGTTAGCGTCATAAAGCATGTTTCCGGTCGCGTTATCGGAAACTCAGGCGCTAGCCGTGTTAGGGCTTCCGATCACCCGCCGAAGTCGAAGAACTGGCACATGCGGCGGAACTTTTCATAGCGTTCCTGGATGAGTTGGCGAGGAGAGTGGCTGGTGAGGACGAGAAGCTGGCGCTCCAGGGCGTCGCCGAGAAGTTTGCCCGCGCCTTCATAGTCGCTGTGGGCACCGCCGTCAGGTTCGGAAATGATTTCGTCGATGATGCCGAGATCGCGAAGATCGGTGGCCATGATTTTCATGGCGATGGCAGCGGTTTCGGCTTTGGTGGAATCGCGCCAGATGATCGAAGCGCAGCCTTCGGGTGAGATGACAGAGTAGAACGCGTTTTCAAGGATGTTGACGCGATCACCAATGGCGATGGCCAGCGCTCCGCCAGAGCCGCCTTCGCCGGTGACGGTGACGATCACGGGGACGGGCAGACGCGCCATTTCGCGGAGATTGCGCGCGATCGCTTCGCCCTGGCCGCGCTCTTCGGCGTCGATGCCGGGATATGCGCCGGGAGTGTCGATAAACGTCAAAACCGGCCGGCCGAATTTTGCGGCCAGTTGCATCACGCGGAGAGCCTTGCGGTAGCCTTCGGGCTTGGGCTGCCCAAAATTGCGGATGACGCGCTGCTTGGTGTCTCTTCCCTTTTGCTGGCCGACGACGGCGACGGGACGACCGCGAAACTTAGCCAGGCCCGCGATAAGCGCCTTGTCGTCGGCATAACCGCGGTCCCCGTGAAGTTCGATGAAGTCCGTGAACATCTGGTTGATCCAGTCCAACGTATGTGGACGTTGCGGGTGCCTGGCGATCTGCGCGCGTTGCCACGGGCCGAGGTGGGTGTAAAACTCGCGGCGAAGTTCCAGCACTTCCAGCTTGATGCGCTCAAGCTCAGCGTCGCCATCGCTGGTGCCACCGGCAAGGTGGCGCAATTCCTCGACGTCCTTTTCGAGGCGCTCGATCTCTTTCTGGCGATCGACCGTGCGCGTTCCCTTTTTCTCTTTATTCGCCGCAGCGCACATTACGAAATCCTTTGAATTCCCTCGTCGCCGCAGATCCGTTCGAGAGCAGCGATAAAGTCGGGCGTAACCCGTATCTTACGCTGAGATTGCACCACAGCAGTAGTGCCATCGTGGGCTTTGACCTCAAAAACCACGGTGCTTGGCCCGGCAGCCCTGGCGAACAGTTCCTCAAGCTGCTTGAGCGCATCCTCGTTGAGGCGCAGCAAATCTAGGCGCACACGGAATTCCGACGGGCCGTTGGATTCGGCCATGGCATCCAGTCGGCGCGCTTCCTGCAGGGAGAGGCGAGTGCCAGCCTCTTCTACTTGGATGCGGGCCTTCAAGAATAGAGGTTGCCCCGGTTTCAGAATACTTTCCAGGCGCGCAAAACTTTCGGGAAACGCAAGCAGTTCCTGGACGCCGGTCATGTCCTGCAAGGTAAAGATCGCCCAGCGGGCGCCCTTCTTCGAACGCATGGGGCGCGTTCCAACGATCAGGCCGGCGACCGTGATCTCCTTGCCATTGCGCTGACTTTCGACCTGATCGAGCGAAAGAGCGCCCAGGTCCTTCAGGCGCGAGGCATATTTTTCCAGCGGGTGGCCGGAGACGTAGAAGCCGAGCATGGCATATTCGCTGGCGAGACGTTCCTCTTCGCTCCAGGGATCGGCATCGCGAAGCTCGAAGTGAACCTTGGGTTCGCTGCTGGCGCCGCCGAAAAAGAGCCCGTGCTGGCCCGATTCCTTTGTGCGAGCCGCTCGCTGTATGGCGGCAATGGCGTCGTCAACGGAAGCAACCATGGCTTCGCGCGGACCGAGCGAGTCCATGGCGCCGGACTTGATGAGGCTTTCGAACACGCGCTTGTTGAGAAAACGGGACTCGATGCGCTCGCAGAAATCGTAGAGAGACTTGAACTCTTTCTGGCTGAGGCGGGATTCGCGAATGGCTTTGGCGGTGTTTTCGCCAACGTTCTTGATGGCGGCCAGGCCAAAGCGAATGCAATCGCCGACGGGAGTGAAAAAGAGGTCGCTCTCATTCACGTCGGGTGGAAGGATGGAAATGCCCATGCCGCGGGCTTCGTTGATGTACTTGACCGCTTTTTCCGTGTTGCCGGTTTCCGAAGTAAGCAGCGCGGCCATGAACTCCACAGGATAGTGGGTCTTGAGATAGGCGGTCTGGTAGGCGAGTAGCGCGTAAGCGCAGGAATGGGATTTATTGAACCCGTAGCCGGCGAATTCTTCCATGAGGTCGAAGATGCGGACGACTTTCTTTTCCGGAATCTTGTTTTTCTCGCAACCCGCGAGAAACTTCGCGCGTTGGGCGGCCATTTCCTCTTTTTTCTTTTTGCCCATGGCGCGGCGCAGGATATCAGCTTCTCCCAAGGAGAAGCTGGCCAGGCAGTTGGCAATCTGCATGACCTGTTCCTGATACAGGATCACGCCATAGGTTTCTTCGAGGATGTCCTGCAGTTGGGGAAGTTCGTAGCTAACCTTGGTCTTACCCTGTTTGCGGTTGATGAAGTCATCGATCATCCCGCCCTGAATGGGGCCGGGGCGATACAGGGCGTTGAGCGCGGTGAGATCCTCAATCCGCGAAGGCTGATAGCGGCGAAGGATGTCGCGCATGCCGTGAGATTCAAACTGGAAGATGGCGGTGGTGTCTCCGCGGGAAAAGAGTTTGTAGCTGGCTTCGTCATCGAGAGAAAGGCTTTCCAGATCGAGCTTGATGTTGCGATTCTTCTCCACCATTTTGACCGTATCTTGGAGAACGGTGAGCGTGGTGAGGCCGAGAAAATCCATCTTGAGGAGGCCGATGCGCTCGAGAGCGTTCATGTCGTACTGGGTGGTGATTTCATCCCGGTTGGTCTTGTACACGGGAAGCAGTTCGGTGAGGGGTTGCGGAGAGATGACGACGCCTGCCGCATGCGTGGAGGCGTGACGGGCAAGACCTTCGAGCCGCAGCGCCACCTTCATCAGGTCCTTGAGTTTTTCGTCGCCTTCAATGGCCGCTTTCAGTTGAGGAGATTCCTCGAGAGCGTCTTTTAGCTTGATGCCCAGTGTGGTGGGAATGAGTTTGGCCAGGCGATCCACTTCGCCATAAGGAATATCCATGGCCCGGCCCACGTCTTTGACGGCGGCTTTGGCGGCCATGGTGCCGAAAGTGATGATCTGGGAGACGTTCTCGCGGCCGTATTTGTGCGTCACGTAATCGATGAGTTCTCCGCGGCGGCGCATGCAGAAATCGATGTCGATATCGGGCATGGAGACGCGCTCCGGATTGAGGAAGCGCTCGAAAAGAAGGTTGTACTGTAGAGGATCGACATCGGTGATGCGCAGGGCGTAGCTGACAAGACTGCCAGCGGCGGAACCACGGCCGGGGCCGACGGGAACTTCTTGGGCGCGGGCGTAATGGATAAAATCCGAAACGATCAAGAAGTAGCCCTCATAATGCATCTTCTTGATCATTTCGATTTCGGAGGAGAGGCGGCGCTCGTATTCGGCCAGCGGGTGGCGGAGAAGATTCTGCTTCGCGAGGCGTTCGAGGTTCGGAACGCGCTGGGCGAACCCTTCGCGAGCTACCTTTTCGAAGTAGCTGCCGGGTGTGTGGCCTTCGGGAACCTTGAATTCCGGAAGCGCGTTAGGGATGCGCTCGATTTTGACGTTGCAGCGCGCGGCGATATCGACCGTGCGGCTGATGGCATCCGGCACCTCGCGGAACACTTGAGCCATTTCTTGCGCGGTCTTGAAATAAAACTGGTCGGTGGCGAACTTCATGCGATGAGTGTCGCTCATGGTCTTGCCGGTCTGAATGCACAGCAGGACTTCCTGGGCATGTGCGTCCTCGTGATGCAGGTAATGGCAATCGTTGGTGGCGACGAGGGGGATGCCGGTTTCCTTGGAGAGGCGAATGAGTTCGGTGTTGACGCCCTTTTCGATGGGCAGGCCCTGGTCCTGAATTTCGAGGAAGAAATTGCCCTTGCCGAAGATGTCCCGCAGGCGATAGGCGTTTTCGCGCGCGCGATCGACTTTCTGCTCGACGACAGCCTCGGTGACAGGTCCGCGCAGGCACGCGGAGAGGGCGATGAGACCTCTGGAATGCTTGCTGAGAAGATCGTAGTCGATGCGTGGCTTATAGTAGAAACCTTCGAGGTAGCCGGCGGAAACGAGCTTGATCAGGTTGTGGTAGCCCTCAAGAGATTCGCAGAGCAGGACGAGGTGGTTGCTGCCGCGCGTGCCAGGCTCGAAGTCGTCGCGATCTTCGGTGGGCGGGCCGGCTTTTTCGCCGCGGTCGTGGCGGCTGCCCTTGGCGACATAAACTTCGCAGCCAATGATGGGCTTGACGTCGCGCTTGCTGGCTTCGTAGAAGAAATTGGCGGCGGCGAACAGATTGCCATGGTCGGTGATGGCCACGGCGGGCATTTTCTGGCGGGAGGCTTCGTCGAGCAGTTCGGAAGTTTCGCACGCCCCGTCGAGCAGGCTGAAGTCCGTGTGCACGTGCAAGTGAACGAACTGCGGATTCCCCATGGACTTTCATTGTAAATCGCGGGCAGAAGAATTGCGAACGCGGGTTTCTGGGATTGTGGATAAGTTTGTTCGGGGCGGTGGGAGAGGTGGCAGGCGCGGAAGTTGCGGTTTTGTCAGAATTATTCTGAATCGTTGTTGCACACTAACGCGCACTCCCGGAACTATAGAGATTCGTCTTCGGGTGAAACTCCGACCACGCGAACCAGAATTCCGGTTCGAGAATGAGCGGCTTTAATTGCGCTCCCTTGAACTCCCCCGAGATACAAAGACCATATGCGTTCCACAAGGAATGGGTTTGCAGATCGAAGAGCTTGCTCGCTTCTCGATCGGCCGGTCTGAATTTTAAGATCCTGCCCTTCAGTTGAGGGTCGAACGCCGTGGTGGTGTCGGATGCGGGTTGATGAACAATCACTACGGGGGCGCCCCCGACTTTGTCGTTGACCACGCGCACCTTTCGAAGCACCGAAAGCGGAAACGCCTTCGCCTCTGCGCCAACTTCAAGGCCAAGGACCATCTCCCGCGGGCGCAGCCGATCGTCATGACTGAACGCGCCCGCTGGCGCTGAACCCGCGCCGGAGACTCCCTGGTTGATCAACTTATTCACGACCGGCATGCGTTCCGCGTATCCCGGTTCAGGTTTGAGCACCAGCGTATTCGGATGCTGCTTATTCCATTCGCCCCACGTCGTCAGCAAAAAGGGATACAAAGGTAAATGAGTGCCCTTGAGCGGCCCAGAAATGGCTGTCGAGCGCGCCTGCTGCCACTGACTCCCGGTTTCGCGGTCTTTGAACACTTCGCTTCCGCCGATAAGGCTATCGTAATCGAAATGGAGAGCTTGTCCCTTAGCCTCAGCCCTAAACACGAGGGCTGTGTTGCAGTACCCTCACCACGTGACGGCGATTGGACCGTCCGCCATTTGGTCCTGCACCACGCCGTGCTGCGCGAGGATTGCAGCGGGGTAAGCCTTGGCAACAGCGCCGGTAGAAATTCCAATGAGGATATCGCCCTTGGAAAGGAAAGCAGCCTGCGAAGCCGAGACGAATTGCGGATGATCCACAGTGGTATACGGCATAGCTTGTGGCGCTGCATCCTGCGCAAGGACAGAACTGGAACCAATAACGCCTACAGCCGCAACTGTCACCATCCTTCGGATGAATTTTATTGTCACACACTCTCTCCGACGGGCCTCTCGCCCGATGCTCCATCGTCGCACGGGTGAACAAGCCATGAGAAGAGTCATTTAACAAATGAGCCGTGGCTACTTTTTGACTTTTTTGCGTGCGGCTGCGGCTTTCATGCCGGCACTGAATTTGGCCTTCGCAGCTCCTCTTTCGGCCGCGGTTCTTTGTTTCGGGCGAGCAGCTTCCGGCGGGGCGTGTTTTTCTCCAGCCTTGGCGGGCTTCTTTTCTTTTTCTTTCTTCTTGGGAGGTTCCTTGATGCCGGAGAGTTTACGCAGCATCTTCTCGCGCTCTTCGGGGGTTTTGCCGCGGCCGTTCAGTTGGACGGCGAAAACCTCGTTGATTACACTGTCAAATTTCGGGCCACGCGGCATACCTAGATGTTCCAACTCGGTCACGACAACGGGCAACGCCTGGCGGATGGGGCGCCATTTGTGGAGATAGGCCTTCAACTTGGAGACAGCGGCGGAGTTGTTGGATTCCGCCAGGAGATAGGCAATGGCTTCAAGTGGCACCCTTTCGATGAAGTGGTAGGCATCGATGGGCGTCTTCGTCTTTTTGCCGGCAAGCTCCTTTTGAATCTCGAGAGTCTTCTCCGGAAAGCTTTCGATGACATCTATTTCGGCGGCGCGGAAACCCAATTTAGAGAGCAGGTGCCCGACTTCGCGGTCCTTCAGGCGGCCGAGGATGGCGAGCATCATGGGCGTGCCGAGGCGCGGCCGGAAACCGGCCATGAACAGTTCATCGCGCACCTTCAGGAGTCGCGAAATGGCCTCGTAGTCCGGATGTTTCTTGGCAAGCAACGGATGCACAAGCTCCAGCAGGTCCTGTTCATCCCACTCCTTCAGAATGAGATGAGGGCGCTCTTCCCTGGCGAGGGCGCGAAGTTCCTGCCCGGCATCTTCAGGTGTAATGGTTTTCTGAAGTTCGCGCTCGATGGCCAGGTTGAACCACTCCTGGGTGCGCGATTCCAGCTTGAAGCCCATGCGCGCGGCAACGCGCAGAGCGCGAAGAAGACGAACAGGCTGGTTGGTGAAACTGTGAATCGTGAGCGCGCGAACTTCGCCGTGCTCGATGTCCGAGAGGCCGTTCGTGGGGTCGAGGAGCAGGCCGCGCGAAGCGGGGTTGAGCGAAATGGCGATGGCGTTGAGCGAGAAGTCGCGACGCCGCAGGTCTTCCATGATGGTGGACCACCGAATTTCCGGCCGCGTGCCCGGGCGGACATAATACTCATCCCGCGCCGCGGAAAGGCTGCCGTCCACATCGCCGGCAAAAAGGATTTCGACATGCCGGAGTTTCTCATCCTCGACAAGCACTTTGGCGCCGCCCTTCTCCAGTTCGCGCGCCATTTTCGAGGGATTGCCTTCGACGGAGAAATCGAGATCCCGCAGGGTCGCGCCGGTGATGAGGTCGCGAACCGTGCCGCCAGTGAGGTAGACGTTGAAGCCCATGGCGGCGGCCAATTCCTGCACTCGGAGCATGGCGGCGCGCTGCTCCGGAGAGAGCCGGCTTTCCAGCAAAAACATGTAATCAGGCATTGCACTCCTTCCCCATTAGGGTGGGCGACATGCAGCGGAGCCGCACCCGCGATCAGTTCCCTTCCCGAGCGCTAGGCGCGCGGGTGATGAGCTTTGTAAATCTGTTTCAAGCGTTCCTCCACCACATGGGTGTAAATCTGCGTCGTGGAAATATCGCTATGCCCAAGCATCAACTGGACAGAGCGGAGATCCGCCCCGCGCTCCAGGAGATGCGTCGCAAAACTGTGACGCAGCATGTGCGGCGTGAGCGCCACACGCAAACCCGCCTGGCGTCCATAGGCCGAGAGAATCTTCCACACGCCTACACGGCTGAAACCGCCGCCACGACGGTTCAGAAATAGCGTGGGCGTGTTGGCTAGCGTCCCTTTTCCAAGAAGCTTGGGCCGGGCATCACGAAGGTAGCGGTCGACCAGGGACAGCGCCTTCTTCCCAACCGGCACGATGCGCTCCTTGTCGCCCTTGCCGATGCAGCGAACATAGCCCGCGCTGCGATCCAGATCCATGACGCGAAGCCCGGTCAACTCGGACACACGCAGACCGCTCGAGTAAAGCACTTCCAGCATGGCGTGGTCGCGAAGCCCGATAGGCGTCTTCTCGTCGGGCTGAACGAGCAGCTTTTCCACTTCCTCGATCCGGAGATAGTCCGGGAGTGAGCGGCGGATTTTCGGAGACTCCAGGTTCAGGGATGGATCTTCGGAAATCAATTCCTGCACCTGGGCGAAGCGAAAGAAATTGCGAAGAGTGACGAGATGGCGAGCGACGGTTCGGCTCTCTAGCTTCTGGCGGTAGAGACTGGCGAGAAAGTCGACCAGATCGTCGCGGGAAATTGATTTCAGTGCTACTTTGCGTTTCTTGGCGAAGGCCTCGAACTTAAGCAGGTCGCGGCGGTAGGCGGAGACGGTATTCGCGGACAGGCCTTTCTCCACACGGACGTGAGTAAGGAACCCCGAGATGGCGGCGTTAATTTCCATTAAGAACCAGCCATTTCTTCGGCCGTCTCGCGGCGCGTGGCGATGCCGTAGACTTCTTCGATCTCCGGGCAACGGACGAGCCAGGTGAGGCCGATGTAAAGCAACGTAGCGCCGCCAATCAGCGCGATGAAAACCAGCAACTGGGTGAAGAATGCCGATTGCTGCGTGAGTTTGGCGTAGTGATTGCCAAGCATGCAGGCAACACCCATGAGGGCAGAGCAAAGAGAGATTTTGCCGATGGAGCGGAGGATTTCGACCGTCCCAAGTGCGCCGTAGCGCAGACGAAAGATGAAGAAGAGCGTGAAGAAATCGAAGAAGGTGGCAAGAACCGTGGCAAGTGCCGGGCCACCGTTCTGAAAGCGCTTGTAGAACAAGGTTTGAAGAAAGAGGATGTTGAAGATGATGTTGAGTGTGAACGAGATAAGGGCAACGATGACGGGGGTTTTGGTATCGCGCGCGGAATAGAAGGCGGGAACAATCAGCTTGACGCAGGCGAGGGCGGGCAAGCCAGCAGCATAGTAGAGCAAGGGGCGAGCGGTGAGCCGTGTGGATTCAGCGACAAACTGGCCGTGTTGGAACAGCATGCGGATGATGGGTTCGCGGAGGACCATGAGGCCAACGGCGGCGGGAATGGTGATGTAAGCAACGATGCGAACGGCAAAAGTGAGAGTGCGTTTCAGGCTTTCGTAATCGTTGGCGGCGGCTTGATGCGACATCATGGGCAGGATGGCGGTGGCCACGGCTATGGCATAGCCGCCGAGCACGAGTTCCATCACGCGATCAGAAACGTAGAGTGCGGCCAAGCTTCCGCGGGGCATGCGGGGAGCGCTGGCGAAGAAAGTATCCACGAAGAAATTAATCTGTGCCACACCCATGCCGAAGAAACGGGGGAACATCAGGCGCGCAAAACTGCGGATGCCGGGATGAGCAAAGGAGACCGCAAAATCGAAACGCATTCCCCGCCGAACCAGTTGAGGCACGAGAATCAGGAACTGAAGAGCGCCCCCGACCAGAACGCCGACGGCCAGGGAGATCGCCGGGCTTTGGAAGTAGCGCCAAACCATGGCGGTCGAAAAGATGATGATCGAGAGGTTGAGAAGGGCCGTGGTGGACGCGGGCAGCGCAAAATTGTTGAACGAGTTGAGAATGCCCATGCCCAGAGCGGCCAAGCCTACGAAAAAGATGTAGGGGAAGATAATGCGGTTGAGCGCGACGGCTTCGCCCCAACTGGTGGCGCGATCCTGAGGGGAGGAGAAATTTTGGATAACAGCGGGAGAGAAGATGACGCCAAGCACGGTGACGATGGCGAGGACCAGGGCGAGGGTCCAGAAGAGGCGATTGGCGAAGGCCCAGAGTTCTTCGGAAGGCGAGTCGCGCATGTAGGTAGTAAATACGGGGATGAAGGAGGCAGCCACAGTGCCCTCGGCGATGAGGCGGCGAAAAAGGTTGGGGATGCGGTAGGCAAGAACGAACGCGTCTGCGGAGAGAGTAGTGCCGAGGAGGAAGGAGATGCGCTGGTCACGGACGTAACCAAGGACCCGGCTGACAATAGTGACCAGGGAAATAATCGAGGCGGATTTGAGGATTTGTGTCTTCTCGGTCAAAGAGGGCCCCTCAGGGACCTAAACCCAGTAAAAACAATGAGTTGACAGGAAAATCGTGCTTAACATAACATACACGAGCCGCCTTAAGCAAATGTTTCGTGAATTTAGACGGATAATTTCAGTTTGAAAACTAAAGCTCCAGCCTCAACCCATAAAAAAGTGGTCATCGAGCTTCTGGACAAGAAGCTGCTCCGGGGATACCTGAACCCGGCGCGATTGCCCCATGCTGAAGTTGTGGATGTCTTGACGCAGGGAGGCCAGCACGAGGAGATACCACTCGAGGGCGTGCGGGCGATTTACTTTGTGCGCGATCTTGCAGAGGGCATTGAGATGGAAAGGAAGACCTTCCTGAGCCGCCCTAAGCTGGACGGGTTGTGGGTTCGCCTGCGATTCAGGGACGGGGACAGCTTGGAAGGATTGATCCCAAACGACCTGCTGGGATTCCAGGACAATGGTCTACAGATCACCCCGCCAGATTTTAATTCAAACACCGACCGAATCTTCGTGCCCCGCCCGGCGCTCACCGAGTTAACAGTGCTGGGCGTGGTTGGGATTGCGCGGCGGAAACCGGCCGTGACGGCTCCGGTGCAACCAAGACTCTTTGACGAAGATAGCGAATCTTGAGGCTCTCGGGCCTTAGCGTCCTCACAGCAAATTGTCATCCTGAGGGCCGCGACCTTTACCGCCCGAAGGATCTCAACCTTGCAACCGAGCACGATGTTCGTTTTGAGATCCTTCGACCATCATCCGGGAGATTGGCGTCCCCGGCCGATCACATTGCTTAGGTACTCAAGCCAGCGCCCTTCAAAAGCTCGCTGACGGCGGAAAATGGATCCTTCTTTCGTTCGGCAACGGCCGCAGCCAGATCGCGAAGCCGGGCTTCGCCGTCTTTACCACCCAGAACTTTTTCGAGTAACCGGGATTCCAGCATTTCGATCAGGCGGTTCTTCCAGTGCTCGATGTGTTTTTGCCGTCGCTGGCCGCTGGATTCGAAATGTTTGCGGAATTTGTCAATCGTGCTGACAAGCTCGTCAACGCCGCGATTTTCTGTGGCCACAGTGCGAATCACCGGAGGATGCCAGCCATCGCGGGGCATGACCAGCGAGAGCATGGCGTGAAGCTGCTCTTCCAGGCGGTCGGCGCCTTCGCGGTCGGCTTTGTTGAGGACGAAAATGTCGCCAATTTCCATGAGCCCGGCTTTCATGTTTTGGATATCGTCGCCGAGGCCGGGAACCAGCATCACCAGGACGCAGTCGGCCAGGCGCACGATGTCGATTTCGTCCTGGCCGACGCCAACGGTTTCGATCAGCACCTGGCGCTTTCCCGCGGCATCAAGGAGAAGCGCGACTTCGGCGGTGGAGCGCGCCAGGCCGCCAAGGAAACCGCGCGTGGCCATCGAGCGAATGAAAATGCCGGCGTCACCGGCGTGGCCCTGCATGCGAATGCGGTCGCCAAGAATCGCACCGCCAGAATATGGGCTCGTGGGATCGACCGCGACGATGCCGACGCGTTCTTGACGGCTGCGATGAACCGCGGCGAGCCGATCGACCAGCGTGCTCTTGCCCGTGCCCGGAGCGCCCGTGACCCCGGTGAGATAAGCCTGGCCGGTGTGCGGAAAAAGCTGCTTCAGCAGTTGCTCCGATTCCGGCGAATGATTCTCAATGGCGGTGATGGCGCGGGAAATGGCGCGCACGTCGCCTTCGAGGACCTTGCTGGCCCAATCGTCGATGGCGACCCTCATTGCTGGCTGAGCCTTGGCAGTCGAAGCGCGCAGAGCGGCGGCATGTCCTTATTATTTCTTGCCGAGGAGTTGCCGCGCAATGACCAAGCGCTGAATTTCGCTGGTGCCTTCGCCGATGGTGCAGAGCTTCACATCGCGGTAAAACTTTTCCGCGGGATAGTCCTTGGTGAAGCCATAGCCGCCGTGCACCTGGACACACTCGTTGGCAACGCGGACGGCAACTTCGCTGGCGAAGAGTTTGGCCATGCTGGATTCGCGGGTGAAGCGGACATTTTCCTGGTCGGCGAGCCACGCGGCCTGATACACGAGCAAGCGCGCTGCCTCGACTTGCGTGGCCATGTCCGCAAGCTTGAACTGGATGGCTTGAAATTCGCTGATGGCCTGGCCGAACTGCTTGCGCTGTTTGGCGTAACGAGTGGCGGCGTCCAGCGCGCCTTGAGCCATGCCGAGCCCGAGTGCGGCAATCGAAATGCGCCCTCCATCCAGAATCTTCAGGCTGCCGATGAATCCCTCGCCCACGGGACCAAGAAGCTGGCCAGCGGGAATGCGGCAATCGGTGAAGATCACTTCGGAGGTGTCGCTGGCGCGCATGCCGAGCTTGTTTTCTTTTTTGCCGGGACGGAAGCCAGGAGTCCCCTTTTCAAGGATAAAGGCGCTGATGCCGTGGGAGTCCTTGGATTTGTCCGTGACCGCCATGGCCACGCAGATGTCCGCGTAGGTGCCGTTCGTGGTGAAGGTTTTCGAGCCGTTAAGGACCCAGTCGTTGCCGTTACGCACTGCTGTCGTGCGCGTGCCGCCGGCATCGGAGCCAGCCTCGGGCTCGGTGAGCGACCATGCGCCGAGCTTTTTGCCTTTCGCCAGCGGGACGAGATATTTTTTCTTCTGCTCCTCGCTGCCGAATTTAAAAATGTGATTGCTGCAGAGCGAATTGTGGGCCGCTACAAACAGCCCCACGGAGCCGTCCACGCGGGCGAGTTCCTCGATGACTGTGGCGTATTCGATATAGCCCAGGCCCGCGCCACCATATTCTTCGGGGAAGATCACGCCCATAAGCCCCATTTCCGCGAGCTTGGGCAGGATTTCAGTCGGGAAGTGCGAAGCTTCGTCCCACTCCATCACGTGCGGGCCGATTTCGGCTTCGGCGAATTCGCGAACGGACTTGCGCAGCTGTTTCTGTTCGTCGGTAAAGGAAAAATCCACGTGTGCCTCGTCTCTTAGCGGTGCCTATGCTCAGTAAAAGTCTAGCTTATAGCAGGAATTTGCGCACAGTGGCGCCAAAAC
>JBAVHY010000039.1:0-7266 GCA_049686315.1 Candidatus Acidiferrum sp. | reverse complement strand
GTCGAGTAGAATCTGTACCAGGCACCGCAGCGGCAACACTTCCCTGGTTCGCAGGAATAACCCGCCAATTCCCATGCTCTCAACGAAGGAAACGCCGCGGCGAGTGCCAGCTTGCCAAGCCGCAACCACACTTTTCGGAGGCTTCACACGTGGATGGCGTCTTTGCTCGGGAGCGATCATAGCAAAGCTTTCAAGGATGTTGATTTTAGCGGTGGAGCAAGAGCTGGTCCAGTTAAAATTCAGTCAAATTCAAATTTGGGAGACGGCTGGTCTTTGCCAACGCGGCCGGGAGCGATGTCTGCCTTGAAATGGTTTTCGCCACGGATAGGGATACCGGCAAGCCGTCGGAGAATGGCGAGTTGGCCGACATGATTCAGGGCATCAGCGAGAGGGCCCTGAAAGAGTTTTTCGGGAGAAACGTGCAATTGTCCCGGGCCGGCCAGATAGTCATCAAGATTTTTCAGAGAGTCGAAGAAGCGCTGGACTTCGTCGGGCCAAGTAAGCGGTTGAGCGTCGTGCCAGACCGGCTGACCTTTGGCCATGGACAAGGCCCAATCGAAGAGGTCGCCGATATGTGCGAGGATCTGGACGGGCGTGCGGCAATTCTGTCCCGCCTGGAAATCGACATAGCCTTGAGGGGCGTCGCGAATAATTTTGCCTGCGCGATAGGCAATGGAAGCCAGGGAATGTCGCAGAAGCTCGCGAGCACTGATTGTATCCGGCAGCATAGGGAGATAAAGCTAGCAGCTTAGGGGCGGAGAGAAAAGATTTTTGTGCGGCGGAGATGAGAGAGAAGAGCGTAACTTTGGTTCGAGTCGCCGCGGTCTATTCATACCGCAGAGCCACCATCGGATCGACTTTGGCCGCGCGGCGGGCGGGGATGTAGCAGGCAACGAGCGCCACGGCGGTCAGGACCAGTGAGACGGAGATGAACGTTAAAGCGTCGGCAGGCTCGATGCCATAGAGCATGCTCGCGAGCATGCGCGTGAGCGCGAACGCGTCCGCGATTCCGACCGCTATGCCAATCAATATCAGTTTAAGTCCCTGGCCCACGACCAGCTTCAAGACGTCACCCTTCTTAGCGCCGAGCGCCATCCGAATGCCGATTTCGCGGGTTCGCTGGCGAGTGGCAAAAGCAACCACTGCGTAGATTCCCACCGCGGCAAGCAGCAGCGCCAGCAAGCCAAACGAGCCCGCCAACGTCGCAGCCAGCCGCTCAAAGACGCTGCCAAACTGCATGCTGGTCTTGAGCGTGGTCACATTGAACAAAGGCAAGTCAGGGTTGAGCTCGTCAACGGTCCTATCGACCACGGAGGCGAAAGCTCCCGGGTCGCCGGCCACCCGCAGGTGAATAATCAACTGGTCCCGGTAGCTCTGGTAAAGAGGCAAAAAGACGATGGGCGCTGCAGCGTAATGCAGGAGCCGGTACTTGGCATCTCGAACCACGCCAACGACGGTGAATGACTGGCCATAGAGCCTGACGCTTCTGCCGATGGCGCCCTGGCCCGGCCAGTAGCGCTCGCAGAACCCCTGATTGACGATGGCGACCGGTTGCGACCGGTCGTCGTCACCGACCGTAAATTCGCGGCCAGACACGAGACCGGTGCGCATGGTTTGAAAGTAATCTGGACCTACCACCGCACGATCGACTTCCATCGATTCGTGAGGTTGGGGCACGTAACCTTCGGGCAGGACAGAGTCGCTGTGGAGGGTGAAACTCAGAGGCGAGAAGTCAGCCAGGGTCACGGATTTGACGCCGGGCAATGCCTGCAGCCTGGTGAGGAGGCTTTGGTCAAATATAATCCCTTGCGCTCGCGAATAGCCTGCGGGGGCAAGATCGTAGGAAGCGAGCAGCACGTGGGTCGGGTCGAAACCAGGGTCGGCGCGCTGTTCGTTCTCGAAGCTACGAGCAAATAGGCCGGCCGAGATCAGCAGGAGCAAGGAGAGAGAAATCTGAGCTATCACCAGCCCCTTGGAAAGCCGCGAGCGGTGAAGCCCGCCGGAAACCCTGGCCTCCTCCTCTTTCAGGACGGCAGCCGGAGCAAGGCGCGAAGTGCGCAGCGCCGGTAGCATGCCGGAGACCACCGCCGCAAGAATCGAGATGACCAGCGTTGCGAGCATCACACTGGGGTTTGCGTGACCGTTGAGCGTAAGGGGCAGGGTGGTGGGCGGAAGGAAGCTGGCGAAAGTCCCGGCTGTCCAGATGGTCAGCAGCATCGCTGCCGCCCCGCCGGCCAAGGCGACCAAGAGGCTCTCCACGAGCAGTTGGCGCACCAGTCGCGAACCACTGGCTCCCATGGCCAGGCGCACGGCTATCTCCCGGGTGCGTGCAGCCAAGCGCACCATCAGCAAGTTTGCAACATTCGCGCAGGCCAACAAGAGCAGTACCGCCGCCAGCCCCAACAACAACGGCAGACTCTTGTACAGATAAACGTTTGCTCCAAAAGGCGAGCGCCAGAGCGGATCCAACGTGATCTGGTTGGGACCTCGTTCGATGTTGGAAGTGCTCGCGGCGATCCGCTGCATCTGAAGGTTCATTTCTTCGGCCGCTTGCCGTGACGCGACACCCGGCCGAAGCCTTCCCAGTACGTTGAGCCAGAAAGCTCCCCGGTTTTCGACCGGATTCCATCCCCAAACCTCGCTGGTCATGACCAGCGGAATCCAGACGTCGTCGCGCAACCCCGTCTTGCACCCCACGAATCCCGGTGGAGCGACGCCGACAATCGTGTAGCTATGGCGGTTAATCTGAAGCGTTCGACCCACGGCAGAAGGGTCTGAGCTGAAATGGCTTTGCCAGAGCGCATAACTGACGACCACGACCGGGGCGCCTCCCGGCTTCATTTCTTCCTCCGGCAGGAAGCCGCGACCCTGAACGGGCTTCACTCCGAGTACGTCGAAGTAGTTGGCGGTGGGCAACGCGCCATAAATCCGTTCCGGCCTTGCGAGGCCGGTGAGTGACATGAAATCGTCGTGATAGGCCAGCAGACCGGAGAAGCTGCGATTGTGCTCACGCAGGTCCACGAAGTCTGGATAAGAAAACGGAGGGGAGGGGTGTTCACTGACCGTCCCTCTCATGACAGTAACCAAGTCACTGGTGTGCGTGACGCCAGGAATGGGATTCAGCAGGGTCGAGTCAATCCAACTGAACATGGTGCTGGTAGCACAAATGCCGAGAGCCAAGGTCAGGGCGGCGACGGCTGTGGAGCCACGATTTTTCGCCAGCATGCGAAGGCCGAACTTCAAATCCTGCAGCAACGCTCCCATCACATGTTCGCCTGTCCCTGGAAGATTTTCGATTGACGATTGAAGAGCTGACTGCGTGTTCGCGAAAAGTTCAAAGAGTTCAAAAGTACAAGAATTTAAGAAATTCCGGTTTGGGTGGAGGGGCTGACTGCGCAAAAGCGGCGGCGAGCCGCCGCACTCCAAAAGGCTAGGCGAGGTTGAGAGCGCGCTTGAAGGAACCCCGTTCCGACTCGATTTTCTTCTGAAGCTGGAGAATCGCGTAGAGAACGGCTTCGGGGCGCGGCGGGCAACCGGGCACGTAGACATCGACGGGAATGACCTGATTGCAGCCCTGAACTATGGCGTAGTTGTTGAAGACGCCGCCGGAAGTGGCGCAGGCACCCATGGATATGACCCATTTGGGCTCGGGCATCTGATCGTAAAGCTGGCGAATGACGGGAGCCATTTTCTGGGAGAGGCGGCCGGCAACAATCATAAGGTCGGCCTGACGCGGTGAGGGACGAAAGACTTCCGCGCCGAAGCGGGCGAGGTCAAAGCGGGAGGCGGCCATGGACATCATTTCGATGGCGCAGCAGGCCAAGCCGAAGCCAAGGGGCCAGATGGAACTCTTGCGAGCCCAGTTCACGGCCTTATCGAGCTGCGTGAAGAGGATGCCTTCGTCTTGCAGCAGCTTGCCAAAATCGTCAGGTTTGGTAAGCGTGACGTGCTTGCCCAGGGTTGTTTCCATTGCGTCCTCGACTCTATTCTGGCACAGCGGGTGAGTGGAGACAAATACAGGATGACTGGACAGTGCTAACCGGGCGTTAGCCGTCCCTGCGATTGGTAGGATGCCCAGCGAGAAGTTGCTCGAGTTCCACCTACAACAGGCTGCGTCCTTGCCGACCCGATGGCGAGGCCAACGTTCGCGAGTTAGCCCCTGAATTGCACCGAATCCGTCCCTGTGGGATACGCGACGCAGTTTAGTTGGTTGCCGCAACGTTCGCTGCGGGCGGTTTAGCGTAATAGCCTTTGCGCGCGTAGACCTTATAGGCCTCTCCCCCAGCGGAAATCTGGATCATGCGGAACTTGCCGTCCCAATTCTTGTTTTCGGGATAGTAGCCCAGGCTGTACTGGTGGTGGAGTTCGTCGGAGATCTCCTCAAGCGCGGCTTCGAGTTTATCAATACCCCGGACTTCCAGCATCCGCCCACCGGTAGCCTCGGCCAGCTTCTTGAGCAGGGACTCTCCGTGGCCGTCCTTATCGAAGATGTGCAGCACATCGCATTTGTCCCGCTTTGAGGCATCGTAAATTTGGAGAACATAGGCGATCACGTCGTTTTCGAGTAAGGCTTCCAGGGCCCCTGCCATGGTCGATTCGCTGTGGGAATCACCGGAGAGGGCCACGATAACCACGGCCTTGCGTCCTACCTCGCCGGCAAGGTAGCGGTGGGTGGAGACACGGATGGCATCGTAGAGGTGGGCTTCGCGATTTTGGCCGATGGGTCGCCCATTGATTCCCACCGTCCCTCCGCCGCCAGGCGTCGGCATCCTCGGCTCCCGGTCTGGCAATCCAATCGCGGCACTTCCACTGCCAATGGTCGCGGTTGCTTCCCTCAGGAGCGCGATGTCTGAGGTGGGCAACTGGACAGTTTCCACTCGCGAGGCGTAGCTCACTATGTGACCCAGGTCCGTGGGTCGCACCACGTGCTTGAGGAACAGCGCCGAGGCCTGCGCCTCTTCACCGAGAACCCAGGGCATGTTGGTGCCCGTGTCCAGCAGCACACCCACGTTGAGGACCACATCGCTGTGGTGCGCAAAGAACTTGATGGCCTGCGGATGGCCGTCTTCAGCGACACTGAAGCTGTCTTGCGTCAAATCGCTAACCAGCCGTTTCTTCTCGTCGCGCACGGTGAAGTAGGTGGAGACCAGATCCACCTGACTTCGGAAGGCGTTGCCCTGCCCGCTTTTATCCTGCGCGAAAGCCGATGGGGGCCAACCCGGACCGGCCAATGCCAAAACCAGAAGCACCACGGACGCGCGGACTTGGATAGGCATAAGTACACTCCTCGCGCTTTGCAATGGACGCGCACAGCTGGATGCCTAGCGGCTGCGGCAGAGTTGTCGTGCGAGCGCCCTCGAGTTGAGAGACGTACATATAACTTCGATAGTTACAGTGCTGCAAACACATGTGAGTTCAATTGCCGCGCCATGACGAATGAGTTCGCGGCGCGCTAGGAACCCAGGAGCTCGGAATCATACTTGCGGAACAGTGCTTGAAGCGCCGCCGGACTCCGATCGGAAGTCGCATGTATCGCCTGAATCAGTTGGTAGATATTCGAAGTCATTACCAACAGATAGCGAACACGACCGGGGCCGGGATTCCAATAGGTGTGCGGCGTCCCTTGTGGCGCCAACACAGCACAGCCGGCGCCAGCTTCTACCTCACGGTCACCGACCTGAATGCGCAGTGAACCTTCCAGGACGTACCAGACCTCGTCATCGCGATGGTGCAGATGCAGCGGAGCAATGAGGCGGCGTTCCCCGATGGGACCACCCGGATCCTGCCATTCAGCAACGACGAAGCCATCCGTCCCCGAACTAATCGTCTTTCCTAAAAGCGGCGGGGCAATTGTCGGGGGATTCATGCAAACGTCCTCCAGGTAGAGCTGAAGTTACGCGCGAGGGATTGATGGTAGCACGAAGAAAAATCCATGCTGCATGAGTGAGAACGACTACGGGACGGTGAGCACAACTTTGCCGAATTGTTTGCCCTTTTCGAGATAGTTGTGTGCGGCGATGGCGTCGTGGAGCGGCCAAACCTTGTCCACGACCGGCTGGAGGCGACCCTGGGCGACGAGGTTGAGGACGGTGCGCAACTCAGCCTTGGTGCCCATGTAGGAGCCGAGGATGGAGAGTTGACGTGTGAAGAGAAAGCGGAGGTCGAGCTTGGCGTCGTGGCCAGTGGTGGCGCCGCAGGTAACCAGGCGCCCGGCGTAGGCGAGGCTTTTGATGCCTTCGTCCCAGGTGGCTGAGCCGACATGCTCGAAGACGATATCGACACCGCGGTTGTTGGTGAGGCGGCGGACCTCCTTGGCGATGGGCATAATGCCGTGGTGAATGACTTCGTCGGCGCCGGTGCGCTTGGCTTTTTCGATTTTTTCGTCACTGCCAGCGGTGGCGATGACATGGGCGCCGAAGAATTTCGAGATTTGAATAGCGGCGCTACCGACACCGCTGCCTGCCGCGAGAACCAGGACAGTTTCACCAGGCTGAAGCTGTGCGCGGGCGACAAGCATGTGCCACGCGGTTTGAAAGACGAGCGGCACAGCGGCGGCGTGGACCCAGTCGAGATTTTCGGGATAGGGCATGCAATTGACTTCGGGGCAGCGGACGAATTCGGCACAACCGCCATCGACCATGTAGCCGAGATTGGTGAAGTCACGGCAACGGTTGTCATTCCCCGCCAGACAAGCGGGACACCTGCCGCAGGTCACACCCGGGGCCAGGACGACTTTCTGGCCGACATGGACATTGTGTACTTCGGAGCCCAGTTTGACGACCTCGCCGGCTACGTCGCTACCGGGAATGTGGGGAAGCGGAATGGAAACGCCGGGCAAGCCGCGGCGGACCCAGAGGTCGAGGTGGTTCAGGGCACAGGCATGTACGCGGACAAGCACTTCGTGGGGGCGGAGATGCGGTTCATTAACATCGGTGTAGTGAAGAACGCCGGGATCGCCATGTTGATGGAAAATAATGGCTTTCATGAGAGACCTCCTGGACCGAGAAACAAGCGGCAGGGTGCGGCCCGCAGATATATCGTATCACGATATGTTGGAGACGCCTGACCGCGCCGTTCCCTACCGAGAAGTTACCCCGGAGCGAGGACAGTGTCCAGATGGGGAGACATGTCCAGATGGGGTGTCCAGATGGGGAGAATTGACACCGTGGGGGACGGGCCTTAGGCTAAATGGCATGGATTTGTTCGAAGAAATAGTGCGGATGAGGCGAGCGGGGCAGCGCGGGGCGCTGGCGACGATCGTGCACA
>JBAVHY010000038.1:0-2001 GCA_049686315.1 Candidatus Acidiferrum sp. | reverse complement strand
TGCTGAGGCGCGCGCGGGCGACGTTTCCAACGCCGAGCGGGAAGTTAAGAATCTAGGCCCTTTCCCGGACTTCGCCGGGAAAGTGAGGTTCGCCTCCGGCGAACAGCTAAACAGCGTCCCGTGCTTTCTGGCAAAATCATCTGCCGCGAGCAAGGGGGCAGTGCCATGACCTCGTCCGACGCGTTTTCCGAATATTACGCCGAACTGCTGCAGGGGACCTACGACTGCGTCGATCGCATCGTACTCAACGCCTTCTTTCCGGTGGGCCAAACGGCGGGTGGCATTCGCACCTGGTGGCGATTCTTGCGCGGCGATGATCAAAGTCTCGACGACGAGCATCTACGTGAAATGGCTGGGACCTTTTCGCGTCGTCTCCATGCTTTCTGTGCCAAGAACGCCATTCCCCTTATTGAGGCGAAGGCTCGCGATCGCAAGCATGAACTGGCGCAGCCATATCTGCCCGACGATCCGAACTTTTCCGGACTATTTCTCGTCATCAAAGGCAACGCGCCAGCCCCGATATGGGAAGTCAAGCGCAATGGGGAGGGCCGGATCATCGAGATCCGCCATCGCAAGAGCTGGCCGTATGTCAGACACTTTTACTTTCACTTAATCGATCGTGAGTGGGGCCACGTGACAATCAGGATCTGCAGCTATCCACCGTTTGGTGCGCAAGTGATCTTGAATGGGCACGAACATGTGGAGCGTCAAGCTCGCCGCAAGAGGGTCACAGTTGTCAAGGACGGTAACTGCTTTATCGAAGGCAGCGATTTCTCAGCGCTCAGCCGGCTGGCAGCCAAGTTCCATCACAGCGATACCACCACGCGACTGCATCAGCTCTGCGAACGGTGGATATATTCGACCTGCCTAGGTTTTGCACTGCCCGATGAAGACCGCAAGCGCAGCCACTTTCAATATCAGTACTCCGTGTTTCAATTGGAATTGAGCCGCAACCTACTGTTCTTGCGCGGCACAACAATGAACGAGGTGTATCAAAAGCTGATCGACCGTACTCGGGAGCCCTTGGCTCTGAACCACGTGAAGACGATATTTGGTTTCTCGTACCGCCCGCACCAGATCATAAAGCGGGGACGCGAGCGAACCGAGGTATCCAAGGCAGTTCAGGCAAAAACCTATGACTTGACGGTCTTCAAGATCAAATGGGGAAATCTAACACTGAAAATCTACGACAAGGGCAGCCGCGTTCTGCGCATAGAGGTCGTGGTCCACAATGCCAAAGAACTGCGTTGCGGCAAGATGCTGGATAAGTTTCCGACGTTACTGGCCCGCATGCAGGAGATGTTGTTACGCTTTCTTGGTACCGTCCAGGCCGCCCACATCAGCTTCCTAGACGTCGGCACTTTCGAGGGCCTTACCGAGCCAACGACGCGTGGCACCCGGCGATTGGCGGGCATTGATCTCAATAAAGCCCGCAACCGTCACGTGGCCGCCGCGGTTATTGAGCTCTCTACACGACCCGACGGCTTCACACTGGCACAGTTCGCGGAAATCGTGCGCCAGCACTCAGGCCAGGACGCCACGACATACTCGACACGCAACGCGGCCTACGACATGGCAAAGATGGTCGGAAAAGCGCTGCTCCGCCGGATCGAGCGATCACGTCGCTACACCGTCGATCCGCCGGGGATCAAAACCCTTTGCGGCTATCTCCTCCTCCGCGAGAAAGTCATCAAGCCGTTGCTGGCCGGCATCGTCCGCCCCCGCGGTCCAGGGCCGAAACACCGCACCGCTCTGGACGAACACTACATCGCACTACGCCAAGAACTCCGTCGAACCTTTCAAACCATCGGCCTCGCCGCAACCTGAGCTATGATGCACCTGCGAGACGGCGTTTCCGTTCCACAGACGATTTGACAGGATTTTTGGTAGGTCCACCATAGCGACAACATGTTGTTGTTCGTGCTTCCGTTAGAGGCCTAGGGGCCCGGCACGTGCGGACGCATTCCGACGAGAACGACTTAAGAGTTTTCGCGGCGCGCA
>JBAVHY010000037.1:0-19624 GCA_049686315.1 Candidatus Acidiferrum sp. | reverse complement strand
ACAACGGTCCTCTTGTTGTTTGTGTACCAAGGCATATTCACGACACTCACGCTCGCGTTCGGAATAATAGGAGTTCACAGCGGTGCGGGACTCGACGCGGAGGGAGCCGTTCCTGTCGAGAGCGGAGAGGGCGGCGCAGTTTCCAAACCAGCGAAGCCTGATATTGTCAACTCGTAGCGGCTTGGGGCGTACTCAGTCAATACCGTCAGCTTGCGCCGTTGCAGCGTTCCCCTCCTGCCAGGGAGGAAGAATCTTGATCAGCGCATACAGAATCACGAACGGGAGAACGAGCAGCACAATCGCAGGTACCAGCCCTTCTTTTGTGACAAAAGCCATCTTATAGCTGGTATATCCCAAAAAGCTCTTGGAGAACAGTTGGCCGCCAATGACCACATTCCATCGCATGGCGAAGATCCCGATCATCGTCAGGATCGCGGCCAGCCCATATATTCGCTTTCGAGCCTCCTCCGAGAACCTCAGGAGTTGGGTCAGCGCCAGAAGTAGCAGTGGAACCAGCGTGCCCACGAAGATCTGCACGACGATTTGCGACATGAACAGCCGCGAGTGAACCATGAAGTCGAGACTCCGGAAGGACTCGTCCGCTTCATAAATGCGGTGGATCAGGTCCAGCATCTCGAGCGTGAAATCGATGACAAATGTATAGAAAAGGTATTTCGCAATGGTGTCCAGGCAATTCATGTCGATGGTCGTTCGGCGAACCGCGGAGGTACCCAGATACATCAGCAGCACCAGCGCAATGCCGGACACCATCGCCGAAAAAAGAAAAACCACTGGCATCAGCGGAGTCGACCACCACGGGTTTGCTTTCACCGAACCGAAAATGAAGCCGACATATCCGTGCAGAAGGAAGGCGGAGGGAATACCGATCAGTGTGACGATCCAACCCACGCGGTCGTCCACGCGAAGTGCCCCGGGACTGACGTTATACGAACCGAGGGTCAAGAGCCGATAAAGTTGCCGCTTCAGCCCTTTGGAAGATTGCGCCAGCAACACAATGTCCCGGCGATAATCGAGCCAGATTTCCAACACCAGCACGGCCATCAGATACCAAAGGTATACAAAACCAAACATGGCCATCGCCGAGGCACGATGCGGTGTGAGATACATTTCCAGCGAGCGCTCCGGGTGTCCCAGATGGAGCTGCAAGGGGAGTGGCGCCACGATCAGAAACGCCAGCGCCGTGAGGAGCGCGAGGCGATAAGTGGGTTTGACTGCCTCAACCCGAAAGACTCGCTCGAGTGATGCAAGAATGAAAGCTCCAGCGACCAGCCCCGTAAGGAATGGGTACAACACGATCAGGACGCTCCATTGGAGTTCGACCTCATTCGGATACATGAACCCTTCCATGCGTCGTGTCTCCCTAGCGAACTGACCCGTCCAGCCCGTTGTAGAACACCTTCGCTCCCGTGGCGAGGTGCGGCTTCAGCACTTGCACCGTATGGTCTTTCAAAAAAGCATGAATCGGATCCTTGGGATTTTTCAGGTCCGCCAATTGGCGCGCTCCGGTGGGGCACGCCTCGCAACAAGCCGTCGTCAGGCCCTTGGTGATGCGGTGGTAACAGAGCGTGCACTTTTCAGCCGTATGCCTGTCCGGATGGAAAAAACGGCATCCGTAGGGACATGCCTGAATGCAATAACGGCAACCCAGGCAATAGTTGTAATCAATCAGCACGACACCATCGGGGCTGTGGTATGTAGCTCCCACAGGACACACCTGCGTGCACGGTGAATCCGTGCAATGATTGCAGAGCTTGGGCACAAAAAAGTCTTTTCCGCCCGCTCTCCCGACTGCCGCAAACCCCTCCTTACCGCCGTCAGGCGAATCCACAATCGGGTTCTCGATGTGCCAATCTTCCACGTGATAGCGCTCCACCCAGGTACGGAAGTAGCCGTCGGGAACGTCGTTCTCCATCGCACAGGCGCGCACGCAACTTCCGCACCCGATGCATTTGGTGATGTCCAGGAGCATGCCCCACCAGTGCTCCGACATGTTGTAGTTGGGTGCTTCTTCCGGCGTGCCTGCAAGAACAAAGTCCCACGCAACGGCCGCGGCTGGCAGCAGGAGAAGGATCTGCCGCCGATTGAGAGTCACTTTTTGCCTCCCGCGTCGAATCCGGGACTGTGCGGCTGGTGGCATGTATTGCACAGTTGGCCCTGCGCATGTTCTTTGGAGTCGACCTGCGGAAAGCTGCTTGGCTTGGCAATATTCTGTGAATGGCAACGCACGCAAAGTTTTGCGACATCCGGCTTCACTGGTACCACCGAGCCTGGATCATCGGCGTGCTTGGCCAAAGGGCCGTGACAAGTCTCACAGTTGACATGCGCATGCGCGCCCTTTGATTTGATCTCCAGGACTTCCGGGTGGCACCCCTCGCAAGCTTCATGACCGGCAAAGGCCAGGGGCCGTGCCATGCTCTCCTTGAGGGCATCCCCGCGGTAGGGACCGTATCGGCCATAGCTCTTGGGAATCACGGCAGCGCGAATTGCGACGAATGCAACCGCACCCAATAGAAAAACCGCTGCCACACGAATTAGGTGCTCAGAATCCCTGAACCTACTCATCTCTACTCTCGTTTAGGGGCGGAGTGAGAAGCGCATGCACAGACGAGCGGCACACAGCGGAGGATGCTCTCCGAGCCTTGGCAAAACGGAGGGGTTTTGGGCGAAGTCGGAGCGCCACGGAGAAGTCCCTTACTGGAGCGATGGAGCTGTATCGGACGTAGGTCCATTAAGCGCCAAAGCTCACGTGGGGCTAATGACCCCAGTCACTCAGGTGCGTGACTCCCGTCACAAATGACCGCTCTTCCCCTTGGATTTATCCTCTTTGCAAATACTCGAGCAGGCAGGAAATCCCCCGCTCAAAGTCACCACAGGGAGTGACCAGACTGATGACGAAGTACCCATCGGAAGCGAAGTCATAGAAGTGTCCCGGATGCACGAGAACGCGTGCCTTGCGGAGAAGCTCAATCGCCAGGTCCTCATCGGAGCGATCCCCTGGGATCCGCAGGACTGCATACCAACCACCTTCCATATCGAGCAATTCGCAGGACGTCTTCCCGTCCAGCAGGAATTTGAGTTGGCCCCAATTCTCGCGCATGCGTTCGATTAACTGTGGCTGAAGTGAGCGCCGCTGCTCAAGAAGTGCCGGGAATGCCCATTGAGTCGGCGAGTTCAGCGACAGATAAGTGTCCGCGATAACCTCCAGCCGTTCCAGCGCCGGGCGCGTCTGCTCTTCGTGTCCCGTCGTTGCCACCCAAGCCACCTTCATTTGCGGCAACGCCGCGATCTTGGACAGCCCGCTCAGGGTGAACGTCAAAGCATCCCGGTTAGCCGCAAAAGTCTTCCACGGCCTCTCGGCAAGTGAGTAATCTAGAAAAACCTCATCCACAATCAGCGCCAGATTGCGTTGCCGGCACAGATCATTCAGCCGCTCCACTTCCTCGGCCTTCACATAGGAGCCCGTCGGGTTGTTCGGATGAACCAAAAGCACCGCCCGCGTGCGCGGGGTCAGGGCGCGAAGCACGGACTGGAAATCCACAAACCATCCATGCGCGTATTCCAGCGAATACGGAATCAGCGAAACATCTTGCAGGTCGCCAAGAAAATCGAACAGCGGGTAACTCGGCTTCGGAACCAGAATTTCATCATGCGGATTGCATAGCAACCGAAACACGTAGGAATACGCTTCGCTCGTGCTGGTTGTGAGCAGCAGCGCTTCCGGATCCACCGCGACTTCATGATCTTCCTCGTAGTACCGCGCGACTTCCCGGCGCGCAGCCAGGAGTCCTTTGGCCTCCGGCTCGTAAGATAGCGATTTTGCATTCTGGAAGGCCGCCAGGATGGCCTTCTCGTCGTAGCGCAGACCGCACTGTGTTGGATTCGAAATCGTCAGATCAAAGAAGCTCTCTCCGGAAGCGCGCATTTCGTCCAAAGCCTGCGTGTACTTGTTGGGTGAGAGTTTCCAGTTGGTGCGCTGTGAAAACATAGCGGAAATGCGACCATAACACACGCCAATCGGATGTCCCTAACGCAGTGTCTTCACGCATTTGGAAAAGTCCGCCAAAGCGAGCGAAACAAGCCGGCTGCGGGGAATCACTCAGAACCAGAGCACCTGGTGCGTTCAAACACCCTATTTCCTGCCCTATGCAACCTCATCCACAGGGAATAAGCATCCTAATTATCAGTAACTTAGAGCCTTTGAGACGCACCCTCGATGTGGTGCCCCAAGTGCCCTATTTCCTCTGCGGGACAAGGGTTGAGGACTGCTCGAGCTTTGCACAGGAGCCAAACCTCTTGCTTTAGCTTAGAATCCCTTCTGGCACTTGACTCTCTGCTTCGCGTCCCATCTTCGACCCTGAGGGAAAGCCAGACGCCCGCGATACCCGAAAGGGGGAACCGTGCACAATACATTGAATTCCGTTCCAGTAAGAACTGGGGAAAAGACCATTGACGCGGAGCATGACCTGCAAATGCAGTTGCTCGACTCGCTTTGCGAATCCCTGACAAAAGGCGGTGATTTTTCTCCCACCCGCTATGTGCTGGAACAATTCATCGAATTCTCCGACATGCACTTTTTGTCGGAACAACTCGTGATGCGTCTGCACAGCTACCCGGGCTATGACCCTCACCTCGAACAGCACACCCGCCTGATGAAAAAGGCTCGCGAAATCCGTGAGGACGTTTTTCGGGGCGAACTAGTCCCCAGCCTTCAGCTCATCCAGGAATTGCGTGATTGGTTGCTCAACCACATTGCCACCGAAGACGTGGCCTTCGGGGAATTCCTAAGCAAGAAGGAGGGCCACACCGGATGACGGGTACCCTGCGCATCGGGGTTCTCGGCATCCGCGAACAAGCAATCGAGTGGCCGATGCGGGGACCTGGGCGTCCGCAGTGAGCCCTTCCATTCGGTCGCAAGAGAAAGTAATCTCGAAGTATATGGCAGGGGAGACCCAAAATGTGCCTGGCTATTCCGGGTAAAGTAGCCCTGATCGAACAGAAAGATGGCATTCGCTCCGGACGCATTCTGTTCGGCGGCATCGCCCGGCAGGCCTGCCTGGATTTCGTCCCCGAAGCAAACGTAGGCGATTACGTCATGGTCCATGTGGGCTTCGCCATCAGTGTCGTCGACAAAGACGAGGCCGAACGCACCTACGCACTGCTCGAAAGCATGGGTCTGCTTGCGGAAGAATTGGCACCTGAAGGCGCCGCTCCGGCGGAATCATGAAATACCTCGACGAATACCGTGACGCCAGAATTGCGCGCGCCTTGGCCGCGGAGATTCGTCGCCGCTCCTCGCGCTCCTGGGTACTCATGGAAATCTGTGGCGGGCAGACGCACACTCTGATGCGTTACGGCATCGACGAACTGCTCGGCGACAGTGTGGATCTCGTTCACGGTCCCGGCTGCCCGGTTTGCGTGACCCCGCTTGAAACCATCGACCGCGCCATTAATCTCGCTCGGCGTCCCGATGTCACGCTCGTCTCCTACGGGGACATGCTGCGCGTGCCCGGTTCAGAAACCGACTTGTTCCACGTCAAGGCGGAAGGCGGCGATGTTCGTATCGTTTATTCGCCGACCGATGCCGTCCAATTAGCGCGCTCGCAACCTAACCGCAAAGTCGTTTTCTTCGCTATTGGTTTCGAAACCACCGCGCCCGCGCACGCCATGGCCGTGTTGCAAGCCGAGCGCCTCGGCCTGCGGAATTTCAGCCTGCTGGTTTCCCATGTTCTTGTGCCGCCTGCCATCCGTACGCTGCTCGGCTCTCCGAAGAATCGCGTGCAAGGATTTATCGCTCCTGGCCACGTTTGCACGATTGTCGGTTGCCACGAGTACGAGGATCTCGTCCGCGAATTCCGCGTGCCCATCGTCGTGGGCGGCTTTGAACCCATTGATCTCCTGGAAGCCATCCACATGCTCGTCATTCAACTCGAAGAGGGCCGCGCCGAGATGGAAAATCAGTATGTGCGCTCGGTGCAGTATGAAGGGAATCGCCCCGCGCAAGAAGCTATTGCCCGGGTTTTTGAAGTGGCGGACCGTAAGTGGCGCGGCATCGGGCCCATTCCCGGGAGCGGATTGTTCCTCAAGGAGAAGTACGCGGCTTTCGATGCCGAGCGCCTCTTCGACCTTGTTGATATTTGCGCCCAGGAGCCCGCCGAATGCATTAGCGCCGAAGTGCTCCTCGGTCACAAGAAACCAACCGATTGCACGGCATTCGGAACGCGCTGTACCCCCGAGAAACCCCTCGGGGCGCCCATGGTTTCTTCGGAAGGTGCTTGTGCCGCCTATCACCAATACCGACGCCACCTCGTTACCCTCTGAGCCTGTGGCTAACGACGAGTCCAAAGACCTTGCGGCTTTTTCCTGCCCCTTGCCTATCCCCGCGCGGGAGCGAATTCTCCTCGGCCATGGCAGCGGCGGCAAGCTGAGCGCCGATTTGCTAAGGGACGTTTTTCTTCCTGCGCTTGGCAACCCCGTTCTGGATCGTCTCGAGGATCAAGCCGTCGTTTCTCTGAATGGTATCCGCCTTGCCATCACCACGGATTCCTTCGTCGTCAAGCCACTGTTTTTTCGCGGCGGGGACATCGGCTCGCTCGCGGTTCACGGCACCATCAATGATCTCGCCATGGGCGGTGCCGTTCCGCTCTGGCTCAGCGCTGCCTTTATTCTGGAAGAAGGCTTACCCATTGAAACGCTGCAGCGCGTGGTCTCTTCGATGCAACAAGCGGCGTCGAACGCCGGAGTGCAGATCGTCACTGGCGATACCAAGGTTGTCGAGAAGGGCAGTGCTGACGGCCTTTTCATCAACACGACCGGCATCGGGCGCGTTCGTGATGGCGTTTCCTTTTCTGCCAGCCAGGCCCGGCCCGGCGATGTCATTCTGGTTAGCGGCTACCTTGGCGATCATGGCATTGCCATTCTCGCGGAGCGCGAGGGTCTGCAGTTCGAGACCCAGGTGAACAGTGATTCCGCGCCCCTTCACACCCTGGTCGCTCGTCTCCTCGAGGCTACCCACGAAGTGCGCTGCCTCCGCGATCCCACTCGCGGCGGGCTTTCCAGCACCCTGAATGAGATTGCCGGCAGTTCCCAGGTCGGTATGGAGCTAGAGGAGACCTCGATTCCCGTTCGCGAAGAGGTGCGTGGCGCTTGCGAGATGCTCGGCCTCGATCCGTTGTACGTCGCCAACGAGGGAAAGCTTGTAGCCATTGTCGCGCCGTCTAATGCGCAGCAGGCTCTGCGCGCCATGCAGGACCATCCTCTGGGAAAAGACGCCGCCATCATTGGCCGCGTCATCAGCGAGCATTCTCGTATGGTCGTGATGCGCACTCCTCTGGGCACCACGCGTATTGTGGACATGCTCGCCGGCGATCAGTTGCCGCGGATTTGCTAGGAAACACTATGCACGAAATCGGAATTGCATCTTCGATTCTCGAATGTGTTACAGCCGAGGCAAAACGCCGGCCGGACACACAAGTCCTTGCGGTCGGCGTGCGCATCGGGGAATTGTCCTGCGTGGATAAGGATGCCCTCGAATTCGCTTTCGAAGTTCTGACGCGCGATACGTCTTTAGCGCATCTCAAGCTTGAAGTGGAATGGTGTCCTCGCCGTCACAAATGCCTCGAGTGCACCGAAGAGTTTCCTGTGCGTGATCTCGAATTCGCTTGCCCCAAGTGCGGCGCGAATCACTCTGCATGTATTGGCGGAACAGAATTGGATATTGCCTACCTGGAGTTGGAGGAGCCATGCGCGAAGTCCTAGAGAAAAAAGTTCTCAGCGAGAATGACCGCCTGGCGGCCGAACTGCGTCAGCGTTACCGCGAGCAGAATATTTTGTGCGTGAATCTGATCAGTTCCCCGGGTTCCGGGAAGACCGCCCTTCTAGAAAAGACGCTGGCCTCCCTGCCGCAAGGGAGTTCCGTGGCCGTGCTCACCGGCGATATCCAGACCGACAATGACGCGCGCCGCCTTTCACACTATGGTTTCCCGGTACGCCAGATCGTTACGGGCGGCACCTGCCATCTCGATGCCCGCATGGTCGACCGCAATCTTAACGAATTGGGCTTTCGCGGCCCTGGTCTATTGTTTATCGAGAATGTGGGGAACCTCGTTTGCCCTTCCAGCTACGATCTCGGCGAAGCGGCGAAAATCGTGCTCCTCAGTGTCACGGAGGGAGAAGACAAGCCCCTGAAATATCCTGGAATTTTTCACCGCGCTTCTCTCATGCTCCTCACCAAGACGGACCTTCTTCCCTACGTCGAATTCGATCCCGCGCTGGCCCTCGAAAATGCCTGCAAAGTCCATCCCGGAATTGACTATTTCGCCTTATCTTCGCGCACCGGCGAGGGCTTCGACAAATGGCTGGCCTGGCTGGACACGCTCCAACAAAAAGTGCGTCAGGAAGCCACGACTGTCTCCACTTGAAGACTCTGCGATAATTCCCACATGGCAGAAGCGTCCAAAATGGGCGTGGTGCGCAAGGCTATCGACGTCACCGGCATCGTCCAGGGTGTCGGCTTTCGCCCCTTCGTCTATCGCTTGGCCCACGAATGCCAACTCACCGGGTTCATCGCCAACACCCCGGCCGGTGTGACCATCGAGGTTCAAGGTGACGCCGCCGGTATCGAGTGCTTTCTGGAGCGCTTGCCCGCCGAAATTCCGCCGCTCGCGAAAATTACAGCCTTCGTTCCTCGCGACGTCGAGCCGCAAACCGACGCCGCCTTTCGCATTGTCTCCAGCCGCCTCGGTGCGCCTGCCAGGGCCCTTATTTCCCCGGATGTGGCGGTTTGCGACGATTGCCTCCTCGAAATGATGAATCCCCGCGATCGCCGCTTCCGCTATCCATTCATCAACTGCACCAATTGCGGGCCACGTTTCACCATCATCCGGGACATTCCTTATGATCGCGCGCGCACCTCCATGGCGAGGTTTCAGATGTGCGCTGCGTGCCAGGCAGAATATGACGACCCTGCCGACCGGCGTTTCCACGCGCAGCCAAATGCTTGCTGGGACTGCGGTCCGCAGCTGCAACTCTGGTTGGCGGATGGCTCGCACGTTAATACTGCGGAGCCCATACGCGAGGCGGCACGGCTTATCGAGCGGAACTCCATCGTCGCCGTGAAAGGTCTTGGCGGTTTTCACCTGGCGTGTAACGCGCGGTCAGAGCCGGCGGTCAACTTGCTCCGCGAACGAAAGGGGCGCGTCGAAAAGCCCTTCGCCGTGATGCTCCGGCGGATGCAGGATGTTGAGCGCATTTGCCTTGTCGACGATGCCGCCCGGAAACTCCTGCTTTCGTTCGAACGGCCCATTGTCCTCCTACGGAGCAAGGCAGAGGCAGGCCTCGCCGGCAGTATCGCGCCCCGCAATCGCTTCCTTGGCGTCTTCTTGCCGTACACCCCGCTTCATCATCTCCTTTTTTCCAGTGGAAAGTTCGATGCCCTGGTGATGACCAGTGCCAACCTCAGCGAAGAGCCTATCGCCATCGATAACGCCGAAGCGGTTCACAGACTCCAGGGTCTTGCCGATGCCTACCTCGTCCACGATCGCGACATCCTGCGCCGCTGCGACGATTCGGTAGTTCGCGTCGCCGCGGCCCGCACCCAAATGCTGCGCCGCTCGCGCGGTTTTGTTCCCATGCCGGTTCCCTTGGAGCGCGACTCGCAGCCCATCCTTGCCGTCGGCGGCGAATTGAAAAACACGATCTGCGTCGTGCGCGGCAACGAGGCCTTTCTCAGCCAGCATATCGGCGACCTGGAAAATCTCGAATGCTACGGGTTCTTCGGGGAAGCCGTCGCGCATCTGCAACGCATCCTGGAAGTCCGCCCCAAAATCATCGCCTACGATCTTCATCCCGACTATTTCTCCACAAAATGGGCTCTGGCGCAGGCCGGCGTGCAATTGGTTGGCGTCCAACACCACCACGCCCACATTGCCTCCTGCATGGCGGAAAATCATCTGGATGGAAAAGTCATCGGAATCGCCCTCGATGGCACCGGCTACGGCACCGATGGGGCCATTTGGGGCGGGGAAGTGCTGCTCGCCGACGGCTCGAGTTTCGAACGCGCCGCTCACTTCGAATACATTGCCTTGCCCGGTGGCGCCGCCGCGATTCACGAACCCTGGCGTGCAGCCGTCAGCTATCTCACCAAGTATTACGGCAAAGAACTGCGCGCTCTCGATCTACCGTTTCTCCAGGCCATTCAGCCGCGCAGGCTGCAGGTCGTGCAACAAATGATTGACCGCGAAATTCATTCACCGCGCACTTCCAGTTGCGGCCGCTTGTTCGATGCCGTTGCTGCTCTCGCCGGCGTTCGCTCCACCGTCAATTACGAAGCGCAAGCTGCCATCGAATTGGAAATGGCTGCCCATGATTCCACCGACGAGGGAGCGTACCCTTTTGATCTGATTCCCGACGGGCCACGTTGGAGGATTGGCACGTTCTCCCTGTTCGAGTGGCTGCTCCGCGACATTCGGCGTGGCGGAACCGTGGCTGACATCAGCCGCCGTTTCCATGCCGGCCTAGCAGAGCTCTTCGTCGAACTCGCCGAAAACATCCGCGAGCAAAGCAAACTGAACCGCGTTTGCCTCAGCGGCGGTTGTTTCCAGAATATGCTGCTGTTCCACTTGCTGTTCGGTGGCCTGCGTGCAAAGTCCTTCGAAGTTTATTTCCATTCGGAAGTCCCCGCCGGAGATGGCGGCATCAGCCTGGGCCAGGCGCTCGTAGCCGCCCATCGCCTGAACTCCACATAGTTCATTTCTGAAATTTTTCGCGTGAGAGGTTTCGGGAGGGCACAGCCTCAGCCGTGCCGCAAAAGCCTGCACTAACCTAGGCTTAGAAGTCCAAGTGCAATCGGAGCGTCGGAACCAGGACGGGGCCGCGGTCGCGGTTATATCCGGGATTCACGATATATTGCAAGCCCGCAGCGGGGAAAATCCCTCTCCAGAGATGCAGGGTGTAGTAGGTCTCAATGATGTTCTCGCGCCCGTAATTCAACTTGCCGTCCCCGAGCAGGAAACCGAGCCCGCCATACCCTAGGTAGCGGGCGTGCTCATGGTTGATGCCGTTGCTGACAAACACCAGCCCCAGGCGATCCGCGCGCCGGCCCCATTGCGCGCCGTTTCCAGCCACGCCAATCTGCCAGGTCTGGTCCACTTCCGTGTAGGCGAAGGATTCGTGCTGTCCTTCGTTCCAACCCCATCGCCCGAACACGCCGACCCAGTCGGTCAAGGGTTGCTCGAAATTTGCTCCGAAACCGTATTTGATGGTGGTCTGCAGCGGATGCGCGGTAATATCCGGCGTTGGTGTAGTGAGATTGGCCAGCCATTCATCCACTTGCTGGCGGTAATCCCCCATGTTGGCGTGGTTCACATAGCTTAGGAGCCTGATGGCTCCCGGCCGGTTCCTCACCACCCGCCCGCGCAATTCCAACTCTATGTTTTCCGAATGCGCGCGGCTCATGTCCGCATCCAAGTGAATTCCGTTGGCCACTTTGGGCATCAGCGCTTCCGCAAAACGGAGCACGTAGTTGTGGTCGTGATACTCGAGGATAGCCCCAAACGTAAACCCGCGGGTATCGGCGGCATAGTCATACGCGCCGTTGTTATCGACCGCCCAGTTCATGAATTGAAAGTTGGTGTCCGTGCCGTAGGTGCTCAGATCAAAAAAGTCCGCCATGCTGAATTTTCCGAAGCGCACCTCCAACCGGCGCTCGGGCAGTTCCCGGAAGAGCGAGAATGGATTGCGATCCGAAGCCACTTTCTTGCCGCTCAGCGGGATAATCTGGTGCCACATAAGCCGCGCCACATATGGTGCCTTGCTGAGGGTAGGGTTGCGCACCACGTCGAGGTTGGGGGACCCAGCCAAGCCCAATGCTTCGCTCAGGCCGTGGCCGCCAGATTCCTGCACATCGCACAAAAACTCAGTCGCGTTGGTGGGGCGCCACCCGGTAAACAGGGTCAACACCCGCGATGTGGCGTCTTGAGCTTGAGGAGCGAGGCTGTTCGTTCCCTGATAGGGAGAATGGAAATTAGGGTGCCACTGGGAGATGAAATTGGCTTGCCCGGAAAGCCACCAGTGATCCCATAGTGGTTGGCGGATCGTCGGCCGCAACAGTCGGCGGCTCCTCCTGCCGCGCAGCGGGGTCGTCCCGGCTTGGGCTCTGTGCGTTTTGCAGGGATGCTTCGGTTGGAATTTGCCTCGGGGATTGTGCTCGAACCGAAGCCTGTGGCACCAGACACCAATATCCTACCGCCAGGCACCCCAACAGGAGCGTAAGGCGCTGGCTCACTTTGGTTCTCAATTGAACAACTCTTTTCATCGCCACCACTGTAAGTTCGCACGCCCCTGATTCCTCACGCTTCAGGCTATAACCAACAAAAGTCTCCAGGGCGACGGAGGGAGGGTGCCTGAAAGAGGTGCTTTTCATCATTAACAGCCATTAACATAATTCGTTAATGCCGTTTAACATTACAGGTTGAGTGGCGGCTCGTCAAGGCAGGTGTTGCACGATTTGCATGGCATTCACGCGCGCGTGGTCAATCGTCAATCCCCAGTGGAGATGCGGGCCCGTGACCCGCCCGGTGGCGCCCACCTTGCCGATTTCCGCGCCGGCTTTCGCCATGTCGCCGGCATGCACTCCGATTTCGGAAAGGTGCGCATAGAGAGTGTAAATACCATACCCATGATCGATGACCACGGTGTTCCCGGAATAGTACAGCTCTTCAGCCAGGGCAACTTTGCCGGTTTGCGAAGCGAAAACTGGCGTGCCGGGCCCAGCGGGAAAATCCACCCCGGCGTGCGGTGAGCGTGCTTCCCCGTTCAGAATTCGACGGCGCCCGAAATTCCCGCCCGCGGCTACATCCTTCAACGGCAAACGAAATTTGCCCTCCCATAGCCGCTGCGGAGTCACCGTGTCGTAGATGGCGCGCATTTTCTTCTGGTCCTCTTCGGCGCGTTTCTGCTGCTCTGGGTCCGGCTGGACAAATTGCTTTTCCACTTTCAAGCGCTCGGTAGGAAATTTTCCCGCCCGCACAGTGATGAATATGCTGCACGCGAGGGGGTTCTTATCCGGCCCTGGCCAGGAAACTCTCCACTCATAGCGCCCGGGCGGTCTTTCCAGGTCTATGCCGATGAGCCCGTGCAAAGTGGTGGATTTTTCATCCTCTCGCCACAGGGGGTTGGCGCGTCCGTCCCAGTCACTGGAGAGAGTTGGCATACTCTTTGGGCCGTGAACCTCCGCAAGTAACAGAGAACCCTGGGCGGAAATGCCGGAAGTCACTTTGAGGGTGATTCCGCCAGGACACTGCTTGCGAATCTGGCTGATCCCCTGCGCCGGAGACAAGGCAAGCAGCAGCCCCACAAGGGGGAGAAGCCGCGGCAATTTGCGGATAGGGGGAGAGGGCATATTGGCAGTAGGATACCCGGTTAGGCGACGGTTGGAAAATGTCCCACTCGAACGAAAATATGTGACCCCGGTCACAGAATTACCGGAGCCACTTGGGCAGAATAATTCGGCACTGACCAGACGATCTCTTGGAGTGGTCTTGATCGTCGCGCTCCTGGGCTGGACCGTCAACTAGCCCATCTTGGAGTGTTAAGGCCAGCATTCTCGGGCAGCAGTTCTGGCGCCGGCAGGAGCTTCACCTGCCAACCAACCTGAACCTTCCCCTGTGCGCCATAACTGCTGCCCACCAGGGACTCCGAATCCGTGGACTCTTCTTCATTTCTCACTCGCGATTGATTTCCACTGTGCGGGTTTCTAAATTTTCAGGCCCAGAACTCGTATCAGTTTTTCTTCCAGTCTCTTCAACTCCAGCTCTCTGGCGTGTTCTTCACGGGTTCTGTCATTCAGCGCCTCTTTCAGCAGTCGCAGGTTCATGCGTAACTCCATCTGCCGGAGGGCCAGCCGCCCGAGGGCACTGAGCGCGTCTTGCTGCTCGTTATCCAGTTGGCGGGGCTCCCGGTCGACAACGCACAGAGTGCCGAGGGCGAAGCCATCTTCATTAATTAGGGGCGCGCCCGCATAGAAGCGGATGCGCGGTTCGCCGACCACGATGGGATTCTCGCGGAAGCGAGGGTCCTGCAACGTATCGGGGACGATGAAGAGATCACTCTGCTGAATGGCGTGAGCACAGATGGAATGGTCGCGCGGAGTCTCTCCCACCGGGAGACCTAGTTTGGATTTGAACCATTGCCGGTGATCGTCGACCAGTGAGAGCATAGCCATGGGCGTTCTGCAAATGTGGGCCGCCAGCGTGACCAGGTCGTCAAAAGACTGTTCGGGTTCACTGTCCAAAATGGCGTAACGATTGAGCGCGGCCACGCGGGCCGCTTCCATGCTGGTTATGAGTGCAGGCATGAGCACCTCCAGAACTCCGCCAAACAGGCACAGCAGGTTCGGGCGGAAATCATACTCCAGAGAAACGCCAAGGAACAGAAATTCATGAAAGTAAAGACCGAGGCCCCCTGGAATAAGTGTTCCGGGAATGCCATTATCCGAGGGGCATGGGAACAGTCAGAGGAATCTTTTGGAGAGGCTGGGTAAGAGCCATGATTTCAAGCAAGAAAGTTGCCGTAGTGGCTGTGCTGGCAGGAGCTTTGCTTGCGCTACCTGGCGCGAGCGCACAGAAAGGCTCACCTGGAATGCCGGACCGCGAAAAGGAGCGGCGCAGCCTGGCCATCAACCTGGTTCGCGCGATCAACACGGCGGAAGCGGACTTCAAGCTCAAGCATGGCGTGTATGCCAGTTGGGACACGCTGCTGGGCAATGGGGACTTTAGCGAAAAAGGGACAAAGTGGGCGCCGGAATCCTTTCCAACCGTAGCTCGCGCGATGTATGGCCGCGGCCCGGAAATCGTGCCCGGATGGAAACTGCGCCTGAGTATCTCAAAGGACGGGGGCGCTTACGATCTGCTCCTCGAAGACGTGACCGATCCAAAATGCGGCTACGCAGTGGTCAGCGATGACCGAGGGCTGATCCGGCAGAGCAAAGCGATCGATTGCCCGGTTTGAGCGAATGTGCCGAACCGGGTGCAAAGGCCATTGAGGGCAGGTTGGTTTTCAGTCGGCCGAGGAGGTATGGCCTAATTCTTTCGGGCTGCGGCGATGCGGCCGTATCGAGAAATATTTGTAGCGGCAGGGTTCGCAGCGGTAAGCCGGAACGCCCAGGGAACGCCAAACAAAGGACAGTGGAGACGTCACACGCTCGGGAGAAATGCGTTTTAGCCCCGGATTTCCGCAAAGGGGACAGTGCGCGTGGAGAGAATCACTAAGCGGCATGAGTCGAGCGTAAAAACGAGTTTCGCACTTCCGGCAACGCCACGGATAAACCCCCAGGGATCCCAGGATGTGGTCCGCAGCGGATTGTCGGCGCGAACGTCTCGCGTCCTTGCTCTTGCAGACAGGGCAGTTCATCTGGGCGCCAGGATTCGTCTTGACTGGTGCTAAGAATAGGTCAGTGTTAGCCCCCAGGCAAGACCAACGACGGAACCATTTAGCGGGTACAATAGTACTAGGTGCAAAGCCACAATCCCGAAAGGAAAAACATGCCGGCGTACACCGATGAACAGGCCCGGGCGGGAATCGAGGCCAAACTGCCGAAATTGGAGGCGTGGCCCAACCAGTACCAGGGGTATGTCATCACCACGCGCTATCCGGAGTACACCTCAGTGTGTCCGAAGACCGGCTTGCCGGATTACGGTGCCATTACCATTCAATACAAGCCACGAAAGTCCTGCGTCGAACTGAAATCCCTGAAGATGTATTTGTTGGCGTACCGCAACCTGGGAATCTTTTATGAAAATGCGGTGAACAAGATACTGCACGACATCGTCGCGGCAGTGCAGCCGGAATGGTGTATTGTGAAAGGTGAATTCACACCGCGCGGCGGGCTGAACACCACGATTTTCGCGCGCTGGCCCGAGCAGGCCGGAAAGCGGCGGCGCGCCAGGAACTGACGGGACCGAACTCCTGCCCGTTAAGGGATTGGACATACCAAGACGCTCGTTGGATAATTCTGTTGTCCTAAATCATGTTCATGATTGCCTATTCCGAGGAGGGAGAAGCATGAGTATTTCTCCAAATGTGCCTAGTCCGCAGGAAACCTATCACTATGACAACGTAGGAACCCCGCGGTGGATTATTGCGCTGTTCGGGCTGCTGATCGCCGGACTGGCGGTGCTTGGTTTTGCCGGGTATTCCGTGCGGTCGCGCCTGGAACAAGAGGTATCCAAAACCGAGGAGCAGAACAAGATACTGACCGCACAATTGGAACAGGCCAATTCCCGCATCGCCGACCTGAAGGGGCAAGTCGACGTGACCTCGCATAAGGTCGGGATGACCCAGGCGGAAATTGCGGACGCAAAAAGCCGCGCCGAGGCCATCCGCAAGCAACAAATTGCCTCCGATCAAAAGCTGTCGCAGGAAATTTCCAGCGCGCAAAAGGAAAGCGAAGCTAAGATTGGCGCCGTGGCCACGGACGTGACCGGTGCGAAAAAGGACATTGAAGCCACGCGTAGCGACCTGGAGGCCACCAAGAGTAAGTTGGAGCGGGCCTCCGGTGACATGGGCGTAATGAGCGGCTTGATAGCCCGCAATCACGACGACCTGGAAGAGTTGAAGCGCAGGGGAGACCGCAACTACTACGAATTCACGCTTCAGAAGGCCAAAACGCCGCAGCGCGTGGGGCCGGTGCAGATGGCGCTCGGTAGAACCGACCAGAAAAAGTCCAAGTACACGATGACCGTGCTGGCCGACGACAAGTCGATCGAGAAGAAGGACAAAACCGCCGGCGAGCCCGTGCAGTTCTATGTGAAGGGCAGCGCGCGCTTGGCGCCCTATGAAATCGTGGTGTTCGACGTGGGGAAAAATCAGATTACCGGTTACCTGTCCACCCCCAAGGACAGCAGCACTCCCCCTCCTGCAGCTAAGTAGGGTCCATCCAAAGATCAGCCGGATAGCTGCCGCCACAAAATCAAGAAGCCCTGTTCCCGGTTCTGGAAACTCGCCGGGGGACAGTGCTTCTGCGTTTTGGGGCGCAAGGCTACGATTCTAGTTAGCCGTTTTCTGCCTGATGGAGGACTTCCCACCATGCGTCACGTTCGTCTCTTGGTCATAGCCAGCCTTTTGTTTGTTGAGGTGGTGGTCCTTCCCGCTCGCGGCACGGCGCAAACTCCGGTGGATCCTGGCCAGTTGCCCGGCCGCACCACTTTCTATCTCCTATGGCGCGGAACTCCCTCGGGCGAGATTCGCAATGGCAATTCGCTGTATGCGCTTTGGGACGATCCCCAGTTCTCTTCAGCGCGCTCCTCCTTCATCGAGTCATTCCTCAACGACACGCAAAATCAAAAAAACAAGCCGGTGGTCGACCGTGAGGAGCTCGCACAATACCTAACCTTGTTGGACAATCCCTTCCTGATCGGCTATGTGCGACGACCAGAGCCGCACGCGGCCGTAAACGATCCGACTCCAAAGAAAGCTCCTGCCTGGAATGGAATATTTTGTTTACGATCGCTCGGGGAAAGAAGCGTTGCTGAGCAAAGCGGTGGTGCGCATGCGTGGAACGGACAACGATTTTCTGAAGCTGATAAAAGGAGTCCATTTTGACGAGTGGCTGGACTAACATTCGCCGGCGCGGTATCTGGCGAGTGTGTTGGCTCCGTGAGTGTGTTCTGCTCTGGCTGATTGTTGGTGGATTCTCCGCCAAAGCGCAGGAGCAAGCGGCACAGCCCGGACAGGCTATCCGCGTCGATGTGAACCGGGTGAACGTTGGCGTCATCGTCACCAATTCCAAGGGAAAGTTTGTGGAAGGCCTGCAGCGCGAAAATTTTCAGATTTTGGACAATGGAGCGTTGCAGCAGGTCACGGATTTCGCTTCCGTCGATGCTCCAGGGCAAGTTTTGCTTCTCATGGAAGCCGGTCCGGCGGTCTATCTGTTGCAGGACAGCCATCTCTTTGTCGCCGATGCCCTGCTCAATGGCCTTTCCGCGGGAGACCGCGTGGCTATTGCGCGTTACAACGATGCGCCGGCGGCTCTGTTGGATTTCACCGCTGACAAGCGCGCGGGGGAGGCAGCGCTGCATCGCGTTCAGTTCAACCTGGGCTATGGCGACTTGAATCTGGCAAGAAGTTTGAACACGGTTCTTGACTGGCTCGCCCGGATGCCCGGGAAAAAGACAATCGTACTAATGTCCACGGGAGTGGACACTTCGCCCCAGGGAGATATGCAATCACTGGTTCCGCGTTTGCTAACCGGTGATGTGCGGATTCTCTCGATCTCCGTGAGCGGACCGCTCCGCAACGGCAAGCAAGGCAGCAAAAAGCAAATCCAGCAGACGCAGCAAGTGTTTGAACAAGCTGATGCGTGGCTCAAGACTCTGACCGAGGCCACCGGCGGCCGTTCCTATTTCCCGGAAAACGCCAAAGCGTTTCAGGAAACCTCTCGCCAAGTAGCGCAACTCGTGCGTCACGAGTACAGCCTGGCATTCGCGCCCCCGGCGGCAGACGGCTCAGTGCATACGATTGACGTGAAAGTGGATTCGATGGCCCGTAGCGCGAAGAACAATTCGCCGGAGTACCGCGTCGATCACCGCAAGGCCTACGTTGCTCCGAAGTCGGTTGGCCAGCGGTAATCGCAGGGTCGCCATCTCGCCCCGCGTATCGTGGCTACTTGCTCTTCACGCGTTTCCACTGTCAGTCGCTGCACACGCTTGATTGTGAGCACCTTCCAGCGCCGGCGCGTCAGTCAAAATCCTTCATCAATTGGGCCATTTCGCGTAATCGCTCGTCCACGCGGGCAAACACGCTGCCTTCCTCGAACTTGCCGGAGCTGTCCCGGACTCCCGCGGGCGCCCCAGTGAGAAGTTCAATGCCCTGCTCGATGCGTGCGATTGGCCAGATGTGGAATTTGCCGCTCGCGACCGCATCTAACACATCTTCGCGGAGCATCAGGTCGTCCACGTTGGCTTGCGGGATCATGACTCCTTGCGTGCCGCTCAGACCCTCGATTCGGCAGGTGTCGAAGAAGCCTTCGATCTTTTCATTTACCCCGCCGATCGCCTGGATATCTCCGCGCTGATTCATGGAGCCGGTCACGGCAAGGTCCTGGCGCAGGGGAAACTCTGAGAGCGCGGATAGAAGGGCGTAGATTTCCGTGGAACTGGCACTATCGCCATCGACGCCCGAATAGGATTGCTCGAAACAGATGCTGGCCGTAAGGGAAAGCGGCTTGTCTTGAGCGAAGCTGGAGCGCAAATAGCCGGCGATGATGTGCACACCCTTATCGTGAAACCGCCCGCTGAGATTGGCTTCGCGTTCGATGTTGATGAGCCCGGCCTTGCCGAGCCCCACGCTGGCGGTGATGCGCACGGGCTTGCCGAACGAGTACCCGCCGATTTCCAGCACGCTGAGGCCGTTCACCTGCCCCGTGTGGGAGCCCGTGAGGTTAACCAGCAGAGTGCCTTCTTCCATCATTTCGCGGATGCGCGTTTCAATCAGGTTGTGGCGCTCGACTTTTGAGGCAATCGCCGCGCGCACATGAGCTGCCCGGACGACATTTTCCCCCGCGGCGGCGGCGGCGTAATGAGCCTCACGGGCGAGGTCCGCAATGTCCACG
>JBAVHY010000036.1:0-2621 GCA_049686315.1 Candidatus Acidiferrum sp. | reverse complement strand
GAATCGTAAAGGCCTGCTCTTCGGTCGCCACCTTGAGCACAAAGTTGTATTCGTGGGGGCGAACATAGCGCCGCCAGACGCGCCGGATGCTTGCGTATTCGATCCTTGCCGTCCGCATCTGGAACAGACCTAGCGGAAGTACCATGCTGTCGTTATCGAGCAACAGGTGGCTCTCAAACGAAATCCGGAACACACCGACAACGAATGCCAAAGCGATGGGAATGAGGCCAACGAGGCTAAACCAAAAGTAAGCGTCAGAGCAAGCACGAGCTTGACGAACGTGGGATTCTGCTGATTACTGACGTTTAGCGGCCCAGGCAGTTGGGGTGAGATCAGGCAGGGACTGCAGGCGCGTTTCGGCTAAGCCAGGGAGCACAGTCGACAAGTAGTCTCGCGCCGAAACCTTCAGCCGGCGGCAGGTTTCGATAACCGACAGGATCGCTGCCACCTTGGGTCCCGCTTGCGGACTCCCGATGTGGATCCAGTTTTTTCGACCTAAAACTACGGGACGCATGGAGTTCTCAGCCAGGTTATTACTCAGTTCTAAGTCCGGGTGCTCGAGAAAACAAATCAGTCTCGGCCAGTTTCCGATGGCATATTCGCAAGCATTCTCCAGCGCCCCGCCTGGCAACGCCCCAGGCTTGGCGGCTTCGATGGCCGCCCTGATTCTCTCCAATAGCGTAGGAGCTTTCTGCTGTCGTAGTTGATGACGCGCCTCCACGCTTAAGCCCTGCTCGCGCGCTTCGGCATCCACCGCAAACAAGGCATTGATCTTGGCCACGATCGAGGTCGCCACCGGATCACCCGGATTCAGCTTGACCACATTCGCAAATCCTCGCCGTGCGTGCGACCAGCACCCAGCATGCACCATGCCCGCGCCCCCCACCTTGTCATAGGCCTGGTAGGCATCGGTCTGCAGAATGCCATGAAAGTCTTTCAGAAACTGTTTCGGCCCGGCGCGATCTCTCCCCAGGCGGAACTCGAACACCGTCTCGCCTCCCGGTCGTCCGTACTGCCAGAGAAACGCCTTATGATTTTTGCCCCGTCCATCGCGCATCTGTACCGGCACCGGCGTCTCATCGGCCTGCAGGTAGCCGCCCTGCACTAACTCCCGGCCCATCACCGTCACCAGCGGCTGCAGCATTTCCCCTACTTGCATCACCCAACCATCCAGAGTCGCGCGGCTGATGTCCACCCCCGCCTCCCGGTTCAGAATCACATTCTGCCGGTACAACGGAAGGTGATCACAATACTTGCGGATCACCGTGTCGATCACCACCCGATCACTGACCAATCCTTTGTCGATAATTCGCGCCGGCGCCGGCGCCGTAACCATCCTCGCTTCCGGGCAGAACGTACAGCCACGCTTTTCCCGTTTGGTCACCAGCACAAAGTATTTCGCTGGTTCGACCTCTAACTGCTCGCTCTCTTCGTACCCGATCACGGTTGTGGGTTGGCCGCACTGGCCGCAAACACAATGTTCGGCCGGGCACGCAATCACCTTCTCCACTCGCGGCAGCTCCGCCGGTAAGGACTGACGGCCAGGATGGGAGCGGCGCTGCCGCTGATACCCAGCCACCTCTACCGCGTCGCCCGCCATCACCGGGCGCTCGCTCTCGGCCTGCACCTCGGCTTGGCTGACCCCGGGTTCCTGCTCTAACATCTCTAACTGCAAGTTCGATAACTTCTCGCTGCCCGCACCGTATTTCTCGATGCGCCGCTTCCGTAACCGCTCTTCCAAAACCAGAACTCTTAATTCGCTGAACTGCAGCTTCTGTTGCAGTTGCTCGATGATCTTCTCGGCCTCGCACAGCGTGGTCGGTCGCGGGCTAGAATGTTGGGAAGCAGTACTCACAATGAGTAACTTAGTAGCAGAGGTCAGCTGTGGAAAGCAATCGTTTTATGCAGTATTGATGCGGTCGGCACCAACTTCGTCGTTGTCCATCTGGCTTCTGTACCAGGGCCGATGTCGTGCCTCACTGAGATCAATCCCACCCAACAACATCGCCAGTTCTTCATGACTCAGTACGACCTTGATTTCTCCCGCCCGCGGCTCCGGCCAGCGGAATCGTCCCTTGGACAATTTTTTTGCGCACACCCATAGCCCACTCCCATCCCACACCAATAACTTCAGCCGGTTCCGTTGCGCGTTACAAAATAAAAATACGTGCCCACTCAGCGGCGCGCATTGCAAGCGGTCACGCACCAGCCCATACAAGCCCTCATAATTCTTGCGCATGTCCGTTGCTCCCACCGCCACATAGATCCGCGTCGCTGGGCCAAAGCCAAACATCCTATGTGGTCTCCAAGACCCGCACTAGGCGCTGTAACGTGGCCGCATCGAAACCCGCGCTCACTGCGATTCTCCGTCCTCTTTCCAACACCACCGTTAATCCACCGCTGCTTGCCGGTTCCGCATCCCGCGCATCGCCCGCTAACTCCACCGCCATCAGCCCATCTCCACTCCCAGCACCGCAGCCTCCGGCCTGCCCTCGCCGCAAGCCACGGTTCAGTACCCCAAATGTCAATCCTCGCTGCCGGCAAAACTGGCTACGATTCAGACCACTGTTCTCAAACTCACGCACGATTTGCTCAATCTCGGCAGCCGTGCGCCGCCTCTT
>JBAVHY010000035.1:0-9617 GCA_049686315.1 Candidatus Acidiferrum sp. | reverse complement strand
GACTCTTGCGTATCCGCATCTAGCGGCCCTTCAAGGGGATTGACAAAGCGGGAAGTTTCTGCCAAAAAGAAAACGAAACCATGGTAACGAAAGCAAAGAAAAGAAATAGATGATCTTTTTCTTCTTTCGAATTCTTTTTGCTGCCCTGATGCTGGCAGGCGGGCTCGGCTCCCGCCCAGGCGACTTTAAAATCATCGGCCCCGGTGGTGGCGGGGCAATGTTCCATCCAACCATCAGTCCACACGACCCCAACACCGTTCTTGTCAGTTGTGACATGACCGGGTCTTATATCACCCACGATGCCGGCAAGTCTTGGCGCATGTTTAATCTGCGCGGGGTTGTTCAGTTTTTTGTTTTCGATCCTTTAGACCGGAAAGTAATATACGCGCAATCCAGCGCATTGTGGCGCAGCCAGGACCAAGGCGAGACTTGGAGCCTGATTTATCCGAGCCCATCCTCGATAAGTCGTATCAAAATGAGTTCGGACCATTCGGACGAAGAGTTGATTGCGGAACCGAATCCTTTAGGCAGCATCACGGCGATGGCCATCGATCCTTCCGATTCCAAAATCCTTTACGTTGTCGCGGGCGATAGAAGGAAAGGGATGTTTGCTCTGTTTGTCTCGTCCGATGCGGGGCAGAATTGGACACGAAAGGAAGAGGTGCCGGGATTTGCTGACAAGCTTTGGGTGAAAGCTAATTCCTCGAATGGATCCCGAACACTCCTCATTGCAGGCCCACATTTCATTGAGGAGAAAAAGCCTTCTGGCATGCAGCGGATATCTGGCCCCCCTGCGAAGGCCTTCACAGATATCTCCGTGGGCTTCAGGAAGGATGGAAAGGCGCTCATTTATGTAATCGGGGACGAAGCTGCCTATGCTTCGGATGACGAGGGAAAGACTTGGGTAAAGGCCAGTTTGGGCCAAGCTGAGGGAAAAATGCGAGCGATCGCAACCAGCCTGCACAATCCCGAGACTGCCTATCTCTCCTACAGAGATTTTGAAGAGGGTGGAATCAAATGGCTGGGGGTTGCCAAGACCACGGATGCCGGGCGCACTTGGCATGCGGTTTGGAAAGAGGACAGCAATCCGGCCGGTAAGCCCGCCGCGAATGTTCACGACGCTTGGATCACCGAACGATTTGGAGCGGATTGGAGTGAAAACCCTCTGGTGCTTGCCGTGGCGCAGCAGGATGCCAACATAAGTTACGCGACGGATTTGGGAAGAACGATGCGCACGACGGACGGAGGCGCAAGTTGGGTCGCCGTGTATTCCCGAAAAGCCGGGGAAAACGGATGGGTCACGACGGGTTTGGATGTCACAACTACCTACGGCTACCACTTTGACCCGTTCAACCACAACAGGCAGTTCATCTCCACGACAGATATTGGTCTTTTCCGTAGCGAGGACGGAGGGAACTCCTGGATGAGTTCCACTCGTGGTGTGCCAAAGGAATGGCTGAACACCACGTATTGGATCGAATTTGACCCCGAGGTGCAAGGGCGTGTCTGGAGCGTGAATAGCTGGACCCATGATTTACCCCGGCCAAAGATGTGGAGAAAGAAAGGAATCCGAGATTATCGGGGTGGCGTGTGCCGCAGCGAGGACGGGGGAAGAACGTGGACAATGTCGAATCAGGGTATAGAGGAAACGGCAGCAACGCATATCCTCTTGGACCCCTCGAGTCCACCGAATGCTCGCGTGCTGTACGTTGCTGCTTTCGGGCGCGGTGTATACAAGAGCGTGGATGGGGGCAAGAGCTGGAAATTAAAAAACGCTGGATTCACCCAGAGTGAACCTTTTGCGTGGAGAATTGTGCGGGATAGCAAAGGGACGCTCTACGTTCTATTTGCGCGGCGCTCCGAGGATGGGAGCATAGGAACAGAAGGCGATGGTGCGATTTATAAATCCACCGATGGAGCGGAAAACTGGAGCCGAGTAACGATGCCTGAAGGCAGCAATGCTCCGAACGGCTTGGCCATCGATCCCGGCACACCCGATCGGCTCTACCTGGCGGCGTGGGCGCGGGACAAGGGAGAACACGGTGAGGGTGGCGGCATCTACTTGTCGGTGGACGCCGGAAAGAGTTGGAGGCAGATACTGCGTCGCGATCGTCACGTCTACGATGTCACTATAGACCCACGCGACGCGAAAATTCTTTACGCTGCAGGTTTCGAGTCCTCCGCATGGACCTCAAAAGACCAGGGGGAAAGTTGGACGCGCATATCTGGTTTTAACTTCAAGTGGGGACATCGTGTCATCACCGATCCCGAAAACCGTAATAAGGTTTACATCACAACCTTTGGTGGGGGTGTCTGGCACGGCTCCGTGGACGGGGAAAATCGTCCACTGGATATCATTACGCCTGAACTCAGGCCCGGACAATAATGCAGCTTCTGGCTTTTTTTCGCTCCCTTGAAGAGGGGTTTCAGCCAGATTCCCCATCGCAGGGAGGGATTATCAACCGTGTAGTGGGAAAATTTCCCCTGCATGCCCCCTCTCTGAAATCTGCTCGGAAAGAGCCTTTGGGGGTAACGTTAGACCTCGAGGACTTCGATTCCCTTGTCGCGAAGTCCTTTGGTAAATTCCTGGGCCGCGTGGTTGTCCGTGATCAAGCGCCGGATTTTGGCGAAAGGGCTGATCTTCGAAACGCTTCTCCGCCCCAATTTGCTGAAATCCGCGACAACCGTGACCTCTTTCGCTGAGCGCATCATCACATTATTCAGTTGCGCCTCCAGCACGTCCGGTGTCGAAGGTCCGTTCTCCAGATCGAAACCGTCGACTGCTAGGAAAAGCCGGTCTGCGTGAAACTCGTTCATCATGGCTTCGGCTTGAGGTCCAACGAAAGAAAACGAAACAGGGCGCAATAGCCCGCCGATCATAATCAACGTGATTCCCGGTGTATCGGCAAGCTCGAACCCTATATTCAAGGCATTCGTGATGACTGTAAGCGGTTGCTTCTTCATCCTCTTCAAATGCCTGGCTACCTCTGCGGTGGTCGTTCCTGAATCCAGGATGATTGTTTCACCCGGCCGCACCAATTCCGCCGCGGCCCTTCCGATTCTGATTTTCTCTTCCCTGTGCAGTGTTTCTTTGGTGCGGAGCGGATAATCCTGAGTGGCCTCCAGGCGCCGCACGGCTCCACCGTGGGAACGAACCAGGGCGCCCATGGAAGCAAGAGCGTCGAGGTCATTGCGGGCGCTGACTGCGGAAATAGAGAACCGGCGAACCATGTCCGCCACGGTTACCTGGCCATCTTGGTCGACAAGGTCCAGTACGCTCCGGCGCCGCTGGGCGGTTAGCAGACGAGCTTTAGGGGTCATGGCACCGTTTCCGTGAGCCAAGTATAGGCGGTGTCTTCCGTTTTGGTCAAATGACGAAAGTATAGCCATCGCAGATAGTTTCATATCCTTTCCTATTATGTCGTTTCGGCTTTATTGATATTGCGTTTGCTTTCCCCTTGTGATAGACCGTTCAACCAAGACTAGCCTGCAAGGGGGTTCTCCTTGATCTCCAAAACTATGTCCATCTGCGCTACTTGTCTGACCTTTCTAGCTTTCGGTGCAGCGCTTGCGTTCGGCCAAGGCACCGATCTTGGCACCATTCACGGCACGGTGACAGACTCCACCGGCGCCGTCATTCCTGATGCCTCGGTAACGGTCATCGACGCCCTTACCAACGCCGCGCGGGAAACAAGAACGAATGCTCAAGGCAATTATGAGATGTTCGGGCTGAAGCCTGGTACGTACAAAGTGGTTATCACCGCGGTTGGAATGAGCAAGAAGGAAATCACCGATATCGTCCTGAACGGCAGCGATACCGTGAGCGCCGATGCCGTGCTGAAGATTTCCGCGGCGCAAGAGACTGTGGTCGTAACAATGGAAGCGCCGGCCATGAACACGGAAGACCAGACCATTAGCCAGACGCTGGACAATCTGGCGATTGTCGAACTTCCGCGTGACAGTCGGAGCGTCTACACCTTCCTTTATCTGAACCCCAACGTCACGCAAGGCGCGGCGGACGGTTCCTTCAAATTTATCGGCGCCCAGAGCTACGGCGCCAGCTTTTCTCTAGATGGACAGCGTTCGAACGGCGGCATCTTCGGCGAGCCCACTTCCAGCCAGCCCTCGCTCGAAGCGGTTGGAGAGATTAATCTTTTGACCTCGGACTTCAGCGCGGAATATGCGGGCATCGCCAACATTCGCGTTACCACAAAACGTGGTGGCTCGGACTATCACGGTTCGGCGTTCTACAATAACAAGAACTCCGCATTGGCCGCCTGGACGCTTGATGATAAAAACGCCGCCGCACAATTCTCGCCAACGGCCTTTCAATCCAAATACCCCAACCCATATTTTAACTTCAATGACATTGGTGGCTCGGTAGGTGGTCCCATCCCCCGGATCAAGAAAACGTGGTTCTTTGCCGCCTATGAACGGAACTATGCCGTTTCTCCCACCAAGATTTCATCCGGTACCATTCCCCATCCCTCGCTGGACACGGGAGATTTTTCGGCGCTGAAAGACTCGGCGAAACCGCTCGTGCCGGCAGGTATTACTCTTACAGCCCAGGAAATTGCCACGAATACGATTCCAGACACCAATCCGAATGATCCTCCGGGATCACTGCGCTTCGTCACCATACCCTCGCGGCTCCTAAACCCCACTGTCCAGAAACTTATCAGCACGTATTTTCCAAAGATCGGGCTCAGCGCCCCTATCAATTCTTCGAACGGAAGAATTCCTGGAGGCTACCAGACGATTCTGCCCGGCAATTCCACGCAGGACCTTGGCACGTTGCGGGTGGACCATGACTTTTCCGAGCGGAATCACCTCTACGGGGTGTATAACGCATCGGCGCAAGGAGACGCCACAACGGCCGTGGTGCCCGCTTATACGGGGCTTGGTTTGACAAGGGATGATCGCAGGAACAATACCGTTTCCTTATCCTACACGCATTCCTTCCGCGATACCGTGGTTAACGAGGCTCGCGGTGGTTTCAACCGGCAAAGCCTCTTGCGGCATAGCAACACGACCCTCGAGGGATTTCTCTCCAGCATTGGCTTTGACCAGAGTGACATCGATGCCTACGGTTCAGTGGTGGGTTCTTTCGCGCTTTCCACTTTCGGCCACCCGGCGGTCAACTTCAACAATACATTTGCGACTTTCACAAACGGCGGTCGTAACACGTTTCGACCCCTGGATCAAAATCTGGTTACCTTCGGAGATACGTTGACCTGGATTAAAGGCAAGCACGACTTCCGCATGGGCGGAGACGTGGTTCGGAACGCCGCCGTGGACGGCTTCGCTCTGAATCGTGGAAACCCACGCGGCTCGATGACCTACAGCGGAACGGGAACAAATCCCTTTACCCATTTTCTTCTCGGACTTCCTCCAACCAGTGTCAGTTACGTTTTGCAGCCTCGCCCGGCCATGGATGTGCACAATTGGGAAAATGGCTATTTCTTTCAGGACACCTGGAAGGTCACTGGAAAGCTGACCCTGAATCTCGGACTGCGCTATGAACTCATCACTCCGTTCATCGACAAGAACGACCTGATCGCCAACTTCGATCCGAATTATGTGAATCCTACGACCGGCCAGTTAGGGCGATTTGTCATTCCTTCCACAAAGACGCTTAAGTATCTGGACACTCGCATCATTGATTTCGGCTACGTGCTTGCTAAAGACTCTGGCCTGGGCGTGGGAAGAGGCGTGGTCCGCATGGACAAGAGAGACTTCTCGCCGCGAATCGGTGCCGCCTACCGCCTCGGCAACAAGTCGGTTATTCGCGGTGGCTATGGAATCTACTATCCTACTTCCGCCGCTCAAGGCATTCGCGACCCAATCGCCACAAATCCGTTTAATCAGGGCCTTACCAAGAGGAGCGGGACTGGCAATCCTCTCGACGGCTGGCCCGATGCAAGCACGAATGGAATCAGTCCAATCTCGGGCGGCACCATCATTTCCGGGACGAACGGTACGCCCTCGGTCAACGTGGTGCCCTTCGGTCTGAAGCAACCCCGCATTCATCAGTACAACGCAACCTTTGAGCGCGAAATCGGCTGGGAAAGCGTCGTCCGTTTCTCCTACCTGGGCTCAACAATGCACGGGCTGATTGCCGGCAAAGACTTGAACGAACTTCAACCGAGCGACGTGCCCTTCGGCACACACGTCATAGATCCGGACACCGGCCTGGACACGGGACAGATATGTGATCCGGTCAATAATGGCGATTGCGGGATTTCGCCTGCCGATGCCGCGCGTTACCGCTTCCCCGCACTGGGAGACTTCGTCCTGAGTTACGGCAATTACGGCCATGCGCAGTCCAATGCATTCCAGACCCAGGTCGAGCATCGCTTTTTCCACGGGCTGATGTTCAACGTTTCGTACACCTTTTTAGACCAGAAATCGACGGCATTGGACACCGGCAACTCCAGCCTCGGCGGGGTGACCTATAACCAGTTCCAACCGGAGAGCGACTATGGCGTCGACGGCTATGTTTCCCGTCACCGCCTGGTGGCCTATGGCATCTACGATTTGCCGGTGGGCAGGGGGCGCAAGTACGGCTCATCAATGTCCAGGTGGGCCGATGTGGTCATAGGTGGCTGGCAAACCACCTTTAATATGTTCGCGAAATCCGGAACGGGCTTTACTCCCTTCTGGATTTGCGACGACTGCAATCCCATCGAGCCTGGCAACATCGGCATTTCCTCTTTGGATGCCGTTGGCGATTTCAATGCCGAGCCTTCCTTTCGCCCCGTTGTGCTCAGTAATAATTTCAATCAAAAAAGCGGCGATCGAATCTGGAACCCCGCGGCGTTCGGGCTGCCTTCCGTGGGCGCCGACATTTTCACGCAAGCGGGAGTGGCCAAGCGAAATATGCTGTGGGGCCCTGGTACCTGGGGAGTCAACCTGGGAATCCATAAGGATTTCCGATTTACTGAGCGTGTGAACGTCCAGTTTGGCGCGGACGTTGACAACATATTCAATCATCCGCTGTTTTCCCCGAACGCCGATGCCGGCGGCGGTGGTGGTGTGTTTGCTTGGCTCGGTGAATTTAATGTCAGGGTGGATCAAACCACCGGAAAATTGCTGCCAATTGATCCTGTCAACGACGTTATTCCAAACCCTGACTTCGGACGGTTGATAAGCAGCTTCACGCAAGAAGGCATCGACAATCGCCGCACCGTTCGTTTAAGGCTAAGGATTACGTTCTAGCTTGTGCATCCCGGAGAGTTCATATTCGGCGCACCAGCCCCTCATCAGTAGCACGAGTGTTGCGCACAAGTAATAACACCAGGATCATTCCGATGAAGGGAATCAGCCCGGCGACGATCACGATCGGGTCGAACGAATGCGTGCCTGACGCTTGCCGCGCGTCGGAATATTGTCCGATGAGCTTGAACGCGATGATCGTGCCGATTCCCGCGCCGGTTCCGCTCATGCCGCTCACCGACGCAACTGCCTCGCTGCTGTAGAGGTCGGTTGGCAACACGTTTGCTATCGTCGAAAACGAGGCGTAGGAAAACGTGGCCAGCCCGAAAAGCAGCGTGATTACATACAGCTTCACCGTGAAGATTGTCGGGATCAGAAGCAATACGCCGAAGCCTCCGAAGACCACCAGCGCTTTTCGCGCGGCGCCAAGCGGCCACCCGCGCCGAATCAAATAACCGGAGACACCGCCACCGAAGAAATTGCCCAGGTCGGCGGCAAGGAAGGGAATCCACACGGCGATCAAGCCACTCTGGAGCGAAATGCCTTTGGCAATAAGGTATATCGGAAACCAGTCGGTGACGAAGAACCACACCGGGTCGGTAAGGGCCTTCGAGACAATAACCCCCCAAGTCTGCGGCAGTTTCAAGAGATCGCGCCATCGCGGCAACCGTCTTCCAGTCGCTTCGGCCTCGGGCTTTTCTGCGAGGATCATCTTGCGCTCGGCATCGCTAATGCGCGGATGTTCCTGAGGCAAATGATACATGCGGCGCCAAACGGCCAACCATAAAAATCCAAGCAGTCCGGGAATCACAAATGCCACGCGCCATCCCCAACGCAAATACACCGGCAATATAAGGAAAGGGGCTATGGCGCCCCCGATGGAAGATCCGCTGTCGTAAAATGCGGCCGCCAGCCCGCGTTCACGATTGGGAAACCATTCGGAGACAGCCTTGCTTGCGCCCGGCCAATTCGCAGACTCGCCGGCCCCAAGCAGGAACCTGAACGCGGCGAAACTGGCCATGCCGCTTGCCAAGGAGGTCAACAGCGAGACAATCGAGTACCACGTAACGCTGATCGTCAGTCCTAACCTGGTGCCGAGGCGATCAATCTGCCGGCCACAAGCGGTTTGCCCGATGGAATACGCCACGCGAAACGCGATCGCGATATAGGCATAGTCCGTGTTGGTCCAGTGGTATTCCTGTTTGAGATACGGCGCAAGAATGGAAAGCGTCTGACGATCAATGTAATTGATCACTGTCGAGGCGAACAAAATTCCGGCGATCCACCAGCGCAAGGAGGGAATCGCGCGAGGTCGCATTGCACCAATTGGTCCGGGTTTGGTCATGGAAACCCCGCGGCGGTTTCACGCACGATGCGTTCTGATGGAACAAACAGCGATCACAAATTACGCGCCGCTCGCAAATGCACCGAGTGTTGCCGGGCTGAGCAAACCCGCGGAATCTCTGTCGAGATAAAGCGTTGTGGCGGGGTGAGTGCGCAAAATAGAAGCCGGGGCCATCGGACTGATTTCGCCCTCGAGACACAGTTTGACGGCGCGTGCTTTCCGCGCATCAGGCACGACGGCAATGATCTCTTTCGCCTTCAAAATCTGCCGCACGGACATCGAGAGGGCCCGCCGGGGAACCTCGGAAATATCCGCGAACCATTTTTCGCCTACCTGTTGGCTGCGGCAGGCTTCATCAAGAGTGACGATAAGATACGGTTCTTCTGTTTGGAAGTCGGCCGGAGGGTCGTTAAACGCCAGATGGCCATTCTCCCCAATGCCGACAAAAGCGACGTCAACGGGCGCCGACCGCAACGCTTCGCCGACCCGGCGGACAACTTCATCAGGATCACCGCTGCCGTCGAGCAAATGATACTGGGTGATGCCCGTCTTGTGAATCAGGCGCTCAAGCAGGTAGTTGCGAAAACTGGCGGGATGCGTGATGGGCAGCCCGACGTACTCATCGAGGTGAAACATCTCGACCCGTTGCCAGTCGATATGTTCCGCTTTAACCAATGCATCGAGAAAATCCAGCTGGGAGTTTCCCGTAGCGGCGATAATGCGCGCGTGTCCGCGATCGAGGATGGATCTTCGCAAAGCAGCCGCGGCGTGTTCGGCAGCAGCACGGCTGAGAGAGAGCTTGTCTTCAAACACTTTCGCGATCACCCGGTGATTTCCTCCTCGTCCGTAAATGAGCCCATCTTTTGCGCCTGGTTCATTGTGAGAGCTTTATATCACAGCAAATGGCTGTCACGAACGATTTGCTCTTCGGGTCACGAGAAGTTGTCTCATGAATCGCCATCGGGAGGGGCACGGCCTCAGCCGTGCCGAAAAGGCCCGCAAAAACCTGGGCTTTAGAGTCTGGGTGAGTTCTCGCGTTTTTCGTCAGGGCATGGCT
>JBAVHY010000034.1:0-1852 GCA_049686315.1 Candidatus Acidiferrum sp. | reverse complement strand
ACCTCGGCTGGGGTGGTCACTGTTCTGCACAGCTTTACCGCGACCGACGGGGCGACGCCGAATCAGCTGGTCTTGGCCAACGATGGCAATCTGTACGGAACGACCATCTCCGGCGGCGCCCACTCCGATGGGATCGTCTTCGAGGTTACGCCGCAGGGTGCGTTTAACACCTTGCATGCGTTTGCAGGGAGTGATGGTGCAGACTCATTCTCAGGATTGATGCAGGCTACCAACGGAACACTGTACGGAACGACACGAGTCGGCGGGGCAAAGAACGACGGCACCGTGTTTGGGCTGAACGTGGGGCTAAACTAGCTGGCCAGTTTGTTTTTCTGGTTCTGCACGAGAATCTGTAGAAATTTACGATTGGCGTGGGTTTAGCAGTTTGTCCCACTTTGACAGCCGCAGTCGCCGTCGCTGTGGGAAAGTCCTATAAAAAGGGATGTCAAGTGAAAAACACTTCTCCCTGCCGGAACGCCAGAAATATTTTCCGGCATCCAGCCCCCTGCCACACTGCTGACACCTCGTCCTTTAGCTGCTTGACCGTTTGGCTCTGTCGCGGAGCGGCCCTTTAAGCCGCGGAGCGACGGGGCTCCCGTCTTTCTTCCTTCCTGTGGTGGTTTCATGCTCGTCATGACGGCGCCGTTCGGTTCTCTGAAACTGACAAGCTAACCTGGTTGCAGAGTTGCCAACCATGGTCCTATCTGAGACTCGTGGCCTACAGCTTTCTTCGGTTATCCGAGGGGGCATAGGGTGGGAATGGAGACTTGGATCAAGCTTACGGCCTAACTTTCCCATGGATACTCGCCCTCGAACCGAGCGTCTCAAGAAGAACCCGACTGTCCACCGCCAAAGATCACCAAGGATGGAGCGGACTCTGGTCCGAAACGCTCAAGCTGCTTGTGGCTTCAGTTGTTTGGCGTCGAAATGTGCTCCTTTCTTCCAGACGGTTAGAGTGATCGCCGCAATCTTTCGCGCCAAGGTGAGGCGAGCCATTGCTGGCTCCATGCCTTTCGTAAGCAAGCCTTGGTAGAAATCGCGGAACGGCCCGTCCCCGCTGCTGGCCATGGTGGCAGCGCTCTTGAAGATGGCTTTCATATCATGATTGTGATTTTGATTCAGCCCACGAAGTTGCTGTGGTTTCTTGGAACGTTGCAGCTGTCCATCCACGAAGCAGTGTTGCGCACTGTCGCGCGTATCGATCGCGAGGCCGCTGTAAGTCCAGAGTTGCCGCTTGGTGCGGAACCGTTGTGGGGTTTGGATCAGCGCGAGCAGCAGAGCGGCCCGGATCAAGCCGATCGAAGGAATCTCGCGCAGCAGTTTCGTGGCGCTGTGTTTTCGACTCTCCGCCAACAGATCTCGCCGCACGGCTTTGTGCAGCACTCGCAGGGCGTCGAGCTGCTGGTAGAAGAACTCGGCCCGCCGGCGCACGCCCGTTTCTCCGATTTTGTTCAACCACTCCGAGCGATGCTGCGGTGCGTAGACTTGCTGACCCGCACAGCAAATGCCCCAGCTTCGATACAGAGCCTTAACCCGATTCATCACCCGAGTCAGATCTTTGCTGATGGTGAGGTAACTGCGGGCTAGTTCTTTCATGGTTCGCAGGCCGTTCTCGCCATGGTAGACCGAGCGCAGATATCCGCCGCGGAGCAGATCGGCGAGTTTGCGAGCGTCAATCTTGTCGCTCTTGTTGCCGTCCTTCATCAGCGCATTTTTTCGGGGATCGCACACGAGCAGCTCCGTTACGTGGGGCTTCAGTAGGTCATACAACCAAGCCGCCCAGGTCCCTTCTTCAAAGGTCACATGCAAGTCGCCGCGTACTCCTTGGATAAACTGCAGGATGGTGCTCGCC
>JBAVHY010000033.1:0-34329 GCA_049686315.1 Candidatus Acidiferrum sp. | reverse complement strand
GGTACGTGCCAATCTTGTTGGCGGTGTCACCGTTCGCCGCGATGCGGTCCGCTCCGGTAACGATGGCGCCCACTTTCCCAGTCTTCAGAAAATGGCCCACCATGTTGTCGGTGATAAGCGTGAGAGGAATACCGCCTCGATGCAGTTCCCAGGCCGTCAGCCGTGCCCCCTGAAGATACGGCCGCGTCTCCGGGACCAGAACGTGCAATTTGCGACCCTGTTCGAAGGCAACGCGAATTACGCCGAGAGCGGTGCCGATGCCAGCGGTGGCAAGCGCGCCCGCGTTGCACTGCGTCATCACCTGACCTTCTTTGGGCATGAATTCCGCGCCGAATCGCCCAATCGCTTCGTCGGTGGCCAGCTTTTCAAGATGAACTTCCTTGGCTTCGGCGATCATAGCCTTGCGAATGGTGGCCAAGTCCGCGTGGGATTGCAGTAATTCGTGGAAGCGCCTCTTCATGCGCTCCAGGGCCCAGAAGAGGTCGACGGCGGTGGGACGTGTTTTGGCAAGAGTGTCGCAAATTTCCGTGAATTCAATTTCTAATGTTTCGATGGAGTTGGCAGAAGACTTCTCGAGGCCGAGCGCAACGCCCATGGCGGCGGCAACTCCAATCGCCGGCGCGCCGCGAATCACCATTTCCCGGATAGCCGTGGCGACCTCGCGATAGTCAGTGTAAGTGTAACGGACTTCCTCGCCCGGCAGGCGGCGCTGGTCGAGTATAACCACGCCTTTGTCGGTCCATTCGATGGGTTGGGCAACGTACATTCGTGAGCAATCCTCTTTTATCTATTGTAGCGAAGGAGAGGTACGGAAACGAACGGCTCAGTGGTCGACCGGCAGCTTGGTAAAACCGTGGGTGCCTAAGATGGCAAAGAACGAAATCAGCGAGTTGTATCCCAGGTGCATCAAATAGCTCGCGAAGACGCTGCCCGTGCGCGCGCGCACGATGGTGAAAACTGTGCCAACGAGAATCATCACGGAAACCAGGCCCCACGTCCATCCAAGCTGTGCGCCGTGCATCAGCCCGAAGAGAACGCCGGTGAGCAGGATGCCGGGCGCAATGCCGAAAGAGCGGGCAAACAAGGGATAGAGATAGCCACGGAACAGCGTCTCTTCCACAAGCGGGGCCACAAGCACTGCCATGGCCATGAACAGCAGCGCCGTTTGTCTGTACTTGAACAGCTCTTCCATCGGCATATTGTCCGGCGTCTTCATCTGCGACGATACAATCGCCACCAGAAGCGATAGGCCACAGCCCGAAATGAAAAATACGAGTGGATTCCTCCGCGCTCCGTCCGCGCGCGTTTTGATCTTCCGCCAACCCAGGCACTCCCAGAAAGCATGTCCGCGCAAAATAGACAGCGTGACGTAGAGAAAGAAGAACAGCGCGGCGTACCAGATAAGCATGCTACCGATCGCAATCTGGGGCTTGGACAACATATATTTTTCCAGATCGGTGGCGTTGAGGTGCTGATGCGGAGCGTAGCGCATAAGCATCACACCCTGGACGGTTAACAGGCTGACAAATCCAAAAACCACGAAAAGAGCCAAATGTACCCAGGACCACGTGATTCTCAGGTCTTCCGGATAGGCTGGAGAAAGCGGCAAGGAAGGCGCGCCTTGCTCTGTGGGTGAGCCCGGCGCGACTTCAGAGGATAGCACGGGTGTAGGGAAGAGCTCCTGCTGCTGCGACTGGCCTTCCGAATTGTTGTCCGGCTCTTGCGGCGGAGGACTCTCGTCAAAAGGATTCATTACTTTGAACGCCTTCCCCGAGCGGGCCATCCAGCCGTTAGTGCGGCAGCAAGAAGCGGAAGCATCAGTTCGTGGTGCCCAGTGATCGCAAAGCCCCTGGAACCTTCGCCCTTCTTTCCCTTGGATGCGGCAGTGGGGCGTCTCACGACATTCATGGTTGGCCGGTAATGCTGAATGAAGTCGAAGTTGGCGGTGGTGATGGACTGCAGATGCACACCGAGATTGCGCACCACGGAAACCGCCTTAAGGAATACTTCGGGTAGGAGCACGGCAGAACCCCAGTTAAGATACACGCCGCCAGCATCCATGCCTTGAACCAAGGTGCAGAAGAGACGGAAATCGTGGAGCGAAGCGTCACCGAGCGCGGCTCCCTCCGCCGAAGGATGCATGTGTGGGATGTCCGTGCCGATGGCCACGTGGATGGTCACGGGGATACGCTTTTTGTAGGCGGCAACCAGAACGCTCAGCTCCGGATGTTTAGGCTCCAAAATGCCGCTGGTGAGATATTGTCCAGCGGCTTCCCCGTAGCCAATACGAATACGCTGAGCCAGCTTGGCGATTTCATTGATACCCCAGCCGGTTTCCTGGGCCATGCCGAAGTGACCTTCGCCGAGTGCGGCTTCCACGTCTTCCGAAGTGTTGCCAACCATGGCAATTTCGAAATCATGAATGAGGGCGGCGCCATTCATCGCCATGCCGGAGACGTAACCTTTGTTCATCAAGTCGATGAGCACCGGCGCCAGCCCCACTTTAATTACATGGCCGCCAATGCCCCACAGAATTGTTTTCCTTTGTTTGTGCGCGCTGTGGATAGAACGGGCGAGATCACGCAGATCCTGAGCCGCCAGAATTTTCGGCAGCGAATCGAGGAACTTCGAAACGGATGAGCCGCGAGCCGAGGGGCTGGCAAAATCGCGCACGGTGACCTTGCTCTTACGCGCGGAAATAGGATAGGTCCGAACGCCGCCAAGCGTTACCGGCTGAATGGAATAAATGCTCATGCGGATTCCACTACTTTACGGGGAAGGCTACGGCCACGCAAGCCAAAGCCAACCGAGCCACCGGTGCCTCAAGCACCCTTGAGATGGCCATTGTTTTGCCCGTTGGATGTCCCGTTCATGTGCAGAACCCGCGCCAGCGCCTGCCCGGTATAGGATTTTTTTGCACGCGCTACGTGTTCCGGCGTGCCCTGCGCGACGATTCGCCCGCCGCCCTGACCGCCTTCGGGGCCCAGGTCAATGATCCAGTCAGCCTGCTTAATGACATCCAGATTGTGTTCGATGATCAAAACCGTGTTGCCAAGATCGACGAGACGCTGTAGAACATCCACAAGTTTCCGCACATCGTCGAAATGGAGGCCGGTGGTCGGTTCGTCGAGGATATATACAGTGCGGCCCGTCTGGCGTTTTGAAAGCTCGCGTGCCAGCTTGATGCGCTGCGCTTCGCCTCCGGAAAGCGTTGTAGCCGACTGCCCCAATTGCACGTAACCCAGCCCCACCTCGACCATGGTCGAGAGTTTCTGCTGTACATGGGGAATATTTTCCAGCAACTTCAGGGCATCGCTGGCGGGAAGATTCAGCACGTCGTTGATATTGTGGCCTTTGTAACGCACCGCAAGGGTTTCCGCGTTGTAGCGCCGTCCGCGGCAAACTTCGCACATCACATAAACATCCGGCAGAAAGTTCATTTCGATGCGCCGCAGTCCCTCGCCCTGGCAGGCTTCGCAGCGCCCGCCTTTTACGTTGAAGCTGAACCGGCCGGGCCGGTAACCGCGTTCACGCGATTCGGGCAGCATGGCAAAGAGTTCGCGAATGGGCGCGAATACGCCGGTGTACGTAGCAGGATTGGAGCGCGGGGTGCGTCCAATGGGCGCCTGGTCAATTTCGATCACTTTGTCGATGTGCTCGATGCCAAGGATCATCTTGTGCGGCCCCGGCGGCTCCATGGAGCGATACAGCTTTTGTGCCAGCGCGCGATACAGGATGTCATTGACCAGCGTGGATTTCCCGGAGCCGGACACGCCGGTCACCACGGTCAGCAATCCCAGCGGCAACGACACGTCCACATCCTTCAGGTTATTGGCGCGCGCTCCAAGGATCTGGATGGCTTTTCCATTCGCGCTGCGGCGCTTGCCCGGCACGGAAATTTCCGCCGTACCGGAAAGATAGCGTCCAGTTAGGGAATCTGGCGCGGCGGCAATATCTTCTGGCTTTCCCGTAGCGACCAGATAGCCGCCGGCATTCCCCGCGCCGGGACCGAGATCCACGACATAATCAGCACGCCGTATGGTTTCCTCGTCGTGCTCGACCACCAGGACGGTGTTGCCCAAGTTCCGCAACTGTTCGAGAGAGTGGAGCAGCCGGTCGTTGTCGCGCGCGTGCAAGCCGATGGAAGGCTCGTCCAGCACATAGAGCACCCCGCGAAGGCGCGAGCCGATCTGCGTAGCCAGGCGGATGCGTTGGGCTTCGCCACCGGAGAGAGTGGCCGCGGACCGTTCCAGGCTCAAATAGCCAAGTCCCACGGCCAGCAGGAAATCCAGGCGCTCGCCTACTTCCGTGAGGGGCCTTGCGGCCACCTCTTTCTGCCGGGGCGAAAGCTGGGAGAGAATTTTGTCAACCGCTGGTCGCGCGTCGCTCAAAGCAAGCGCCGTAAAATCGGAGATGGACCACCCGCCTAACTTGACCGCCAGCGATTCCGGGCGCAAACGCCGGCCGAGGCACGCGTTGCACAGCGTGGCCGACATGTACTGCGTCATCCACTCGCGGTAGGAGTCGGAATTTGACTCTTCAAAATTACGCTCCAGGAATTTCAGGATGCCCTGGAAGCGAAAGCCCTTTTCCGTGCTGGACGATTTGCCGCTCGCCTCTCCGCTCGCCTTTTTTGCGCCGGCAGGAGGATAGCCATAGAGCAGTAAGCTCTGCACGCGCGCAGGATATTTTTCGAAAGGCGTATCCAGGTGAAAGCCGTGGGCGTAAGCGCCAAGTTCGAGCGTGCGCTTCAAAATGGCCGAGCCTGAACCCGGCCCGAGACCTCCGTCAAACAGCGGGCGCGTCCAGTCCGTTATCACTTTTGCGGGATCGAAATCGTATTTGGAGCCCAGGCCATGACACTCCGGGCAAGCTCCATAAGGCGAATTGAAGCTGAACGAACGCGGTTCGAGCTGCGGCACGGACAGGCCGCAATCCGGGCACGCCAGCCTTTCGGAGAAAGTGTGCTCCTTGCCGCCGACTATTGCGACGGTCACCAGGCCTTGCGCGAGTTTCAGAGCGGTAGCAATGGACTGCTCCAGCCGGGAAGCAATGCCCTGCTTTACCAATAACCGGTCCACCACCACCTCGATGGTGTGATTCTTTCGCTTGTCCAGGACCGGCGGCTCATCGAGCGGCAGGAGTTCGCCATTGATCCGCACGCGGACAAAGCCGTCCTGCGCGAGTTTTTCAAGTTCCTTGCGGTAGGCTCCTTTTCGTCCGCGGACGATGGGCGCGAGAATCATGATGCGGTCTTCCGGCTTACAGAGTTCACCCTTAAGGATCGCCTGAACAATTTGCTCGCTGGATTGGCGGGTGATGGGTTTGCCGCAGTTGGGGCAGTGGGGCACGCCGACCGAGCTGTAGATGACGCGCAGATAATCGTAGATTTCCGTTATCGTGCCAACGGTCGAGCGGGGAGACCGCGTGGTGGTTTTCTGCTCGATGGCGATGGAAGGCGACAACCCTTCGATGACATCGACTTCCGGTCGCTCCATCTGGTCCAGAAACTGTCTCGCGTAGGCGGACAGAGACTCAACGTATCTTCGCTGCCCTTCCGCGTAAATGGTGTCGAATGCCAGTGAAGACTTGCCCGAACCGGACAGCCCGGTAATAACGGTGAGGGAGTTGCGGGGGATTTCCAGGCTGATATTCTTCAGGTTGTGCTGCCGCGCTCCTCGCACAACCAATTTGCTAAGGGCCATAAGGGAAACCGCCGCCTCCACAGGAGCCCTGGCGCCCAGTGGGTACACTGAGCCGAGCATAGTCTCTCAACATAGCAACAGGTGCGGGGAATGGTCAAGGAGGCGGGCTGCGAGGAGGCGCAAAAGAGAGCGATTCGCGAAGGGAAAATTCTTGGACACGGGATGCTAGGGTAATTTTTTCCCCGGGGGTGGTTCGTTTTTACCAGGGGGTCTGACTTTAACGCGCTGAAACTAAAGATATTATGTTGGCGAGCCGCTTGCACTTCCCAAACCGTGTGGGGGAGACGAGCCGAGGATCCCTTTAGGGGATTGAGGGCTGGGCCGGTTCGTTCTTCCCCTCACTTTCTTCTGCACTCCAATTCACAACAATCTAGAATTAGCTTATTCCGGTAGACCCCGCAAAGACCTGATCTGCCGCCGGAAGTATTTTTCCAACAGAGGCCGCTAGGGGAGCCCATTTTGCTAGCACGCAAAAGCGTCTCAAGATGAAACTGATCTGGACCGAAGGAGAACTTGGTGAAGGCTTGCGATGCTATCGCGCGCAGGAGTTCTTTGAGGCTCACGAGCACTGGGAAAGTGTGTGGCTGGGTTCAAGAGAGCCGGAGAAGACCTTCTTACAAGGACTGATTCAAGTGGCGGCTGCGTTTCATCACCTGCAACGTGGGAATCCGCGTGGCACCTCCTCGTTGCTGCAGAGGGCGCGAGCCCGCCTGGAGCGTTATCCCGAATACTTTGAAGGCATTGACGTGGGCTCGCTCCGTAGTGACATCGCAGAATGGCTGCAGGCGCTCGAAGCCGGCAGAGCCACCGCCGGACGTTCGTTTCCGAATCTACACCAGAAGGGAAACCGTGGGACGACCAAATGAGGTTTTTCGATGAACCCGTCATTCCGCCTGCCCTGAGCGGAGTCGAAGGGAACGGAGTCCGCGGCTTGCCCTGAGCGAAGTCGAAGGGAGTGAGGAATCCCTCTTCAACTTCGGGTTTTGGGGACAGGCTCAAGAATGGCGGTCGCAGCAGTTACAAAATCTTGACTTCAAAGGTATAATCCCACCGCATGGCAACCGAACCGACAACCGTTAAAGCCCCGGGGATGGTCCCCGACGAAGTGAAGCTAGAGCCGCGCTCCAAGGGGATTACCACCGCGCGGAAGAAGAAGCCCAAAGAACTGGCGGTAATCACCGAATGCTGTACGGGTTGCGCCGGGTCGCCCGCTTGCGTCGAGTACTGCCCGGTCGAGGACTGCATGTTCTGGGTGAACGACGAGGATAACCCTCCGTTCGGCCGCATTCAGATTGATCCCATTCTTTGCATCGGCTGCAAGAAGTGTCTCAGCAAGGGTCCGGATGGCTGCTTCCTGGATGGCTGTCCCTGGGATGCCATCGTAATGGTGGATATCGCCGAGGTAGAAAAAGAAGTCGGCCCGATGACCTACTGATCGTCTCCCTTCGAGTCTCCCCTACAAAACGCCAAACGCTACGGAAGTTTGGCTGCCCTTTCCCGAATGGCTTTTTCGGTCGATAAAGCTTGCTGGCGCACACGATCGGAAGTTTCCGGCAAGTCTCGCTCGTAAGGAAGGATCGCAGGCAGGTCACCCAACTGGCCAACGAGATAGAGCGCTCGCAGGGCTTCCCACACCTGCTCGTCCGCAGGGGCCACCGTTGCGATTTCGGCTCCCGGAGTAACGTACGTCCCCTTTCCCACGCGGAGAGTCCGGATGCGTCCATTGATGGGGGAGCGAACTTCTATGGTTTGCTGGCCATCGTGGAGCTTGGCGATATCGCCACCTTGATGGATGGCGGTTCCGATTTTGTCCGTGTCGCTTACCACGCCCGCCGAGGGAGCAGTAATTACGGCCGGTTGCAGCAGAGCGACGATCTGAGCGCGGCCCGATGCATCGCCGAAGCGCACCAAGGAGAGCGCCGCATTCCCTCGCACCAAGGGAGAAGAGTCTCCTAGCATGGTTAAGAGTGTCTGGTGGAAAGCAACTACCGAGGTGTCTTGCCCCATGACCCAGGCGTCGGTGTTGCGCACCTCTTCCACCGGATACGAGGCGAGACGCACAAGGTCGGCATTCCAGCGCCTGGCCCCCTCGGCATGCCGCCCCATGCGCTCACCCAGTTGTACAAGCGCATGCTGGATGTGCCGCGGATGCTTCTGGTCATTCAAGTATTCGGTGATCTGCTGATCCGAGAGAGGACGTCCGAACCAGGTGCTCCACCAAAACAAAAACGGCATCAGCACGATCAACCAGGCCGTCAGAAAGAACAACAGCCGTTTGCGGGTGGACATTCGATGAGCCGCGGGCTTCGGCGAGTGTTCCTCCTCAACCATCTCTTGCAGATGAGCAGCGTCCAGGGATGTGGGGTGACTGGCCATGTGCATTCTTCGAACCTAGCTCGCCTTCGCAGCCGGTGGCTCTTTGCCTGCCGCCGTTTTCCCCTTGTGGAGAAAAGACAACAAGCCGCGGTCTCGCGTCTCCCAGAACACATTCAGAAGGAATATTCCCGAGAGGGACAGCAGAATAAGGCTCATAAACAAACCGTCGACTGAGGTGATCGAACCAGCCACGATGATCCACGCAATCCCCGCCAGTGGAGCAATGCAAAAGATGATGGCAATCAAGAATGTCGCGGCGCGCAAGAGATCTCCTTTAGCTTCTTGGTCCTTGACTCCCCGGCATCGAAAGCGGGCAATTTGGAATACGCAGCCAATTTCCCGGCCCACGTGCAAACGTCCATCAGTGAGCGGCAGCAGCGTTCAGTTTTCACGGGCCGCCACCGGACTCCCTCACCCTGGCTTCACTGCTTAAAGGTCACATCCACGGTCTTGCTGTCTTTGGCGGCGAGGGTCACCTTTATTTCCTGCTCCCCCAGCTTTTCCTGCACAAACGCCAGCGTGTAGTCGCCCGGCGGCAGTCCTTTAATTTCAAATTTACCGTCCGGTCCGCTAACGGCATAGAACGGATTTTTCACCACGCTGATAAACATGCGCATCCAGGGATGCTGGTTGCACTTCACGGGCAGCAAGATCTCCTCCCGCGCGAATGTTTTCTCCAGGGGTGCCGCTTGCGGAGCTTGCGATTCATTCCACTCGCGGTTGTCCTTCGGGGTCGGATGAATATTGTGCGTGGTCGGATCGCTGTTGATGATCTTGACCGTTTGCCCGGCCATGACACCCACCGCGTGCGGGTGGTACTTGCAGCCGCGTTGCTCCACCACAACAGGGTCCTTCGGCACGTCAAAGGTCCGGTTGCCAAGTCCCTCTTTCACGTACACGAACACGTTGGCGAGATCACCGCCGCTCACCACGATATTTTCGGCCGTGTTCGTGCCTTTGCAGGCAGGATCCTGGCTCATATCGATTGTCGCGGCCTTTGGCGGGGCGCCAGCGAATTTTACGGTGCCGCTGACGCTGGCAACGGTGGCCGGATCAATCGGTGTGGCCGCGGGCGCAGGTGTCGCCACCGCAGCGGGGGCCGCGGGTTGTTCCCCCGCGCCTTCCTTCTTACCGCATCCTGCAAGAAGGGCGAGCCCAAGAACGCAGGGCAAGCCCCAATGAATCAACTGAGCTGTCGTCTTCATCATTTCACTTTGCCTCTCTTGAGATTCAAGAATTCTACAGATCAGATTCCTATCGGGAGGCCCCGCTCCCTGCGTGGCTAGTGGTTTTCCCTCCGGAGGGCGATGGCAGACCGCCACTTGCCGTCGGAGCCCGGCCCGTCGCCGCGCCCACCCGCCGCTGCTCTTCCGGGGTGAGCTGGAGAATGTAATCCACCAATAGCTTTGTATGATCCTTATCGTAGCCCTGGAAAGAGGGTGGAGTTGGGCCAGCAAACACCCAGTGGCTATTCTCTCGCCTGAATAGCCCCGAAGGCATGGAGGTGCCCGGACTGATGGCTTGCGGGTCGATGATCCAACGCTCCATCCAGTCCGGTTTTAAACGCCCTTTGGCTTGCAGGAAGTTGGGAGCGGTCGCGGTTCGATCATGGCCAGGATCGCCCGTGGCATGGCATTTCAAGCACGGCGCCGCGTTGCTGGTGAAAAGACTGCGCGCCATCTCCGTCTCCTTCGCGGTCAACGCCGGAATTTCGTCCGGAATGTACGGAAAGGGCTGCCGTGAGAGCGCCTGGAAAAACCGCACGAGCTTGCCCAGTTCATTTTCGGAGAAGGAGAACGTGGGCATGCGCACTTGCAAATACGATCGCAACCCGTTGCGGTTGGTGTTCTGATCGTTGAGCGACGGGTTCTTCAGGAAATGCAGCATCCAATCGGGATCGACGCGCGCGCCCTCGGTGAGAAGTTTGGGTGGCAGTTGTTCCTGGCCGTCCGGCCCCTGATAGCGCGCCACGGACATGAGCGAAGTGCGCTGCCCCGGTATGAGCTGGTGACAGCCCATGCAGTTGTACTTCTTGACCACCCACCATCCCTCTTGAATGTCGCGCCGGTAATCGAGCGGGCGGTATTGATAACCGGGAGGAAGCGGACTCTCCTGACTTCCCATTAGAAAAGTAGTGAGCGCCCGAATCTGCTCTTTAGTCAGGTGAATGTTGGGCATGCGCAACTTCTCAATATCCGGCTTGATTTTTCCCTTGTCCCAGATATTGGGCTCGGCGAGTTTGTGCTCGAAAAAGCCCTTGTGCCCGTACCAAGACTCCTTGGCCGGGCCTTCGGGAAGCCGCGCGAGATCCTCCGGATCGGTTATGGGTTCGCTGCCGCCGCGTTGCGCAACTTCGGTCAACAAAGCGAAATCCAGCCGCTCGACCGGCTTGCTGCCCTCAAAGGTTAATTCCGTGCCGATTCGCCCTTCGTCCTCGAGGCCGGAGATCTCGTGACACCCCGCGCATCCATAGTGGCGAATCCATTTCTTGCCTTCCTCCTTCAAATTGGGGTCATCCATGAAGGAAGCTTCGGGATAGCTGGACGGCTCTTGTTTTTTCAAGGTGATTAGATAGCTCGCGACATCTTCCGCATCTTGGGGCGAAAGGCGCAGGCTGGGCATCACGGTCATGTTTTGCACTTGCAGTTCGTGGCCGTCATTGGGACATTGGCTGTGATCCAGGTCAAAAACGAAGGGCAATCCCTTCTTCTTGTAATCCTCGGGGCCGATGTCTTTTTTCTCGTACAGGCAGTACGGGCGCGTGCGTTCGCGCGCATTGTGCACCCAGCGCGCCAGATAGTCGTAGTTATCCTTCTCTCCGACGCGCGTAAGATTCGCGGCAAACGTGCCGCCCTGCATCTCGTCACCTTCCCCAATGGAGTGGCACGCCAGGCAGCCGCGCATTTCGAACAGTTCCTTGCCATGAGTCGCGTTGCCCGGCGGGTGTTTAGGCAACGAATCCGTCAACGCCGACTGCCAAATATAGGCCGCTATGGCCTTGATCTGATCGTCGGTCAGGCGGAAGTTCGGCATCTTCGTGGTGGCACGGAAGTCGGTCGGCTTCTTTAGCCACACGGGTATCCACTTCTTATTGAGCTTCAGCCGCACGTCCTTAAGATTGGGGCCCACTTTCTTGACGTCCTGCAGCAGGCTCTTGGTGGTCCGGTCGAGCTGGACGATGCGCAAGTCCAATTTGCTGTTGGTGACCTTCAGGGCCACGGCACGGTCGTTGAGGCGATTGGCTTCTTCGTTGCTCTCGGCGGCGTCCGCCTGCTTCATTAAATTCGCGGACTCTTTCAGGTTGTCTTTTTTCTGCTGCTCAAGTTGCTTGATCTGCTGGCCGATGGAAAGCAGATCTTCGGGCTCCTTGTCGTAGCCTTCGTAGCGATGGCATCCCACGCAACCACGTTGACGGAATAAATCCTTGCCTTCGCTCAGAACCCAGCCGACGTCGTCCGTCACCAACACCATGTCCGCGGAATGGCAGGTCTGGCAGCCCGCTTCCATATTGCCTCGGGGGAACAGCGGCCAGAGCCAATGTTCATAGGTGCCGTGGGCCTTCTCCACGCTGGTGGTGGCTCGCCCATTCCCCTGGTGGCAGGGTGAACAGGCGAACTTTTCAGGGTCGTGAATTTTGAGGAGGTTGGGTTCCGGATGGCTGGTAAACGCCAGCGCGTACTCGTCCGGCTTCTTGCCCTTAAGCGACATGGCCGTGCTCGTGAGCTTGACCGGTTCCCGAATGCCCATGTGACACGACTCGCAGCGGTCCACGATATTTGCGTCCGGCACATTGATCTGCAGAATTGTCGGGGTCCATTCCTCGGTCTTGTTCTGCAAACCGGCAAGCTGAGACGGCGTGAGGTCGGTCATGTGGTCGGACACATAGGCATCGAGCTTTTCCTTCTGTTCATTGACCGGCTTGATGGCTTCCCCGAGTTCCACGCTCAAAATGGTCCGCTCGTTTTTCAGCTCGTTGTAGACTTCTTCCAGTTGCCGGTAGCTGTAATTCTGTTTGCTGCCATCGGGAAAAACGACGGGAGTGATTTCCTCTTTGTACTTGTCGAGATTTTTTTGCTTGCGTTGCCTGGCGGAGGCGCTGGTCTCCGTTTCGATGTCATAGGTCGAGGCGCCGGCATAAGCGCGGCGGTCGGTGAAGACGTTTTGTACCGCGAGGATTCGCGCGCTCAAGTCACGCAACTTGTCGTTGATTTCCTTGATCCGCGGGGCGGCGCTCTTGCTGGCGCTTTCGTAGTCTTGTTTGAGCTTCTGATAGTCGGCGCTGCTTTCGACATCCTTCTGCGAGTCTCCCGACTGCGTCCGCGCGCCCTTGAGAAACGTGGCGTAGCGAGTCTTCCACTCGTGTTGAAACGCTTTCCAGGGGCGCTGTCCGAAATCTTCGTCCCAGAGAGCCCAGAACAGCGAGGCCATCAACAAAATCATCGCCACAAGGTAATGTGGCGCGAGGGACTTGCTGACTACCGGATCATTATCATGAATGGGCTTGTCGGGCACCGCTTCCCCCTACACGTTGAACCACGGTGTTATCCACACGTATTTAATGTGAAAAAGCAGCCGCAAGAGCATTTTGATCGGCAATCCCAGCATGGTCAGGAAAAACACCATAAGAATGGAATATTGCAGCAAGCTCATGCGCTTGTAGTCCTTGGGATTGTTTCTGCGGAAGAAAGCGTGGGTAGCGACCCCGCCCAGGGTGAAAAATCCGCCGACTACCAGCGCGCCGAAAATGCCTTTCCCCCAATTCGAGGTGATCCCGAAAAGGTCCGGCAAGTCCCGATTCACCTCATAGATGAGCCGGTTATGGTCCCAGGTCTGTCCGGGCCAAAACCACTGCCAGCCGGGACCGCGGATAAAGGTCCCGATGAAAATCATCGAGACCCACAAAATGATGAAGCCGAAGAGAAATGTTCCGATGGCAAACTTGCGCTGCTTCCAGGTGTAGTAGCCGCACCCCAGCGGATTGGTATCGATATACGGAATGACCATGAGCCCGATGATGATCAATGTGGGCATGACTACGCCCGCGATCCACGGATCGAAGTACACCAGCATTTCCTGCAATCCCAGGAAATACCACGGCGCTTTTGCCGGGTTCATTGTCAGGTTCGGGTTCGCCGGTTCCTCGAGCGGCGCGTTCAACGTAATGGACCACACCATCAATATGATGGTGACGATGATGGCTGCCAGGAATTCCATGCGCAGAAGAAACGGCCAGACATGCACCTCCTTTTGCCAACCCGCTTGAAAGGGCCACGCTTTCCGGTGATGAGTCTTCGCCATCGCCGCATCGCCTGCCAGTTGCTCGATGAGCAGGTCATTTGCATGGGCTTGCTTCCAGGCGAGATAAATATAGAAGGCCAGCAGCGGGATCATGGCAATAATGGGCACGTTGTCAGGCGCGGAAAGGATTTCCCACAATTGTTTCCAATCCATGGCTATTTCTTTTCCTCTTTGACTTCGGAATCGAGCACCACGGCCGCCGGACCGGATATGCCTCCATCCTTACGAACGCGCCAAAAGTGCACGATCATGAAGATCGAAGCTACGATGGGAATTCCAATGCAGTGCCAGATGTAGGAGCGCAGCAAGGCGTTTGCGTCCACAATCGAACCACCCAAAAGACCGAACCGAACATCGTTATAGGGAGTCATTCCCAACTGCGCGCCGAACGGCCCCTCGTGCCCGAGGAGCGGAGTGGCACGCGCCATGTTCGTTCCCACGGTTACAGCCCAGAAACCCAGTTGATCGTCAGGCAGCAAATATCCGGTAAAGGAAAGTAGCAGAGTCAGGACGAGAAGGATGACGCCAACGTTCCAATTGAACTCGCGCGGCTTCTTATAGGAGCCGGTGAGAAACACGCGGAACATGTGCAGTTCAACCGCAATCACCATTAAGTGAGCGGCCCAGCGGTGCATGTTGCGCAATAATTTGCCGAAGGGCACGTCGTGCTCAAGATACAACACATCGCGAAAGGCCTGCACCTTGCTGGGGTGGTAGTAAAACATCAACAGGACACCGGTGAAAGTCAGCACGATAAACAAGTAGAAAGTGATGCCACCCATCCCCCAGGTGTAGCTGTAGCGCACCGCGTCACGGTTAATCTTTGCCGGATGCAGGTGGAGAAAAACGTTGGAGAGGACACCCAAGGCGCGGTTGCGCGGCGTCTCGTCGTGTTTGTGCCGGAAGATGGACGTAAAAACCTGGGTCTTGGTTGGCTTCTTGAGCAGTTCCACCTGCTCCTTGGCTTTCGCCGGCAGGTCCGTCTTCAGGGACTCCAGATCTTCCTGAACGCCCGTCTTGATGCGTTCGACCAAGCCCACGGATTTGCCATTCTTGGGCGTTGAGTTGTTCTCATCAGGCATTTCGTTTGCTCCCGTACTCCTGCCGGCCTGTACACTGCCTCGAAGTTCCTTTGAAACTCCCGCCTTTTTGAGTCAAGAGCTCATCCCTCCAGATAAGATCCGGGCTCGTTGAAACGGCTGGCCTGCCCCTTCGGCCACTGATAGAGCCGGGAAGTGTCTACGATAATCTGTCCATCAGGAGCCAATTCCACATGAGCACGATCCATCGGACGCGGGGCCGGCCCTTCGAAATTGATGCCTTCGCTGTCGTATCCGCTGCCGTGACAAGGGCACTTGAATTTGTTCTCGCTGGATTTCCAGTCGGGCGTGCAACCCAGATGCGTGCATCGCGCGAAAATGACAAACAGGCGATCGGGTGTGCGGTCCACCCAAATGCGGTACTTTTGCTGCCACTTGGTGTCTACGCCGAGTGAATAGTCCGAGGGATAACCAATCTTAAATATGGTGGGCGGCTCGAAAAGCGTGCGTGGCAGGAAAAAACGAAGGAAGGCAAGGAACCACGCGGTGAGAAATCCTGTGACGGCGAACCATACGAAGCGGCGCCGGCGTTCGTTGACTTCGCTTTGTTGCGGGCCCACACTTGCCAAGCCCGCGGCGGCGGCCGCTTTGGATGTACCCACGGCCGGCGAACCAACGTAGCTGGTCGCTGCACTCCCTTTTGCAACGGATTTGCTCGCTGCATCGGACTTTGGTTTGTCCGATCCGGATTCCGGGCCCGCCATGCGTTGCCTCCTCGATGAGCGCGTCTCGAAGTCAGTCCGTGGCCGTGATATGAGCTATAGAGTTCCCCCTAAAGCCTGGCCCGTGAATTTCATTGCGGCAATCTCGTGAGTGAGCAATCTCACATGCAAAGCCGGATTCTTGATCGCACAAAACAGACGCGGCCTTTCGAGGCTCGTCCGCGGTTCTGGAGGTGTAGCGGAAAGGAGTGAGTCAGCAGCGAAGTAGTCGGCGAGAGAGGCAACACCGTCCATTGAAGAATCCAATTTTCGCGCTTTGCCGGCGTGATTGTCCTTCCTGAAGTGTCTAAGAATAGCGGAGCGGCTCGGCGTGGGGCCGGCCAGCATCCTGGGGCCATCAGTTTTAAACAAAATCGTACACTTTCCCAAAATCCCGAGCATTCTTAACGGACCCCCAGAACGGAACGCATCTTACTCAAATCAAATAAATTCGTCAATGCGTGTTTCTCCCAGCGCCAGTTGGGAAGTGCGGTTCGCCTTCGAGAGCAATGGGCGAGAAGAATCATTTCCTGGAAGAAGCTGCTTGCACACGGAATAAGCTGTGATAGACTGCGTTCCGTTCGTGGCTCATGTACTTCCGTTGTCAGGGGATTTCACGAGTTTCCCGAATGTAAAGAAGCCGTAGATTGGGCCTTGGAGGGCCCGCGCTATGGGCCTGGTTCTTCTAGTTGTCATCTGGTTGATCGCGCTGCTCAGCTCTTATTTCTTCATTGCAAAGACTTGGTGGTTGCCGGTCGGCGCTTCCGCTGCCGCCCCGGCCATCGACCATCATTTCAACACCACTTACATTGTCATGGGCATTGTTTTCGTGGCGGCGCAACTTTCGCTGGGCTTGCTCGTGTGGATGTACCGTGAGCGCAAGGATGGCCGAAAGGCGGAATATTCCCACGGTAACATCACGCTGGAAATTATCTGGACAACGCTCACAACCATATTATTCGTCGGGCTTAACCTGATGAGCAGCTCCATCTGGGCTTCAGAGCGTTTCCGCCCCGCGAAGCCCGACGCGGTGCGCGTGGAAGTTACCGGCATGCAATTCGCGTGGTACTTCCGCTATCCCGGACCGGACGAAAAGTTTGGCGCGACCAAACCGGAACTCGAAGATGCGTCCTCCGGCGGCGAGGGCGCGCTGGGACTGGACCCGAGCGACCCCGCATCGAAAGACGATGTCGTGACTGGCACGATGTACCTGCCGGTGAATCGCGAAGTGGAGCTAATCCTGCGTTCTCACGATGTCATCCACAGCTTCTTCGTTCCTTCGATGCGCTTCAAGCAGGACACGGTGCCAGGCCTGGCAATCCACATGCATTTCACTCCCACGCAAACAGGTGAGTACGAGATTGCGTGCGCGGAATTATGCGGCATGGGGCACTACAAAATGCACGGAATCGTGAAGGTCCTCAGTCAGGAAGAATTCGATAAATGGATGGCTTCAAAGGAGGCGGAGAAGCAATAACATGGCTAGCCACGAATTCTCCGCAGGACCTCACGGGCACGCCGCGCCGCAAGGATTCATTCGCAAGTACGTTTTCAGCCTGGATCACAAGGTCATCGGCATTCAGTATTATTTCCTCGCGCTCACCGCCGTGTTGGTGGGAATGTTCCTTTCGCTGCTGATGCGCATTCACCTCATCTGGCCAACTGTTTCCTTGCCGTTGCTCGGCGATATCAAGCCCGAAGGATACCTGAGCCTTCTCACCATGCACGGAACCATCATGGTTTTCTTCGTGCTCACTACCGCGCCGCAGGGCGGCTTCGGAAATTATTTTCTTCCCATCCAAATCGGCGCGCCGGACATGGCCTTTCCGGTTTTGAACATGCTCTCTTTCTGGACAACTTTCCTCGCCTTTATCGTGATGCTCGCTGCGTTCATCGTGCCGGGAGGAGCGCCACTGCATGGCTGGACCGGCTATGCACCCTTGAGCGCGTTAAAGTCGTCCGGACCTGGGGAGGCTTTGGGCGCGGATCTCTGGATTATCAGCATCGCGATTTTCTGCCTCGGCGCGCTCATGGGTTCTCTGAACTTCATTACCACGACGCTCGACATGCGCGCCAAGGGCATGTCGCTGATGCGCATGCCGCTCACTTGCTGGGCCTGGTTTATCACCGCCATTCTGGGCCTGCTGGCGTTCGGCGTGCTCCTTTCGGGCGGCATTTTGCTCTTGATGGATCGCAACCTGGGCACGAGCTTTTTTGTCCCGCTGATTACCTTGAATGGTCAGCTCACGGGTCACAAAGGTGGTTCGCCACTCTTATGGCAGCATTTATTCTGGTTTTTTGGTCATCCGGAAGTTTATATCGCGATTCTCCCCGCCATGGGTCTGTGCTCGCAATTGGTTTCCGTGTTTTCGCGCAAGCCGATCTTTGGATATAAGGCCATGGTCTACGCGATGCTCTCCATCGGCTTTCTGGGCTTCATGGTTTGGGGCCATCACATGTTCATGAGCGGCATGAGTCCTTATTCGGCCTTTGCCTTCTCCATTCTGACCATGGCCATCGGTGTGCCCTCGGCGATCAAGACCTTCAACTGGCTGGGAACGTTGCTTCGCGGCCGCATCCGCTTTCCCTCTCCCATGTTGTTCGCGATCGGATTTGTTTCCCTGTTCGTTTCCGGAGGTATCAGCGGCCCCTTCCTGGCGCAACCGGTGTTGGACATCCAGTTACACGACACCTATTTTGTGCCCGCACATTTTCACCTCATCATGGGGGTCGCATCGATCTTCGGTATTTTTGCCGCAACGTATTACTGGTTCCCAAAAATGTTTGGGCGCATGATGAACGAAAGCCTGGGGCGCTGGCACTTCTGGTTCAGTTTTATCGGCACCTATGCCATTTTCATGCCCATGCACTATCTGGGAATGGCGGGGCATCCACGGCGCTATTCACAGCTTACGGAAGTCGCTTATCTTCACGGGTTGATCCCTCTTCAGAAATTCATCAGCTATGCTGCGTTCGTCACCATCGCCGGCCAGTTCATTTTTCTCGTGAATCTCTTCTGGAGCCTCAAGTACGGCGCGAAGGCCAGCGATAATCCATGGGAAGCGACAACCTTGGAATGGACCACCGCGACGCCGCCTCCCCATGACAACTTTGGCGGGCACACACCCGTCGTCTATAACGGGCCGTACGAATACAGCGTGCCCGGTGCGGCTCGGGACTACGTGATGCAGACCGATCCTGAGCTCGTAGCAACACACTAGGCGGAGCGTATGGCGAGCTTCAGTCAAACAGCTTCGGTTGAAACTTCCAGCGTGGCCCTGAACTACCACGAGATCGCCCCTCTGGATTACCGCACACGCCTCCGCCGGGCTCGCCTCGGGCTTCTCGTCGCGCTCACACCCGTTCTCATGCTTTTTGTTTCCTTTACCAGCGCCTACGTTGTTCGCCAGGGATTGCCAACGCTTGACCCGCGGACCAATCAGATGGTTCACGACTGGATTCCCGTTCAACTCCCGAATTTGCTGTTGGCAAACACCTTCGTGCTGCTTCTGAGCACCGCAAGCATGGAGCTGGCGCGGCGCCAAATAAAACGTGAGGCCGCGCTTTCGACTTCTGCCGCTCTGCCCGTGGCTTCCTCCGACAACGAGAAGACAACGCCTTGGCTTCCGTTAACGATTCTCCTCGGGATTTGTTTTTTGACCGGCCAATGGCTGGCCTGGCGCGAACTCGCCGCGCGTGGCTTCTATGTCGCTACCAGCCCCAGCAGTTCCTTCATTTATTTGCTGACGGGAGCGCACGCCATCCATTTGATGGGCGGAATCCTTGCGCTCCTTGTTGCCGGCGCAGCGGCGGCCTTGCGAGGGCCGGTCTGGACACGGAACATTCTGGTCGATGTGACCGCGTGGTATTGGCACTTCATGGCCTTGTTGTGGGTTTACATTTTGTGTTTGCTTGAGTTCGCACACTGAATCTAAATTGACCTTTACACGCTTCGCACCTGATGAGGAGGCCGCGAGCATGGCTGAATCAGCGCTGGCATCGAATGCACCTTCCGTTTACGAACCGTCGCTCTTTGGAACTTACTCCAAGAAGATCGGGATGTGGCTGTTTTTGCTCTCTGATTCACTTACCTTCGGCGCCTTGCTGTACGCTTATAGCTACGGCCGCATTTCGACGCCGGATTGGCCTACGCCGTTCCACTCGCAGAGCATCGTCAACGCCACCCTCATGACCGCATTTCTCCTTAGCAGCTCACTGACCATGGTGTTGGCAGTGAGGGCCTCGGCGGATGGGAATTCGAAACTGCAACGGCTGTTTTTGCTGGCGACGATGGCATGTGGGGTGGGCTTCCTGATTCTGCACGCGCGGGAGTGGAGTAATCTGATTGCCGAAGGTTTGACGCTTCCGGCGTTTCCGGTTGCTCCGGGACACGAGGCGGCCGGTGAGTTTGCGAACGTCGCCAAAAATGTCCCCCAGTTCCCCGCGACCTTCTTCGGGCTAACGGGAATGCACATGCTCCATGTAACGCTGGGGGTGGTTTACCTCGGCGTGATCGCCTTGCGGCGCAAATTCATTCCCATCCTGTTGGTTTGCTGGCTAGTGGCGTGGCTTGCGACGCCCGCCTACAGTCCGTTTCATTACGGAGCACACGTGCTGCTGCTTGCGGCGATTGCGTGCTCCATTATCCTGTGGCTGAAACCAAAGGTCTACGATTCCTCGGATGTAGAGGTAGCCGGTTTGTACTGGCACTTTGTGGACTTGGTGTGGATGTTCATTTTTCCGTTGGTCTACCTGATGTCTGCCAAGATTCTCTAGGAGCGCGAAAGCCATGGACGCAACTCAACTGGCCATTGAAGAACAGGTTGCCGAGCGGCACCGCCACCACAAAAAAGCGCTGTTTTTCTGGGTTTGGGGCGGGTTACTGGTGCTGACTGCGATTGAAGTCTATCTCACCTATCAGAATATGGAGCCCAAGCGCATGCTAACCATACTGATGGGATTGTCGCTGATCAAAGCGGCGCTGATCATCGGCTTTTTCATGCATTTGAAGTATGAAGTTTCCCGCATGAAGTGGCTGACCATGTGCTCCGTCGTGGGCTGCTTGATTTTGATGACCGTTTTCTTTTTCCCGGACGCCTTTCGAATTATTTCCCTGGGAGTGCGATGAAACTTAGACTCGTGATTCTGACCGTAATCCTGCTCGCGTGGACGGCGCCTGCTTTCCCCCAGGCTTGCGCGATGTGTTATAGCTCTGCCCAGGCCACGCCTAAGGACGGGCAGCGGGCCATCAACAAAGGGGTGATCGTGCTTCTGCTCCCACCTGTGGGATTTATGACCCTGGGCCTCTGGATGGCGCAACGTTATGCGCGAAAGAGGGATCTGGAGCAGCGCGAATCAGAAGAATCCACAGCGTCAACAACTTATTGGGAATAAGCCGCGTTTTCCGGTTGCCATACCAAAATCTAACTTCGTCGAAGTTGGATTTCCCCAACCAACTATACGTAACCCGTCATTCCGAACGGAGTCCGCGGAGTGAGGAATCCCTCTTCGGATTTTCGGGTCAACCCGACAAACCGGCTTCCATCCGCGCAACCTGCGTGGACGGGGAAGGGGCACTTTGGTAGTCGACGCGTGTTACGTAGTCGCTGAGCGTCATGAACAGCAGCATGAGCAACCAAAAGATGCCCGCGAAGATCACCAGTTTGGTACGCCCGGGGCTGAACTTAGCGTGCATGAAGAACAGCACCACCAGCGTGGCCTTCAGCGTGGCAATCCCGAGCGCCACGACTATATTGAATCTGCCTAGGTTGATGTAGGCGGCAGTAACTGTAAGTCCGGTCAAAATCAGCAGTGTGGTGATGATCGCCACGTACGTTCCCGGCTTGACGATATGTTCGGTATGTTCTTGTTCAGACACGCGCGTCACTCCCTACTTGTGCCGGCCAATCAGGTACAACAGTGGAAAAAGAAAAATCCACACAATATCGACGAAGTGCCAGTACAAGCCCACAAGGTCCACTGGCGTATTCCATTCCGGCGTGAAACGCCCCGCCAATGAGCCGCTCAGAAGCCACATCAGCAAGCCGGCCCCGATGATCATGTGCAGCGCGTGCAGGCCGGTCATGCCGAAGTACGCCGAATAGTAAAGTTGCGCGTGGGCATTCAGGTTCGGGTCCGCCGCAAAAGCCTTTGAAATCTCCTCGCGCTCGACTTCCAGATCGGCAGCGCCGATGTCTCCGCACCTATCCGGATTATTCACGCAATAGGTGATATCGAAACTCTTTCCGGGCACCAGATGGTGATGGAACTTTTGCGCGTACTCGATATATTTCACTCCGAAAAAAACAAAACCAAGCAGTATCGTCAGCGTCAAGAAAATCGAAATGAGTTGCTTCTTGCCGGTCTGGGCGGACCACACCGCCATGGCCATGGTGAAACTGCTGGCCAGCAGAACCACGGTGTTGAAACCCCCCAACGCAAGACTGAGCGTATTGCTGCCCGCGGCGAACGCCGGGAAGTAAGCGTGACGGTTCACCGTGTACGTGAGCATGATGCCGCCAAAGAACATGATTTCTGTCACCAGGAAGATCCACATTCCCAGTGTGGCAGTGTCCTTCTGCTGCTCAAGGGTCTTGAATTGTCCGTATAACGTTCCGGTGCGATGCACTCCGCACTCCTCTATCCGTCAGTTTCAGGCGTCGATTGACCGCCTGCGGCCGAGCCGAAACCCGGCAATTCTTCAATCGTCCCCATGGGTCGGTGCAACCGCGGGATGTCCGGGCACGTCCAGTCCCAGGTCGGGCCGATTATGGAAATCGTATGCTTCCCACGTCACTACGGGCGTAACTTCAAAATTTTCAGTGGGTGGCGGCGAGGGCGTCTTCCATTCGAGCCCCGTGGCAGGCCAGGGATTCTCGCCCGCCACCTTGCCGTAGAACGCTGACCAGGTGAGATAAATCAGGGGCAAAAGATAGCCGATGGCAAGGATCGAAGCGCCGGCGGTAGACATCACGTTGTACACCTGAAATTCCGGCGGGTACACGTGGTAGCGGCGTGGCATGCCGAGGTAGCCGAGCACGAATTGCGGGAAGAAAGTGAGGTTGAACCCGATGAAGAGGACGAGCGCGGCGATGCGCGACAGCCACTCCGGGTACATGCGCCCGGTCATTTTGGGCCACCAGAAATGCAATCCCCCGAGGTACCCCATTACCGCGCCGCCGACCATGATGTAGTGGAAATGAGCCACCACAAAATAGGTGTCGTGGACGTGCATGTCGATGCCAAGACAACCTAGGAACAATCCTGTGAGGCCGCCGATCAGGAACAATCCCAGAAAGCCGAAGGCATAAAGCATGGGCGTATCAAACGAGATGGACCCGCCAAAAAGTGTTGCCGTCCAGTTGAAGGTCTTCACCGCGGAGGGAATCGCCACCAGGAAGGTGAGAAAGGAAAACGCCAGCGCCGCATAGGTCGACTGTCCGGTAAGGAACATGTGGTGAGTCCACACCAGGAAGCCGATTACCGCGATCGCCAGGCTGGCAGCCGCGACGAAGTGATATCCGAACAGTTTCTTGCGCGCAAACGTAGGAATCAATTCACTGATGACTCCCATCGACGGCAGAATCATGATGTACACTGCGGGATGCGAATAGAACCAGAAGAGATGTTGGAAGAGAATCGGATCGCCGCCCATTGCCGGGTTGAAGAATCCGAGGCCGAAAAGCCGTTCCATGCCGGCAAGCGCAAGAGTGATGGCCACAACCGGCGTTCCCAGGATCATGACCACCGAAGTGGCGTAGTGGGCCCAGACAAACAGGGGCAAACGGAACCACGTCATGCCCGGCGCACGCATCGTGTGCACGGTGACAAGGAAATTCAGCCCCGTGAGAATCGAGGAGAACCCGGTGATGAAGACGCCGATCACCGCGGGAGCCACGGCGGAATTCGAATACACCGTGCTCAGCGGCGTATAGAACGTCCACCCCGTATCCAATCCTCCGGCCACCATGGAGTACAGCGTGAAGGAGCCTCCGACCACGTAGATGTACCAACTGAGGAGATTGATTCTCGGAAAAGCCAGGTCCTTTGCCCCGATCATCAGCGGGATGAGAAAATTGCCCAAGACCGCGGGAATGGAGGGAATCAAGAAGAAAAAGATCATGGCCACGCCGTGCATGGTAAACATGCGGTTGTAGGTGTCGGCGGACAGGAGCAAGCCGCTCGGCGTGAGCAGGTGCAGGCGGATCATCATCGCGAAGAAACCGCCGATGAAGAAAAAGAAGGTGACCGAAGCCAGATACAGCAGGGCAATCCGCTTGTGATCGGTGGTGAGCAGCCAGGAGCGTATGCCGTAGGTGGAGTTCAGATAATGCTTTTCCGGCATCTGTGGGGCCGGCCCCCTGGCGTGGAGACTCATAATTATTTCTTCCCCGCCGCGCCTGCCGGCGCAATACCTGCACCCTTGGCAGGCACGGGCTGCGACTGCAGGGACTTGATGTAAGCAGTCAAATTCAAAATCTGTTCCTCCGTCACCAGACCCTGGAACGTGGGCATCACCGGTTGATACCCAGCCACGATTTTTGCCTTGGGCTCAAGAATCGATTCCCGGATGTAGGCATCGTCCGCGGTCACGATCGAGCCATCCGCAAGAAGAACTTTGGCGCCGTACACACCGTTGAGAGAAGGAGCGCGGCCGGTGCCATTCGCGAGGTGGCAGGTAACGCACGCTAGTTGGGTGAAAAGCTTCTCTCCGGCGGAAGCGGGATTCACGTCGCCTACCTCACCGGAAAGCCAGGTGGCGTATTCCGCCGGGTCCATCACCGTCACCCACCCACCCATCACCGCATGGTTCGTGCCGCAATATTGCGAACAGAAAAAGTGGTACTTGCCGGTCTTGGTCGGACGGAACCACATGGTATTGTACCGGCCCGGCACCACGTCCATTTTCACGCGGAACGCCGGAACATAAAAATCGTGGATCACGTCTTCGCTGCCCATAATCAGCTTGACGTTGCGGTTCACCGGAACGTGTAATTCGTTGATTTCCTTGCGCCCGTTCGGCTGCTGCAGCTTCCACATCCACTGCTTGCCAATTACGTAAATATCCAGCGTGTCTTTGGGCGCGGTGCGGTAATTCACATAAAGAACCGCGCCCCAGGCAAACATCCCCAGGGCAAGAATCAGGGGGATGCCGGTCCATCCGATTTCCAGGAGGGTGTTTCCCTCGACTTCGGAACCCACCTCCCCGGGCTTTCTCCGGCGGTATTTGACGGCAGCATAAATCACCAGCAGGGTCACAAGAACCGCAAAAAACAAACACGTGAGCAAGACAAACAAAAAAAGAGTGTCCACATTTCCCGCGAAATTGGAGGCTTGCTCTGGAAAGAATGGAAGCGGTAACTGCACGGCTCTAATGTGCTCCTTCGATCGGCGAACGCGGCCCGGCATTTCCGCTGCTGCTGCCGCGCTGTTCCCGCCGGCGGAAAATTACAAAACCGATGGCCAGGCACAGCAGCGTCGCGACTGCGCCCATGCGGATGACGGTGAGAATCGTGGCGCTGTAGCGTGCTTTTGTCGGGTCGTACTGGTAACAAAACAGCAATATATGGTCGACCGCTGTCCCAATCTTTCCGGAGGACGCGTCGACCAGTCCCAGCCGCACATTGCTCGGCGGATAATCGACGCCGAAAAAGTAGCGGGAGATGCGGCCGTCGGGAGTGAGCAGAAGGATTCCGCTCGCATGGCCAAAGAGCCTGCTCTTGGCATCGTAGGTGAAACGGAAATCGGCGGCTTTGGTGATCGCATCAATGGACTCCCGGCTGCCGGTCAGAAAATGCCAGCCCGCATCGGTGGCAGGCCGCGCGAAACGAGACATGGCTTCGTGCTTTTTCTTGAGTGCCTCGTCCGGCGTATCCGTGGGATCGAAGCTGATGAACACAACCTCGTAATCCGTCCCTGGGTTGAAGGAAATCATCTTGAGCGTGCCGACGACGGATTGTTCGACCTGATTACAGAGCATCGGGCACGTGAAATAGACAAATGCCAGCACCACAGGTTTTTTGCCGGAATATTCGCGAAGATTAGCTGGCTGACCATACTCGTCCACGAATGGCGTATCCAGAGGGATTTGCTTATTGAGTTGCGGATCGAACCCAACGTTCACGAGCGCCGGAGGCAGGCCGTTCGAGGATTGTCCCACATTGTTGGGGATCATCTGGGCGTGGGTGATGGTGCTGCAAACTACCAGCGCCACCGTCATCAAGAAACTTTTCCGTTCCATCATCGTCCCTACTTCGTTTCCGCCGGGGGCGTCACGGCCGGCAAACCTTTTTCGACGATCAGTTGCATCGCATCTTTAACCGGAATTTGAGCAATACCGGACTGTTCGTCGATCCACCCCAACTTCTTGTTGGCTTCGGTATCGGCCCTCACCTTGTCCCGCAAATCCTGCTGCGGATCACTCAAGTGGCCGGGCACGCCCTGTAAGCGCGGTTCGGGCGGAATCGTCGATCCCACCGCGCCGCGCGACGGCGGCGGCGGAACGTACTTGGAACTCCAGAAACCTGCGAGGCTGTGATAAATCCCCAGGGTCAGCAAATAGGACAGCACAATCGCACCGCCCAAATAAGCCAGAAATTTCAAAATAACCGCGGAGCGAACGTCCCGCTCTTCAAACGACACGTTTTCGTGCTGCGGCAGCTGCCCTTCTCCCGAAGACTTCTTGTGATGCTCAGTGCTCATCATGCGCAACCGCCTCCGCGAGTTTCGGATCTCCCAATGGCAGCAACGGACGTTGCTTCAGGTTCATGGCAAAAAAGCCCACCCACAATCCGATCAAGGCGACCGGAACTACTACGTCCAACCAGGTGGGCAATGCCCGCGGCGTGAATTCCGGCCGCGTCATCCAGAACAGGTCGACCAACCGCATGAAAATCATCCACACGGCAATCTTGGAAATCAACCGCGCGTTCCGCTTCACATCCTCAGACAGTAGCAGCAGGAACGGAACCGCAAAATGAAAAACCAGGACGATCACCGCAACAACGCCCCACCCGCCGCTGAGCCTCGAGCGGTAAAAAGAAATTTCTTCTGGCTGATTCCCGGACCAGATGATCAGCAACTGCGAAAAATCAAAATAGGCCCAAAGCATGTTGAAGGCGAACAGCAACTTCCCGAGGTCGTGTAGATGCCGCTTCTGCAAGACTCCCGCAAAGGGTTCCGAGCCGGACAGCAAGACCACCACGGCAATCATCAGAGACATCGCGGAAATGGCCTGTCCGGCCACAAAGATGAAACCATAAATCGTGGAAGCCCAGTGGGGCGAGAGCGACATCACCCAGTCGATCGAAGCAAACGTCATAGCCACAACGTATAAAATAATCCCCGGGCCGGAAAATAGTTTGAAACGACGCCGCAGGGCGCGATCTTCCTGATCGGCATCCTGTTTCAGCGACCAGTGGTTGAAAATCCACATCAACGCGTACCATATGGCAAAATAAATCACCGCTCGAATAAGGAACCCGCTGTAAGTCAAATACCGCTCTTGAAACGGAGAAAGCGGCCCTGCCTTGCGAAGTTCAGGGTTCAACCACGCACGGTAAAGTGAATTCATTCCCAGCACTACCGGCACAAACATCAGCATCACCAGCCAGATGTTCCGCGCCGCTGCCTCCAGGGGACGCCGGATGATAATTCCCCAGTTGCCGCCGGTCAGGTGTTGCATCATCAGCAGGCCGAGGGAGCCCAGCGTCAAGCCCAACACCAGCAGGTAGCTGAATAAATACGACTGAAAGAATTTGTCCGGCGAGGTAAACGCTCCGATCATCGCCACGAGCAGCGCCACTCCTCCCACCATCCAGCCGCCCCTCTGAACGCGGCTGACACTTTCAGGCGCCTGGTAGTCTTGCGCGTTCATTTCGCGGCTCCTCCCGCCGTCAGTTTCTCGCGCAACTCCGGCGGCAAATCCGCCGCGTGGGCATTGCGGCTCAGTTGCAAGGCGCGGACATAGGCAATGATGGCCCAACGGTCCTGCGGCGGAATCTGCGCCGAGTAACCGTACATGGCGCCAAATCCATTGGTTACGACATCGTAGATATAGCCGGTCGGCACCTGCCTCAGCCGCTCCTGGTGAAAGCTCGGCGGATGCTTCATGCCGCGCATGGCCACCATGCCCTGGCCATCTCCCTGCAAGCCGTGGCACGGCGAGCAAAAAATTCCAAAGCGTTCCTCGCCGCGTTGCAACAACTCCGGGGTGAGCGGCAAAGGAAACGCATTCGAATCCTTGGGCACAAGCAAGTCGTCGTTGGCAATCTCTCCCCGGGCAACCGTATTCTCTGGCAGAGGCCTTTCTGAACGGCCATCGGGGAAAAAGCTCGACGGGGACAGGGGGTTTTGCTTTGGCTGATTGGCCATGTCCTGGCGAAGCGAGTAACCGCACCCCGCTACTCCAATTCCACATAACGCAAATACCAACTCGGCGGCGAATGGGACTCTATTCTGCATTCGACACCTCGTGGACGTGATGCGCTTGAAGGCTCTGTAGAAACTTCGCCGTTTCCGCCAGGTGGAACTTCGGATCGCGCGACTCGATGCACAGGAAAAAACGGTCCGTCGTTGCACGGGCGAAGCGCTCCACGTTAAACACCGGATGATAGGGCTGCGGCAACCTGTTCAGCGCCAACATGCCGATCACTGCAAAAAGCGACGCCCCCAGAATCGTCAACTCAAAGGTGACGGGAATGAATGCGGGCCAGCTGTTTAGTGGTCGTCCGCCAATGTTGAGCGGATAGGCGATCGCCGAGCACCAGTATTGAAGCCCAAATCCCGTCAGGCCGCCGCCCAATCCCCCAATCAGCGACAGCAGCGGCACCCCTGTCCGCGGAAAGCCGATGGCATGTGCAAGCCCTTCCACGGGAAACGGCGTGTAGGCGCTGATGTATTTGTACCCGGCTTCCCGCGCCTTGGTCGCCGCGTTCAAGATCTGTTCCGGCGTATGGAATTCGCCCAGCAGGCCGTAAATTGGAGGACGATGTTCCTTCATCAGCGTTCCTCATCCGATTGCGACTGCTCCGCCACCAGTTCCCGCATCTCGGCAATCGCGATCGCCGGCAGCACGCGCACGAACAGAAAGATCAGCATCACGAACAGTCCGATAGTGCCGATAAACGTGCTGTAATCCCAGAATGTGGCGGAATAGCGGCCCCACGCGGACGGCATGAAATCGCGCGTCAAAGAAATCACCACGATGACGAACCGCTCCAGCCACATGCCGGTATTAATGACCAGTGACATCACGAAAAGAACCGCAACGTTGCGGCGTATCTTTTCAAACCAGAGCAACTGTGGCGTAAGGATGTTGCACAAAATCAGGGCATAGTAAAAATGCGCGTACGGCCCGTGCAAGCGCTGCTGCGCGAGGAATACATCGAACTTATTGCCACTGTAGTACGCCGTGAAGAATTCGAAGAAGTAACCGTAGGCGACGATCAGGCCGGTGGCGAGCATGACCTTGGCCATGTTATCCAGGTGGCGCATGGTGATGAAATCTTCCAGGCCATACGCTTTGCGGAGTGGAATCGCCAGCGTCAGCACCATGGCGAAGCCGGAATAAATGGCTCCGGCCACGAAGTAAGGTGGAAAAATAGTGGTGTGCCAGCCGGGAACAATTGCGATGGCAAAGTCGAAGCTCACCACCGTGTGCACCGAAAGCACCAGCGGCGTGGCCAATCCCGCAAGCAGCAAATAGGCCGATTGGTAGCGGTGCCAATGATGCGCTGAACCGCGCCAGCCCATCGATAGGATGCCGTAGATAACCTGCTGCGCCCTGTTCTTTGCACGGTCCCGCAGCGTTGCGAGGTCCGGAAGCAAGCCTATAAACCAGAAGAGCAGCGACACCGTGCCGTACGTAGAGACCGCAAAGACGTCCCAAATCAGCGGGCTGCGGAACTGCGGCCAGATTCCCATCGTGCTCGGGTACGGCATCATGTAATACCCCATCCAGGGACGCCCCATGTGGATGAGAGGAAAGATTCCGGCGCAGGCCACGGCAAAGAGCGTCATGGCTTCCGCAAACCGGTTGATCGAAGTGCGCCACTTCTGATTCAACAGAAACAGAATCGCGGAGATCAGCGTGCCGGCGTGGCCGATACCAATCCACCACACAAAATTCACGATCGCGAAACCCCAGCCGATGGGAATGTTGATGCCCCAGATTCCCACGCCTTTGATGATTAGGTAGGCCAGCGAAACAAACAGCACCATGACCACGGTGAAGCTCACCGCAAATCCCGCGATCCATCCCGTACTCGGGGGGCGCGTCAAAACGACCGCGGCAATTTTGTCTGTGACCGAGGCGTAGGTGTGCCCCGGTCCCAGCACCGGGTCCAGCCGGCGAAGTTCCGGTAAATCTCCGGGTGGCTGCGTGGCGCTCATGCCTTCTCCAAATCCGCATTCGGGTTGCGTACCGCCGCGAGATATGTTGTGCGTGGCCGAGCGTTGATCTCGCTCAACACCGAATAGTTTCTTTGCAGTGCTTTCAGTTGGGCCACGCGGCTGTCTTGGTCATTCGCGTTTCCGAACACAATGGCCTCGGAGGGGCAAGCCGATTGGCAGGCAGTGACGATTTCTCCATCACGAATTGGACGGTTCTGCTTTTCGGCTTCAATGCGCGCATTGTTGATCCGCTGAACGCAGTAAGTGCACTTTTCCATCACCCCGCGGCTGCGCACGGTCACTTCCGGATTGCGCATCAATTTCAGTTGCGGCGTCTCCCAATCCTGGAAGCGCAGGAAGTTGAATCGCCGCACCTTGTACGGACAGTTGTTCGAGCAATAACGCGTCCCGACGCACCGGTTATAAACCATGTCGTTCAAGCCTTCCGCGCTGTGCGTCGTCGCGCCCACGGGGCAAACCTGCTCGCACGGGGCGTTTTCGCATTGCATGCAGGGCACGGGCTGGAAGAATGTCTCCGGATTGTCCAGCGACGGGTCATAAGAGGAAGGATCGCGCGTCTCGGAATCTGCATGCGTGTAATATCGGTCCACGCGAATCCAGTGCATTTCCCGCCCGCGCATTACCTGGTCCTTGCCCACGACCGGAATGTTGTTTTCCGCCTGGCAGGCCACCACGCACGCGCTGCAACCGTTGCACTTGTTCAGATCGATCGTCATGCCCCACGCGTAGCCCGGGTATGCGAATTCTTTGTACAACGAGTTGTCCTTCGCGGGCGCTTCCGAACCTTCATGCGCAAACGCTGGATTTTTCTGGTATTCCGCGAGAGTCCCGGTGCTGAGAATTTGCCGTCCTTCCATGTGAAAGTGGTACTGCGTGCAAGCTAAGGGGTAGCTGTCGCCCGTCGCGGTCATCTTCCCTTCGCTCGCCGTCCACAGCGCGTTCGATGTGCGCACGACGTAAGCATTGAATCCCTTGTTCGAACCGGTGAAACCCGCGGCCTTTCTTCCGTATCCGAGCGGCAGCACCACGGTGTTCTCCGCTTGGCCGGGTAATGTCCAGGTCGCCGCAGTCACCTTGCTTCCGTTCAGCGCAATGTCCACGACCGTCGAGCGAATCTGTCCATGCTCGCCGCCGCGCGACGCCACTTTGTGCGCCAGGTCCATCCTTTGCGCCAGTTTCGGACTGACCAAGGCGGCGTTATCCCAGGTCAGCTTCGTTATCGGCTTCGGCAATTCCTGGAGCCACCCGTTATTCGCAAATCGCCCGTCGTACACCGTCGGATCGGGCCGGAACAGAAATTCGATTTGATCGGGGGCCGTGGGCTTGAAAGCTGGGAGAGTCGCGGGATTGAACTTCAACTCCGGGGTAATGGGAGCGAATTTTGTTCCCTCGATCACCCCGTCATTCAGCCATTTTCTCCACCCTGTATCGATGGACGACGGCAAGTGCACGGACGCTTCGGTCCAGTAGGCGCGGACGGCATCGTAAGCGGGCGAGCCGGGCTTGTCGCTGAAAGCCATGATCAAGTCGTGCGCCGAGTGCGTGTAATAGAGCGGCGCAATCAATGGCTGGATGATGCTGGCGGTGCCGTCGTGAGCCCGCGCGTCGCTCCAGGTTTCGAGGTAGTGCGATTCCGCGACGTGCCACTGGCAGTACGCGGAAGTTTCATCGAAGTGCGAACTCAGATGAATGGCCGTGGACACGCGCTTCAGTTTGTTCACAAAATCGAAATCGTGGGGCGCGTCGTAAACCGGATTGCCGCCGAGAATCAGCAGCAAATCGACTTTGCCGCGGTCCATCTCCGCGCAGAGTTCACGCATGGACTCGAGATTCCCAGGCCCGTCGGCCTCGATAGTCTGGGTGTAGTACAGAGTTGCGCCGACATTGCCAAGGGCCGCGTTCATCGCGTGCGCCAGTGCGTGGACCGCGGCGGGTTGATATTCACCCGCGATCACGAGGGAAGCGCCACGCTCTTTCTGCAGTTCGCTTGCCACGGCTTCCAGCCATTTCGCAGCCTCGCCCGTAAGCGGAACCGCGCTGCCGATTCCCAGTTTCGCAGCCAGTGCGCGCGTAAACTGTTCAACGTCCGTGGAGCGCAGCGGAAGGCGGTGGTCGGCTGACGAACCCGTCACGGAAGGCGTGGGCTCGACGACATAGAGACGGTTCATCGCATCGTTCGGCCCCTCGAGTTTGCGCCGGCGCGCGAACTGGCGTGCATTGGCTATGTGGCCGGGACCGCTGGCAAGAAAATCCGCATCGAGCGACACAATCACATTCGCTTTATCAACGGAATAAACGGTGTTGACATTGCGGCCAAACGCAAGCTTTGCCCCCTCGCGTGCTCCATCTCCTCCTGCGGGTTCCCACTGATACCACTTTGCCTCGGGATAGACCCCCAGCAGTTTCTGAATCTGTGCAATCAGGGTAGGGGAGGCCACCGTACCGGTCAGAATGCGGAAGCCCGCGCCATTCGTGGCCTTTGCATTGGTGGCTAGTGCTTGCGCGGCGTCCAGGAACGCCGACCAGGCGCGAATTTCGCCGGTGAATTGCACGGTCTGAGAGCGGTCGGGGTCGTACAGACCCAGGATGGAAGCTTGCGCGAACGCATTGGTCGCACCTAGGCTGGAAGGATGGTCCGGATTGCCTTCGATTTTTGTGGGCCGGCCTTCGTGACTTTCCACCAGCACGCCCACGGCATCCGCCCCAAACGGCATCGCCGTTGCGTAATAGTAGGGCTTCCCCAGGATCATGCCGTCCGGCTGCTTTACATACGGAACAATGTGCGTTTCATCCGGCCGCCCGCAACCCGCCAGCCCCGCCAGCGCCAGGGATGCGCCCATTAATTTCAGAAAAGCACGGCGCTCCACTGTCTCGTCCCATTCCGAGGCGTGTTTAGGAAACTCTCGATGCAACAATTCCTCGAAATGCGGATCTTCCGCCAATTCTTCCAGCGTCCGCCAGTATTGTTTACCTGTCTTTCCCTTCAGTCTCTCGCGCACGGTTGCGAGCTCCAAGCGATGCTCGCGCACGGCCGCGTCCGCCGCGCTGTCTTCGGATTTGTGGTCATGGTGGTCTTTTCCACTTGATCCTTCGGGACTGGATGCATCCTGAAGGATGCGCAGTTGTTCGAGATTTGGCTGAACATTCATAGCGTCTATTAGCGGTGACACGTCGAGCAACTGGTCAGCTCGGCGGTAGTTCGCAGCTTGTACTCCGCCGCCAGCTTCTTTCCCTCTTCCTCCTGATTGCCGCCAGCCTTCCAGTCCATGTTGAAAATCTGATCCTGCGGGCGCAAATTCTTTTCCGGGTTCCGATGACAATCCAGGCACCACTCCATCGTCAGTGGCGAAGATTGAAAAACCAGCGGCATCTCGCTCACGCTGCCGTGGCAGGTGGAGCATCCAATCCCCTTGTGGATATGAATGCTGTGATTGAAATACACATAATCCGCCAGCCGATGCACTTTCACCCACTCGATGGATTGATTGGTCCGATAGCTTTCGCGGACCGGCTCCAGGTAGCCCACGTTGTTGAACAATACCGAGTGGCAATTCATGCAGGTTTTCGTTGGTGGGATTCCGGCGTAGGCGGATGTTTCCACACTGGTGTGGCAATACCGGCAGTCGATCCCATCATCTCCCACGTGGTGTTTGTGGCTGAACTGCACCGGCTGATCGCGTGTCACCAACTGGTTCGTCATGTAGGGTGACCTCGCAACAACCAGCATCCCGGCCAATGCCAGCCCAACGAGAAATACCAGTCCGAACAAACTTAGCCGCGAGATGAAATTAAAACTGCGGTGAAAAATTTGAGCCATGTCAACTTTGCGCCTGAGGGTGCTTGCTCTCCAAGGGGCCGTTAGTTGGTTTCATGAGAAGCGACCACTCTATGCCAGACAGCGCGTGTCTGCATCAGGTTGCGACCGAATAGTCTCCACCAAATTCTTTTGGATTGCAACCTCCTCCCGGATTTTCCCAGCGCAGCTTAGCGTCCGGAAATTCCGAAAATGGCTGCAATTTCAAATATGCCGAACAAGGCAAACCGGTTTTGCTTCGGCCGCATCCCCAAACACGATTTGGATGTCATTATGGAACGAGAGGGTGCAGGTCTTTTCGATAAACATTCCTTATGTGCAGCCTAATTCCATTCTACTTTTGGCCGTGGCAACCCGCGTGCTATCCTAACTTATGTCTTCTGCCGCGGGCTCCGCTGCGAAGCCTACCTGCTTCGGTTCTGCCGTGAGCAGTCTCACAACTCCGCTGGGGCGTGGTCCAACTGGTAGGACACCTCACTGTTAATGAGGACGGTGAAGGTTCGAATCCTTCCGCCCCAGCCAATTTTCTTCACTCTTTTTGCGTCGGATACCCCGCGTCCAGCCACCCCTTCCAGCCCCCGTCCATGGATTCCACATTGCTGTAGCCCATCTTCTGCAGATTGTCGGCGCTGAGAGCAGAGCGGAACCCGCCGCCGCAATAGAGAATGAGCCTTGTGGCCGTTTCGGGAACGCGCTGCTCGATGTCCCGCTCAATGATTCCCTTGCCAAGATGAATGGCGCCGGGCAGGTGACCGCGCCCCCATTCACTTTCTTCCCTTACATCGATCAAGACAAACTTTTCGCCCGCATCCATGCGGCGTTTGACGTCCGCGACGTTGGTTTCCTTGACGCGCTTCTTAGCGTCATTGACGAGCGACAGAAACTTCGAGGCATGTGCCATACAGTCCTCCATTGGATTTGGT
>JBAVHY010000032.1:0-47257 GCA_049686315.1 Candidatus Acidiferrum sp. | reverse complement strand
GGAAATTTAGGTTGGGAACAAAATAAAAAGGGGGCCGGTGCAAGCCCCCTTATAGTGATCTGACCCCCCAATAACCGGAAACTCAGTCGAGGTTAAGTTCCGGCCACCCCGGGAAGCCAAAGTCATGAATTGTTAAGATAATGTGCACGCGGTTTGCCAAGCGCCATAAAACTAGGTTTATTCCTAGATATCGCTGATAAAACACGAGTTACATGGGTTTTCCGAGCTAAAGACAACCCAGCGATTCGCAGGAATCTACAAAATCCCACAGACTTCTACTGGTTTCCTACAGAGTTTGGTACGTTGATCTCCAACTGGCTCCGAACAGCTTTGTTTCTAACTGCTTACAATAACGTTTTTGTGCCCCCCGCTCCTGCCTCCACGTTCTGCTCTTCGGTTTCTTCCAATGCGCCAATGGTGCTTCTTAGGGCGTTGGCTATGGATCTCGAATATCGCTCGACATCTGCTTGATGTTCGGCCTCGACCATTACACGCGCCAGCGGCTCCGTGCCGGAATACCGCAACACTACGCGTCCATTCTCTCCCAAAGTCGCTTGCGCTTCGGCCAGCGCGCGCACAACTTCAGGCAGGGAGTCGAGCGGCGGCTTTGCTTTCACCTTCACGTTCACGATCACTTGGGGGTAGTCTTTCAGCCCCTCCACCAAGGATTCCAGCGGACCGTTCATGGATACCAGCGACGCGATTTTCACCGCCGTTAAAAGCCCGTCTCCCGCCGGACTATCATCCAGAAGAATGATGTGTCCCGATTGCTCACCGCCCAGGTTATCTCCAGACTTCAACATCTCTTCGAGCACGTATCGGTCGCCGACCGCCGCTCGCGACAGAGTAACCCCCTCTCGTGCCAGCACGCGTTCCAGTCCCAGGTTCGACATGGAAGTTGCCACCACGGTCTGATTTTTCAGTGTGTTTTGTGATTTCAAGTGGCGCGCCACGGCCAGCAAAGCCCCGTCGCCATTCACGATCCGTCCGCTGCCACAGACGAACAGCGCTCTGTCCGCGTCTCCATCAAACGCCGCACCGAGGTTCGCTCCTTCTTTCTTTACTCGCTCCTGGAGCCCTTCCAGGTGCATCGAACCGCAAGCTGCATTGATGTTGCGTCCGTCAGGATTGACTCCCATGGCAACCACGTGCGCGCCGAGCGACCGGAAAAGTTCTGGCCCGAGTTGATACGCCGCCCCATTGGCGCAATCCAGCACCATCCGAAATCCCGAGAGATTCGCGCCGGGCAACACGCGGCTGCGCAGGAAATCCAGATACTCGATGTGTAGCCCATGATTCGCCGTCAGTCCCGGACGTGCCGTGGGAACAGTTTTGCTTCGCAGCCGCAAAATCTCCTTCTCGATCGTCTCTTCTTCCGCATCGGGAAATTTCATCCCCGCATGCGAAAACAATTTCACCCCATTGTCGTGGTAAGGATTGTGCGACGCGGAGATCACCACACCGGCTTGGTAATCATTCTGGCGCACCAGGCAAGCGATGCCCGGCGTGGTTATCACGCCCGCAAACTCCACGCTCGCGCCGGAGTCTTGCAGCCCCGCCGCGAGCAACGCCGCAATGTGCGGACCCGATTCACGCGTATCCATTCCAATCAGGACGTGAGCGGAACCGTGTTCCTTGAGCAGGAATTCACCCAACCCTCGCCCCGTAGCGTAGAGGGTGGGATCATCGAGTGGCGGGGTGCCGGGAATTCCACGAATTCCGTCCGTACCGAAAAGTTCTTTGGCCATGGGTGTAATTGGTTGGCTGAGTGTGCGACCTGAGGCAGTCTAGCATAGCCTTGCTGCCGTGCCTCGTGCGCTGCTGCCACGACTTCTTTCCGGAGCCACCCCTTTATTAACGCTGCATAACAACGCAGCGGACGCGCCCCGCGAACCGCTTGAGTATGTTACCGTGTTCGACGGGAGGGGTGTCGCGTGTCCACCACGGAAACACCGCCAACGGTTCTTCGCATTTCCGGAACGACCTTCAGCCTGCGCATCCTTGCCGCCGCGATTATTCTTCTGTTTTTCTATTACGCTGCCGGCGTCGTCATCACCTTGCTCCTTTCCGTTCTGCTCGCTTATTTCCTGGACCCCGCGGTCGAGTTTCTAGAACGGCTCCGTGTTCCGCGAACCATCGGCGCTCTGATTATGGTTCTGCTGTTAATCGCCGTGATTGCTGTCGCGGGCTACGGCTTGTGGATGCGCGGGTCGGACTTCGCCGCCAATTGGCCAACGTACAGCGGGATCCTCCGGAAAGCCATGACTCCCGTTCAGGATAAGCTCAGCGGCCTGGAAGGTGGCGTCAATGAGCTGACCACTCTGACCACGTCATCCGGGGCGGCAAAACCGGCCACAGCGGCTGCGGATTCCGGAATGGTGCATACCCTCTTTCTTCGCGGCATCGGCTCTCTCTACGCTCTCGTTCTCGAAGGCACCTTCGTTCCATTCCTGGTCTTCTTCATGCTCGCTGGGAAACGCGAAGCCTGGCATTCCACCTTGCAGCTTTTTCCCGTCTCCCGCCGCACGCAGGTGAAAGAGACCCTCGACGATCTGCGCACGGTTCTACGCGATTACCTCATTGGCATGTCTGTAGTCACGCTGGTGGTGATCGCCTGCAGCAGCATTTTCTTCCTGGCACTCGGCCTGGACTATCCGGTCCTGGGCGGCATTACTTCCGGGCTCTTCAATATGGTTCCTTACATTGGCGCAGTGCTCGCGTGGATGCCGGGCTTCTTTCTCGCTATCTTGAAGTGGAAAGCCGTCAGCCATTTCGGGATTATCGCCCTGGTCCTGACAGGCATTCACGTGGTGGCGCAAAACCTCGTTGCTCCACAACTCGTCGGCCGCCAGGTGCAACTCAACGCCGTGGCCATCACTATCTCTTTGCTCTTCTGGGGCTGGGTCTGGGGTGGCATGGGTCTTATCCTAGCTATTCCCATTACCGCCGCTTTGCGCGTGATTTGCGACCACACGGAATCCTGGAAGCCAGTAGCGCGCTGGCTCAGCGCTTGAACGATTTCCTCATTTCAACTTTCCCTGGAGCCCCCCATGACAACATTTCGCATTCGCACTGCGTCGCTCTTGGCCCTCTGCTTCGCTCTCCTTTTTGCACCGTCTTCGGCTTCGGCCTGGGGCTGCAAGGGGCATCAAACCGTTGCCTTGATTGCAGAAAAGCAGCTCACGCCAGAGGCGCGCCAATTCATCGAGAAACTTCTGGCGGAGAATCCCGTTGATCCGCAGCTCAAGCGCTACTGTGGGAATGCCAATCGCGATTTATTGGTTGATGCTTCCACGTGGCCCGACGATGCCCGCAGCGATCTCAAGAACGGCCCCTGGCATTACATTGACATCCCACGCGGCGCGCCGCGCGGACCCATCGAGCCGTTCTGCGGAAGCGGCGGCTGCGTCACCAAGGCGATTGCGGATCAACTTGTGATTCTGAAGGACAAGAATGCCGACCCGCGCAAACGCGCCGATGCCTTGCGCTATCTTATTCATCTTGTCGGCGACCTCCACATGCCTTTGCACGCCATGACCAATAACGACCAGGGCGGCAATTGTGACCCGGTGCGCTACTTCCGCCGCCGCCCTCACGAGCAACATAATTCCTATACACCCAACCTCCACTCTCTTTGGGACACCGCGATCCTCGAACGCGATATGGAAGGCGCCGACCCCTCCGAGTACGCTGACTTTCTCGCGCAACTCTTCGCCTCGGACTTCAGCACGTGGCAGAACGCGGGGATTCACCTCGACGAGTGGGCTTGGGAGAGCCACAGCCTCGCCGAATCCGTTGTTTACGGCGAACTGACCCCCAAGATTCCTACTGAGTCGCCCGTTCCAATCCGGTCTTGCGCGGACGCGGACAATATTGGCGAGCGCATGATGCAATTACACCTGTATATCGGCCAGTCCTATCAGGAAGCCGCCGCACCCGTAATTCAGGAACAGCTCGCCCGGGCGGGTGTTCGCCTTGCGATGATCCTCAACGACGCGGCAAAACTGTCGCCGACGGGGAACTAGACTAGCGCGAAATGAAGCTCGCTCACTCTTTGACCGCCCGATACGAAAAGCTGTTCGCGTCCCCGTTTCATCCATTTTTCGCCTGATTTGACAATGACTTGTCATCATGCTCCATTGGATAACCTGATTGTCAACAATGGCCGTGTCGCTTTACGATCGCGTGGTCCAGCAATGCAAGAAGCCCAGCGGCCTGTTCGGCCGCTTTGTCGGCTGGATCCTGGCCACGCGCCCCTCCAATGTTCGACGCAACGCCTGGACCGTCCGCCTGCTCGAAATCCAGCCCGGCCAGAACGTGCTCGAAATCGGCTGCGGACCGGGTGTTGGCTTGAAGGACGTCTTGGGCGCGGGCGCCACGCATGTCCTTGGCGCCGATCATTCGCAAACTATGCTGGATCAATCGGCAAAGCGGAACGCGGCGGCGCTGGGGCAAGGCCGGCTCGAATTGCGATTGGGCAGCCTGGAGTCCCTGCCGCCCTTCGATCACCTCTTCGACCGCCTCTTTTCCGTCAACATCATTCAATTCATCGCCGACAGGCCCGCCGCCTTTCGCGCGCTCTTTGCCGTCACGGCGCCGGGCGGCCTCGTCGCGACTACCTATCAACCTCGAGGCCGCAATCCGACGCGCGTCGACGCCTTAAGAATGGCGGAAGAGATCGCACGCCACGCCCAGGCCGCCGGATTCGTGGATGTTCGCACGGAAGAACTGCCCCTCGAACCCGCGCCTGCGATCTGCGTGCTCGGCCGGCGAGCCAGCGAATCTTAGTCTAAGGTTTGCCTGGATGGGGCGCTTCCGCGGAAGCCACACCCAACGACTTGAGGTAACTCACCAGTTGCCAGCGCTGCGGTTCGGGCAGCTTGGACCACACCGGCATCCCTTTACGGACCACGCCATTGCTCAGGATGTAGTACAACGCGCCAGGCGTGGCTTGTTGCACCTCGGGCACTCTCAGGCTGGGCGCCTTCTTCCCTCCAAGTGCTTCTTTCCCGTGGCATTCCTGGCAATGCTCTTCAAACAGGACGCCACCGGCCGCCGTCGCTTCTGGGTCCCGCGCCAGGGGATTCTCTTTCGCGCGGTATTTTTCGGGGATTTTCTCGAGTTCAGCGTATACGGACTTCTGATCCTTGGGCTTGCCTCCCTCTTGTGCCTTTCCCGAAAGCACCAGGCTGGCAAACACTAGAAAACTGATCCCTACGAACGTCGTTACTCTCATCACTCCCGCCCCTTGAACAAGCCGCCAAGCTTCTTCCCGAATCCCGATATCTCGTACGAGACTCCCCAGCGCAACAAGAACTGGTGGCTCTGGTCATTCAGTCCGACGGTGGGCTCAATTTTGAATGTCCAGCCCGACGGCAGATTCCAGGCCAGTCCTGGCGCCAGGTAATGGGAAGTGTCATGCAAGCCAAAGCTGTATCGGTCTCCCAATCCGCCATACATCTCCACGCCGGCGATGAAATGTTGCGGGCAGAAGGTGCAGCGATGCGCCGCTCCTTTTAGCGTCAACGGGCGGCTGGCCGCGAGCGCGTATCCAAATTCCCAGGGAACGTTGGTCAGATTTTTCGACGCAATGGTGTTCTGCGTGAAATTCCAGCCCTTGTAGTTCTTCGATAGGATCAGCTTGAACTCCAACTCACGGGCCTTCTCGCGGCGCGCGATTCCGTTGGGCGCCAGATAGTCCGATTCCACGTCGTGCCCTTCGACCTCTTTCATGGTCTTGTCGGCGCCATTCTTGTTCTCAAATTCCAGGTACAGCACAGGGTTTATGAAATGCTCGTTCTTGAGCGGGCGTATGCGGTTCTCCCAACGAACTCCACTAAAGACCGTGCTCTGATCGAAGGTCGTCTGACCGGTCAGATACAGCTCCGTCGTCCACCATGCCGTGGCGCCATACTCGAACTCGCTCCAGAAGGAGTGAAAATCAGGGCCGCCTCGCTGGGTGCCAAAGGTCGAAAAGTATTCGATTTCCAGGCTGCCGGGTTCTTCCAGATTGTGGTCGTAGGCCACAATGTAAGGATTCTCCTGGGCGCGCATTGGACCGCCGACGAGAGAAATGGCGAGTAGGAGCAGAAGGAAAGAAGGGAGTCGTAGAAGGAACAAAATGAAACGGTTAAGGTCACATTGGCGCATGTAATCAGACTAAATCAGTCCGATATTAAATGCAACTAATTTGCAACTGGGCGTCGCCACTCCTTCGCAACCCAAGGCCAACTTTGTACCTTGTTGGAATAAGTGCATGATCCTTGGAGCTTTGCAGGCATCCAAATCCTTCATGTCGTTAGCTGCGGTAGAATTTCATCACCGTTTCGCTGGAGGCGCTAGTGAGTAACCAAGAAATCATCCTCGCTCTGCTCGACGAAGCATTCACCAAGAAAACCTGGCACGGCCCGAACTTGTGGCAGTCCCTGAAGGGTGTCACGGCAAAACAGGCCGCGTGGCGTCCGGCACCGAACCGCCACAACATCTGGGAAGAGAGCCTTCACGCCGCGTATTGGAAGTACGCGGTGCGCCGCCGGCTAGAAGGCGGCAAGCGTGGTTCGTTTGTGTTAAAAGGGAGCAACTTTTTCGCGCGTCCAGAGAAGGGAAAAGACACCGAAGCCGCGTGGCGCGCGGATCGCGGCATTCTTGAAAACGAGCATCGTGCTTTGCTGCAGACAATTCGTAAGGCACTCCCATCGCCCCGCCCGGAAAAACAGCTTCGCATGCTTTACGGCATCGCTTTTCACGATGTCTACCATGCCGGCCAGATTCGCCTTCTCCGGCGTCTTCAGGAACGTTAAGGCTACTCGCGCGATTCTGCTCAAACCTCGCGCAGGGCCCGCACCACCGCAGCCACGTCGGTTGCATCTTGGAACAATCGGATGGCTGCAATCCCCGCGGCTCCAGCGGCACCGCAATCGCGCACGTTTTCCATCGTGATCCCGCCAATCGCAAAGACCGGAACGGCCACGCTCCGGCATACTTCCGCGAGCCTGTCTACTCCCTGTGGCAGGCCAAACGCGATTTTAGAAGGTGTCTCGTAGACTGGCCCGAAAATCACGTAGTCTCCCCCCTCTTGCTCTGCCCGCCGCGCCGCTTCGACCGAGTGCGCCGAAACTCCTACAAGAAATTCACCAGCCAATTTCCGCTCCCTCACGAAGCGCTTTGCTTCGTCCGCAGGCAGACCCTTTCCCCCCAAGTGCACACCACCTGCTCTCACGCTGCATGCGAGGTCCAGCCGGTCATTGATCAGCACGCGGCAAGTGCGCGGAACACGTGGGAGCACTTCGCCGACCAGTGCCGCCAACGCCCGCCCGGAGAGATCCTTCTCCCGGACCTGGATCCAGTCCACGCCCGCTTTCGCGGCACTTTCTATTTTTTCCAATAATGAACGGATTTGTTCTTCGGCGGACCCGGCCAGCGCTTTTCGGTCCGTCACGTAACAAAGTTTCATCTTACGAATTTGAGGGGGGAGGGACATGGACTGGCGCCGTTCGCGGATTGAACAATCCAAAAGCCACGAAAATATCCAAGACACCGAGGCCGCTTACCATCCCGCGCAGGGAAGGGTGCAGGATGATCCGCATTAGCCAGGGAAAATGGCTCAGGAAGTAGTTTTGCTCCCAGAACGTGGACCACGGCAGGTACAGCAACAGCGCGCCCATCTCAAACAAAAGCACGACAGTCAAAGCACGCAATATCCGGTTCATTGTCCCTTGGAGAAACCCTGGTTGAGCGTGGCGCTTGGTCAGCGGGCTGGTTTTGGAAGCGAGGCAATCCGTTCCGCCACGTCGCGATAATCGATGTTGACCGCGTATACCTGAGAGAAACTCTTGAGTGCCGATTCCAGATCGCCAGCCGATTCCTGCGCCACTCCCAAATCATACCGCAATGCCAGTTTACTTTCCGAATCGAGGCCCGGCGTGGTTAATGCTCTCTCGTACCAGATCGCCGCGATGTCCGGCTGGCCTTTTTCCATGAACGCCAGTCCCAGAAGCGTGCTGCACTGCATCGCGTAACGGAACGCCTTCCCGCGATCATTGGCCTTGGCGACTTTCTGGAATTCTCCAATAGCCTCTTCCAGCAGGCCCATTTCCCGAAACGCTATTCCCAGGTTGTAGTGCGTTTCCAGGTCTTCATCCTCCAGGCCCATCTCGCCTAGTTCCGCGCGGAACTCGTCGAACACTTCCTTCAATGGCCCGGATTCGGCGTTCAATCCAACCGGCTCCTTCGCTGATTCCTGTGCCGCCTCGTTCGGCTGCGACATTGTCGGCGTCAGTGCGTCCAGACCCAGGTCATCAATCTCCTTGGCAAGTTCCGTGAGGAACTGGTCGGACGCTAATGGAGTTTCGTGGACTGGCGCCGGAGTTTGCTCTCGATTTAATTCAGCGGCCTCACTAGGTACGGCAGTTTCGTCCGCCTCCGAGCCCGTTGCTGGGGGCACCTGCAACAGCATTTCGTGCGGCGGCACCACCGCTTCTGGCTCCAGCACCAATTCAAATTCCTGATCGAGTTCAAGCTCTGGTTGTGGAGGCGGCGCCACTGGCAATGCGCCTTGCGGCAATTCCAGCGCAGGCTCGTGCCCTTCCGCAGCCACTTCGGGATGGGCAGGAATGGGGAGCGCGGTTGGTTCCTCATCCGGCAAAAGAGCGGGTGTGGCGTGCTCCTCGACCCCCGCGTCCATGGGTTGGGCATCTTGCGCGGGCGCGGAAATTTCCGCGGATAGCTCCGCGACCTGGCCGCTCCACGACTCCGGATCCATTGCTTCCTCAGGAACCTGAAACTCCGGGTGACCCGTTTCTTCATAGGCCGGCACCAGAGCTTCCGCTGGGATCGCTTCCGCAAGCGCCTCCGCCGGCTTTCCCTCTTCCAGCGTCAATTCCGGTAACAGAGATTCTTCCGCCTGCGGTTCCGTAGGCGTGCCAGCATTCAGGGGAGTCACTGCCGAGGGCTGGGGTTCCCGAGTTTCATCCAGGAGAGATGCCCACTCCGTCGAGAGGTCCACCTCCTCTCCCGCAGAGGCTAGGGCCGGCTCCGCTGTGCCTTCTGAAGGTACCGGCTCCACCGTCACAATTTCCGGAATCTCTTCCGCGCCATGCGGCTGTGGCCATTCCTCCGCCTGGGCAGCAGTCTCGGCTGGGACCGCTGAAACCTCAACCGTTCCGGCAGCGACCTCATCCACAGGCATTTCCACTACTGGAACGGTTTCCACAGCTTGCGGCATCGCCGCTGCTACTGCTGCTGCGATTTCCTCATCGGTCAGACCCGCCGCGCGCTGGAAGCGCCGCCGCAGTTCTCCAAACCGCTCACTGCTCCGCGCGTCGCCGCGTTTCGCGTGGATATGCTCGAGTTGCGCGGCGAGTTCCGCCGTACGGCGGTCGTCGCCTGCGCCCAGCACGAAGTCCAGCAGTTTTTCCAGTGTTGGCGTGTGCGTTGGCGCGCGCCGCAGAATCGCTTCAAGCAGCCCGATAGCCTTCTGCGTTAACCCGTAGCTGGCGAATAGATCCACATCCGTCAGAGACTGGGCGATAAATTTTTGCGTCTCTTCGTCGATCTCAGGCTCTTTCAGCCCTCCCGCTGAGGCTTGCGCCGCCACTAAGGCCGCTTCCTCTCCGAAGGGGGGCCGTACCTTCGGGGCCGGCGCCTTTGCCAGGTCCGTCTGCAAATCATCGGTTACAATCACCACGTCCGCCACCGGCGCTGGTTCTTCGGTCAGCAACCCCAGTTTCTTCAGTACATCCTTCAGCTTGCGCTTGGCTGCTTCGCTCTCCGGTTCGCGGTCTACCAACTGCTGATAAATATCCTTGGCGCGGTCCAGCTTGCCCGCGGCCACCAGTGCATCGCCCAAATGGGCCAGGGCATCGGGCAGGCGGAATGAGTCGCTGGTCCTTCCAAAGGTGTCCACCAGCCACTCCAGCGGCTCCAGCCTTCCTGGCAGCCGCGTGGCCAGCTCAGCTAGGAGGTGCGCTACGCCTTCGTGTTCCCCGGCGTCGATCATCGGAATACGAATTCGGGAGAGCAGGCTCATGGCCCGCTCCGCCTGTCCCGCTTCCAAGAGGGCCTCCGTTGTCTTCTGCGTGGCGCCGAAGTTCTTTTCATCCGACGAGAAAATCTTCAGTGCCAGTGCCGTCGCTTCATCCCATTTCGAACTCTTCAAGTACAAGTCCAGCAGCAACTCGGCCGGCTCGCCACCCTTTTCCAGGTCCGGCACGTGCTCCAGGATTTCCGCCGCGCGCGCGACATTGCCCGTTGTCGAAAAGGCGCGGGCCTTCACAATCATCGCATCGAGCTGCTGGGGGTTGATTTGCAGCGCCTTGTCCGCCAGCTTCTCGCATTCCGCGTGGTCGCCGCGCGCCAGCGCCCGCTGCGCCGCGGAGATGTACGTCTCCAGCGCTTCCCCGGACTGACCCATGGCATGATACAAATCCGCCAGCCGGATCTGAATGCGCAGGTTGTCCGGCTCCGCGGACAGCAATTTTTTCAGCAGCGCCACCGCTTCCGGTCGCTTGTTATTCTTCAGGTGAAGTTCCGCCAACTGCAGGAACAGGGGCCGAGCCTCGCTCATCACGCCTTGCTGAACGTACAAGTCCGCAAGCTTCTCAAGGGGCCGGATCTCTTCCGGGGCCAATTTGGCAATTCTTTTGTAAACAGCAATCGCCTTGGTCAGAAATCCGTCGCTGACGAACAGTTGCGCAAGGCGCTCAAAGTAGTCGATCGCCTGGATGGTCTCGCCCTGGCGGATATACAACTCGCCAATGGTCATCAGCGTGACTTGATCCCGGGGCTCATACTTCAGGATCTGCTGATATTCGGCGATGGCCTGCGCCACCTTCCCCTGGTTCAGCAGCTTCTGTGCGGCTTCGACGAACTTGCTCTTGTTATAAGCCATGCGCTATGAACGACAGCTGTCGCGACTTTCTCCTGGACGCAGTGCGGGCGCGGAGACTTCTGCACCCTACCATTTTCACGCTACGCCCCGTGGGGTGGGGCGTCAATCAGAGCGGGGATGATTGTGAGCAGGCAGTTATCCCCGTAGCAGATACGAAACTATATGGCGAACAACTGGCGAAAGGCGGATGCATCTCTCTTTGAGACTCGCTGCCCGCCGCATACAACGTTCGTAACAAAACTTAAGGGGAGTGGGGTCCAAAAATACGGCACTCAATCGCTTCGCGGCCAGATTCCCAGGGGCAGCGCTTCTTGCACCGCTCCTGCCGCCCAGCAGCCCGCGTCGCGCACCGGGGCGAAGGAATGCCGGTGCAGCGGCGTTGGCCCGTGGAGCCGCAGAGCCTCCAAATGATCGGGTGTGGCGTAGCCCTTGTGCCGCGCCAAGCCGTATAGCGGGTACACCACGTCCCATTCCTCCATCCGCGCGTCTCGGTGCGTCTTTGCCAGGATCGATGCGGCGGCGATCGAGACGCTTCTGGCATCGCCTTTAATCAGTGATTTCTGCTCGACCAAAACATCGAGCTGCATCGCATCAATCAGCAGGTAATCCGGCTGGATGGAAAGCTGCAGAAGGGCCGCAGTCATCGCCTGGCGGCTGGCTTGGTAAATATTCCAGGCGTCGATGCGCTGCGCATCGATCTCCGCCACCGCCCAAGCCACGGCATATTGTCGAATGCGGTCGGCCAACTCCGTTCGCCGCTCCGCCGTCAGCTTCTTGGAGTCGTCCAGACCGACGATTCTCCGTTTTGGATTGAGAATGACCGCCGCGGCGACAACCGGACCGAACAGCGCGCCACGGCCGGCTTCATCGAGACCCGCAATGCGCGTCCAGCCGAGCTTCCGCGCCGCTCGCTCGAAACGGGAAGAGCAGAGTCGGCTCATGCGTAGAGTTAACATGGGCAGTCTACCACGCGTACTTTCAACTTCGACAGCATTAAGCTAGCGCCGAGGAACCTCTATCCTGCCTTCTTGACGGGGTGGCATACCAGGGCACGATCTTGCCATTATCTATAGACAGGTACGAGTACCTTGCAAATACCGTTGTTGTGTTCAAGATATACCACCGGGCGGCGAATGACCTTGACCTGCAAGCGCGCACCCACTCGCGCGGTACTTTTTGGCGCAATCTCGTTGGAACATCCCTTCCGGTGGCTGTATTTCTGTTCTGTGGCGTCTATTTCCTGTGGCGATCCCTGTTGGCTGCCCGTGTTGTCGCCCTCGGCCTTCCTCGCTTCGCTTTTTTTAAACCTCAGCTTCTTCCGAGAGGTGAAGCGGCGGCAAGATTCGAACGATTCCACGGCAGTTGAAGTCTTTGACGTTTCGGCGTCTCGTGTGTTGGATGTCGAACATTTGGGCAGCAATGGGCCGGCGTCGTGTTTTTTTGTAGACGATGGGAAGGCACTGCTGCTCGTTGGCCAGTGGCTTTTGGAGTACGCCTCGTTCCCAAACAAGTCTTTTCGTCTTTATCGCCGGTCCGATACCAAGAAGCCCATTCGAATCGAAGTGATTGGCAACCGCGTGGAGCCCGAGCACTCGACCGTACGTTTGCTACCGAATTACAGGGTGACAAAAGTACAGATGTTTGACGCGACGCCTGAAACATTACAAGAGGATTTGGGCCGCGCACTGCGTGGGTAGTGAACTCAAGGCCTTGCTTGCGGACGGACGGCATACAAAACTGAGGCGTGCGCCGGTAGCGTCACTTCGATCGAACTAGCTCGTCCCAAGTCCTTGTGATCCCACAGATCCCGCAGCGCATAGCCCGTCTCTTTCAGCCCCAGCTCTTTCCAGGTGTACCGCATAGTCTGGGGCCCGTCGCTGCGATTGAACACCGCGACATAGTAGCTACCTGCGGCTTCCTGCTGCGCCACCCAGACCGCCGACTTCGTGGTGGTCTCGACTGCGTGATTGCCGGTGGAACGCTGATCCACGGCGATGAGTTCGGCGTTCGTGAGCAACGATTTTGTCCACTCGTCACATAGCAGCAAATTCCCGCCCATGATCAGCGGTGAACGAAACATCGCCCAGAGCGTCAGCAGTGTGCGCTGCTCGTCCTTCGTCAGACGTGTTGCTCGCGGCGCGCCCCAACCCGGTGCGGGCTCGAGCCGCCCAATGGCCAGCATATCCGCATCCGGCCAGTTTCCCGGCCGCGAGTGGACGGCCCATTCTGCCGCTCGTTCAAATTGATTGTTTACACCCTGGGGAAAATTCTCGCTACTTTGCCAAACGTCCCATTCATCATCCGAAATGCGCCACATCTGCGCGTACTTCGCCATCTCGTCTGCTTTCGCGATGGGCGCGGGCCCTGGCGACAGGCTGAGCACTATCGGCCGACCGGTCTTCTTCAACGCCTGGCTCAGGAGGCGAATCTCCTCTCCCTTGTAAGGGTGGCTGGAGATGCAATCCACCTTCACATAATCCACTTGCCACTCCGCGAATTGCCGCGCCAGGGAATCGTAGTAGGCCTGTGCCGCTGGTTTCTTTGTATCCATCCCATAGTTGTACGCGTTCCAGGGACACATGTCCCGGGTGTCCGCGGCATCGCTAGCATGGAATTCGGAACCTCGAATGGGCAGATTCTTCCGAACAGCCTCCCTGGGAATTCCGCGCAGGATGTGCAATCCGAATTTCAAACCCAGCCCGTGAATGTACTCGGCCAGCGGCCGGAATCCCGCATCATTCGCCGCGGAAGGGATGGTATTTACCGTCGGAGTGTAGCGCCCCCCCTCATCCAGGCTGAAGTCGAGGTTTTGTGCGTTGCTGCTCGTGGAATGATTCCTTACGTACCAGCCCTCATCCACAATCACGTATTCCCAGCCATAGGCCTTCAGATTCTTCGACATCCACTCCGCGGTCGCGCGAATATCGCTTTCCTTTACGGTCTCGCCGTACGCGTCCCAACTGTTCCAACCCATGGGCGGTGTCCTTGCCACGTTTGTTTCCTGTGCCCTCGCAGCGTTCACGCACACTGCGCAAAGCAGCAACGGAAGAACATACAAGTTCCGCCAAATTCTCATCCGCCATTTCATGCCTGTGCCTCTCGATTTCCAAATCAACACGATTGTATACTTGCTCTATGAGCCGCCGAAAGCCGAGTTCAGAACCCAGTCGGCTGGCACCAAAAGACGTTATCAGCTTGCAGACCTTTACACCGTGGTGGGTAAAGTGTTCCGGATGCTTGGGACTTGCTTCCATGACCGCCGGGCAATCCGTGAGTGAAGGTGAGTGCAAATGCGGCAACTGTGGCGCGGTGTATTCTGTTCCTTTCAGTTCGGATCACAGAAGGCGCTACATCGAATTACCCCTCTGGCTTAGAGCAGATTTTCGCGGCGAAGTATTTTCTGGCGCTTAACGGGGAACATCTTGCTCACCTGGAGAGAGTGATTCAAGCCACTTTACGGGAGCGACCTGTTTTCAGCTTCAGCCAAGGGGAAATGAAATTTAAAGAGCGTGGGATGACCAACCAAAATATGCCTTTCAATTTGCCGGCCTGGCTGCTTTCCGCAAAGAACCGCCCAGATTTGCTCAAACTTATATCGAGGCTTCGGAAGACCGTGCCCTCCTAGATTGTGGGAAGGTCGCGCCTACGAGATGAATTGGCGCTGGCTGAGGAAACCTTTTTAAGCGTTTGCGGTTGTGACCGGCGCTTCGGCTTCTTCCCGCGCTGCCCGCTTGATGCGAGCGGCTTTGCCCCGCAATTCGCGGAGATAATACAGGCGGGCGCGGCGCACGTTACCCTTGCTGACCACCTCAATCGAAGAAATCGACGGCGAATGCAGCGGAAAAATGCGCTCCACGCCGGTGCCGAAGCTGACCCGGCGCACGGTAAACGACGCGCTGCTCGCGCGTCCCTTCTTCGAAATCACCACACCCTCAAACGCCTGGATGCGTTCCTTCACCTTTTCGCCTTCGCCTTCCAGCAGACGCACGTTCACACGGACGGAATCGCCGGGGCGGAACTCAGGAAGGTCCTTGCGCAATTGCGCTTCATGCAACTTACGAATTACCGGGTTCATTTTCTGTATTCCCTGCAGACCCACTCAGGCGGGGCCAGCACTTCTAAGGCAAACTGATATTATAGCCAAGCGTGCCCGCTTTGCCTAGCCGTTTTCTCCCAACAATTCCGGCCGATTCCGCCTTGTCTTTTCCAAGGCCTTCTGGCGGCGCCACTTCGCGACTTCGGCATGATTCCCTCGAATCAATACCTCCGGCACCTTCCAGCCGCGATACTCTGCCGGCCGGGTGTAGTGCGCGAAGTCCAGGAGTGGCCCCGGCCTCCCCGCGATCTTCTTCATCCCCTCCTCAGACTCGCTGAACGACTCATTCTGCGTGGATGCCTCGTTGCCTAACGCTCCCGGCAGCAGGCGCGTCACCGCATCCACCACAATCGTCGCCGGGAGTTCTCCGCCGCTCAGCACGTAGTCTCCCACGCAAATCTCTTCCGTCGCCAGATGTTCCGCCACGCGCTCGTCCACGCCTTCATAGCGCCCACAAATCAGTATCAGCCGCTCCAGCCGCGCATATCGACGCGCCGTCTTTTGTGTGAACAGCCGCCCCGCCGCGGACATTAGAAGAACCGCGGTTCCCGCCTCTGCGGCAATTTTTCCCCCCGCATCCCCCACGCTATGTCCCAGCAGCTTCTCCACGGCCTCAAACAGCGGCTCCGGTTTCAGCACCATCCCTTCGCCGCCGCCAAACGGACGGTCGTCCACGGTGCGGTGGCGGTCCTTGGTGAACTCGCGCAAATCCTGCACGTGAATTTGCGCGATGCCCGCTTCTTTCGCGCGGCGCACAATCCCGTGGTCCAGTGGCCCGACGAAGAATTCCGGGAAAATGGTAATCAGGTCAAATCGCATTGTTGGCAGTGTAATGAAGGAGGGGGGCTGCTGTCATGCCCGCGGTTCCCGGCACAAGCACGGTGAAGATAGCGGTCTTAATCAGCCGCCAAAACACGCGATTACTCCGAGGCGTTTACGTCGCTCAGGCCTTCCGGCAGCGTGACCTCAATTCGCCGCGCGGCCACATCGATCCGGGTGCAAATATCTTCCGCCAGCGGCACCAACATCTCGCCGCTTGCCGTTTCCACCTGCAGAAGCGGCGTTCCCGCCACGCCTTCGCCCGGGAAAAACACATCGCGCACCGTGCCCAGGACTCGCGGGGCTTCTTCCATCGAACATGGAGGGGACGACAATTTCGTCGCACCGACCGGCAACTCAAACACCGCGCATCCAATCAAATCGGTCACAAAATACTGCCCCGCCGGCAATTCCACGCGCTCCTCGAACGGCAGCAGCACGTCGTAGCCTCGCAGCTGCTCCGCCTCGGATATCGTCATGCGTCCAGCAAAATGAAATACACCCATCCCAGGATGATTCCGGTCCAACCAGAAATGCTGTAATCCGGCGGACTGGGGCTCGCCGTTATCTTTGCGCAGATAAACTTGTTTGAGGGTGAAAAAACGGGCTGGAAAATCCGTCAGCAACTCCGCAACGACTTCCCCTTTGTTGCCGCGAGGCCGTAAAACTCGAGCCACTTGCACCCAGCGCCGGGTTGGTTCGCGGGGGTCGTTCAATCTTCCAGAATCTCAAGTGTAAACCGCTTGTGGAGCTTCATCCCGGCGGCACCCAGCAACGTTCGAATCGCTTTCGCCGTGCGGCCTTGCCGCCCGATCACTTTGCCCAAATCTTCCGGGTGGACCCGCAACTCCAGGACGGTGACTTGGGACCCTTCCACGGCCCTCACCTGTACGCCTTCCGGACGATCAACCAGAGCGCGAGCAATGTCTTCGACGAGTTCTTTCATAGGGCCCCCTGAGCGTGCCTTGAGCTTGTAGAGCTACTCCAACCCACCCTCCCCCTATCCGCCAGAGGGTGCGTCACTATCGTCGGCCATTGGGACCTGAACCGAAGAACATGAGCTTGATCTTGAATCTCTTTATGTATATGTATTTACGCGATCTTTTGCAACTTTATGAAACTTCGAACCGTGTCGCTCGGCTGTGCTCCTACGCCGAGCCAATACTTGATGCGTTCGGAATCCAACTTGATCTCCGCGGGCTTTTTCAGCGGATCATACGTTCCCACCGCTTCGCGCACACGCCCATCCCGGGCTCGCGTTCTCTCGATTACCACCACGCGGTAGTACGGCTTCTTCTTCTTGCCAATTCTGGCCAAACGGATTGTCAGCACTAAAGTACGCCCTCCTAAAGGCTTCCTATTCTAGCGTGACTCGCTCTCCCCCGGCAAACTTTCCTAATTTCTTGCTTGCTTAGCCAAGCGCTGCAGAAATCCCCTTTTTCGCGCACCGTTACAGCTTTCCCACAATCGGAAGCTCCACAAAGCTTTCCTGACCGGGAGCATGATACACGCGCTGCACTGCTTTACGATAGTCCTGTGGTTTGGCCCAGAAAATATTTGGCACAAAGGTCTGCGGGTTCCGGTCGTACAGCGGGAACCAACTCGACTGGATCTGCACCATGATCCGATGGCCCGGTAAAAATACGTGGTTGGCATTCGGCAGGGCAAAGCGATAGAGCAGCGGCTTGTCGCTGGCAATCGGCTTGGCATTCTCCAGGCTTTCGCGATAACGCCCGCGGAAAATATCCGCCGAAACCATGAGCTGGTATCCTCCCATTGCCGGCTGCCCCGCCACCTCGTCGGGATACACATCAATTACTTTCGCCACCCAATCGGAATCTGTCCCGCTGGTCGACGCCACCAGATTTACCACCGGCTGTCCGCTAATCTTCTCTGGCGCACTCAACACTTCGGAGACGTACACCAGCACGTCCGGCCGGCCAGACGCCTCTCGCTGGTCATCCACCAGCCATTGCGTCCAGGTAAATCCTTCGCTGTAGCCCACGGGTTGACTGGGGCGGGCGCGAAACGGCACTGGCTTGGCCGGATCGGAAATGTATTCATCAAACGGGGTGTCACCTGCCTTTGACGCGGAGTTAGACAACTTCAGCCCAGCTGCGAGATACAACGGCGATGGCCGAATCGTGCAACCGCTTGTGCACCCCGCCGGCCAATCCGGCAAGCGCCGCCACACATTCGTTCCCGTTTCATACGCGTTCACCCGGGCAACGCCGCCTTTCGGCGCCCCATCCTTCAAATATTCCGCCAGAAACGGCCGCAGGATTTCTTGCCGGAAATACAACGCGGTGTCGGTCCCAAATTTCAAGGCGCCGAGCGAACTGGCCTCGCCGATTTGCTGTCCGTGAAACCACGGTCCCATCACCAGGAAGACCTTGTCATTGCCCGTGTCCTTCGGTTTAAGGGCTCTGTACACCGCGGTCGCACCGTAAATGTCCTCCTGGTCCCAAAGGCCTCCCACGATCATGGTCGGAACCTTCAACGGTTGCGCGGCGAGGATTTGGTCCATGGCCTGTTGCTGCCAGAAGGCGTCATAACTCGGATGCTCCAGGATTTTGCGCCAGAAACCCATTTGCTCCAGGCCGCGCTGCCGTCCCAGTTCGCCTGCGGACACCGCCCGCATGTACATGTCGTAGTCATCAAATGTGCTTGTCCACCATTTAGCCTCATTGGTGCGCGTGGCCTCCTGCTCATAGATGTACGGCATATTCTGCTGGCGGAACGCGCCGTTGTGGAACCAATCGTCTCCTTTCCAACCGTCCACCATCGGGTTCATCGGCACGGCCACCTTCAAAGCGGGATGCGGATTCACCAGCGCCATAAGTGGCAGAAAGCCGTCATAGGAAATGCCTAGAATTCCAACCTTGCCGTTGCTTTCCGGCACATTTTTCACCAGCCAGTCGATGGTGTCGTAGGTGTCCGTCGCATGATCCACTGGCGTGGGGTTGAGCGGTCCGTGCAGCGGCCGGGTCATCACGTAATCGCCTTCGGATCCATATTTCCCGCGAATGTCTTGCACCACGCGAATGTAGCCATCCTCCACAATCACATCGGTAGCGTTGTCATAACCGTTCAGGATCGGGCCGAGATGTGAGCTGGCCGTGTGGCTGGTCTGTTCCGTGGCGCTGTACGGTGTGCGGGTCAGCAGGATGGGCGCGTTCTTGGCGCCCTTCGGCAATACGATCACAGTGTGAAGTTTCACGCCGTCGCGCATCGGAATCATCACGTCGCGTTTCTCGTAATCGAAGCTGCTGGTCACCGGCTCGAGCTTGGCCGGCGTCTCGCTGGGGAAATCAGGGTACTTGGCCGGAGCCTGTGGTGTCTGCGCCACGGCAGCTTTCGGGAGTGCCCCAGCGCTCCAAAGACACCCGAGTACGACCATCGATCCAAAGGAATTCTTCAGTTTCATCTAGAGTCCTTACAAATGCAGCCGTGGTGGCCCGAACGCATACTTGTTTTCAATGATGAAGCGCCGCGATTATATGCCGCGATGCCCCGACGCGCTACTGCATCTTCTGTAGCCTCAGCCGTTGGACATCTGCGTTCTGGGGAGTAAAATACGCGTCTACCTCCGAATCCACGTCCGGACTCGTTTGGAGGACGCGCGGGGACCATGTCTCGATTCAACGAAAAGCACAAAATCGTCGAGCACTATGACGTGGTCAGTCCCTACTACTACTCCCTGTGGGGCGAGCATATTCACCACGGCTACTGGATCCGGGGCGATGAATCCAAGGAAACCGCGCAAACTCAGCTCATCGAACATCTAGTGTGTCTCGCCGGCGTGGAGCCGGGCGCCCGCGTTCTCGATATTGGTTGCGGCTTCGGCGGCAGCAGTCTTTATCTTGCGAGAAATCACGGCGCCATCCCCACCGGCATCACCATTTCTCCCGTTCAGGTGGAAATGGCCACCCGTGCTGCTATTAAAGCCGACTTAAACGCCAAGTTCCTGCTCATGGACGCCGAAGCCATGCACTTTTCGCAACCCTTCGATCTTCTCTGGTCGGTGGAATCGATCTCTCACTATCAGGACGCACGGAAGTTCTTTGCTTCGGCAGCGAAATTACTGAAGCCGGGTGGAACTTTTGCCCTGACGGACTGGTTCCGGAAGGAAAATCTGTCGCCCGGCGAAAAGAAGAAATTTATTGAGCCCATCGAGAAAGGCATGTTTGTCGAGCTTCACGAAATGGACGAGTATGCCGAATCTCTGATTTCCAACGGACTTCAGATCGTCCATCGCCAGGTTCTCAATCCAAACTGCGCTAAAACCTGGGATCTCTCCGTTCACATTATTAAGGACAAATCTTTCTGGGCCCTGGCCGCAAAGTACGGCGCCGACTTTGTCGCCTATCTCAAGGCCTTCCAGGCCATACGCACCGGCTATGCTACTGGCAACTTCGTTTACGGCCTGTTCGTCGCAAGGATGCCCGAAACTGCGGAGAATGACGCCTGACGGCTCTCGAATCTCCACAATGCTTTTCGATTCGCCGTCTGCGTTCCTAGTTCAGGCGGTTCATGCCGTTAAACGCCGCCGCCTTGTAACATTCCGCGAGCGTCGGGTAATTGAACACTGTGTGTATGAAATAGGTGATTTTGCCCTTCAGAAGCAGCACGGCCTGTCCAATGTGCAGAAGTTCCGCGGCATCTTCCCCAAAAATATGCACGCCCAGCAATTCCAGCGTTTCGCGGTGAAATAGCAACTTCAGGCGCCCGTCGGTGTGTCCGCTAATCTGGCCTCGCGCAATCTCACGGTAATAGGCCACGCCTACTTCGTAAGGCACGTCCTGTTCCGTCAATTGCTCTTCCGTCTTTCCAATAAACGAAATCTGCGGAATGGTATAAATCCCATACGGGTATCCCGCCGGGTCTGATTCCGCCTGCAGCCGGAATGCTTTGGCGGAGGCAATGCGCCCCTGTTCCATCGAAACCGACGCCAGGCTTGGGAATCCGATGACGTCGCCGACCGCAAAAATGTGCTTTTGCGCGGTGCGGTATTCCCCGTCCACCTTGATTCGGCCTCGGTCATCCGCCTCTACTCCCGCGGCCGCCAGGTTCAGCAGGTCGATGTTCCCCTGCCGCCCGACGGCATATAACAACGCGTCACCCAGAATGCGTTTTTTGCTGACCAGGTTGGCCGCTACTTTGCCTTCGGGCAATTCCTCCACGCTTTCCACTTCCTCGCTCAGCCGCATGGTGGCCCGCCGGTCACGCATGTGGTAGCTCAGTGCCTCCACCATTTCCGCGTCCGCAAATTCCAGCAATCGCGGCCGCTTCTCCACGATGATCACGCGCACGCCCAACGTGGAGAACATGCAGGCGTACTCCACGCCAATTACCCCACCGCCTACGACAATTAGCGTCTTGGGAATCGCCGGCATGTTCAGGATCTGGTCGCTGTTGACGATATTGCGTCCATTAATGGCCACTCTCGGATTTACGGAAGGTTTTGTGCCCGTGGCAATCACCACGAATTCGGCTTCCAGTTCGTTGAATCCGGTCGTGTTTTCCACCCGAATATTGTGCCGGCCCGTGAAAGAGCCGATTCCGTGATACAGGTCCACGCCATTTCGTTTCAGCTGGTCCTGCAGCACTGCCGACTCGTTCTCAATCACGCGGGTCACGCGAAAATTGAGATCGTTCATGGTGATGTTTTCTTTTACGTGATAATTCGACCCGTAAAATGCCTGGTCGTAGAAGCCGGAAAGATGCAACACCGCCTCGCGCATGGTCTTGCTGGGGATGGTGCCGGTGTTGAAGGACACGCCACCCACCATCGTCAGCTTTTCCACCACCGCGACTCGTTTTCCCGCTTTGGCAGCCTGGATCGCCGCCCGCTGTCCACCCGGGCCAGACCCGATCACCACCAGGTCATACTGTTGCATTTGAAGAATCCTGAACTTCCAACTCCACAGTTTGCGCGGGCTCTGCGGGGACCATCCCTGGCTCAGCGGCCTGTGCCTTGGGCTGGCTCTCCCGGGACTTTCCCGACCCGTTTACAAGTCCGCTCGCCACTTCCATCAGATGCTCCTGCGCCGAAAATCCTTTTTTGCCTCGAACCCAACGCAAATGAGTGTATTGTCCATCGGGCCCAAGCACGCGCGCCTTGCGGTTGTCCGCAAGATACGCAGGTAGAATCTCCTTGCAAATGCGCTCGCGCAGCGCTTCATCCTTCAAAGGGAAAAGCACTTCGACCCGCTCGTACAAGTTCCTGGGCATCCAGTCCGCGCTCCCCAGAAACACCTCCGGCGAGCCGCCATTCTCGAAATAGAATATGCGGCTGTGCTCAAGGAATCGCCCAACAATACTCCTCACGCGGATACGGCTGCTGACACCGCGCAAACACGGCACTAGGGTGCATTGTCCGCGAACAATCAGGTCGATCTCCACACCTGCCTGAGAGGCGCGGTAAAGCGCGCGAATCACCGGGGGGTCCACCACCGCGTTGCACTTCGCGATGATCCGCGCCGGCCTCCCGCGGCGGGCGTGCCGCGCTTCGCGCTCGATCTGCCCGATGATGGTCTTAGCCATGTCTTTCGGCGCCACCAGGAGCGGTCGGTAATGGGCCTTCTCCGCATACGCAGTCAGGTAATTAAACACGTCGTGCACCGCCAAAATGATGGCCTTGTCCGCGGTGAACAGGCTCAAGTCACTGTAGAACCGCGCCGTCGAAGGATTGTAATTGCCCGTGCCCAGGTGCGCGTAGCGCCGGATTTTCCCGTCCGGATCCTGCCGCGCGATCAGCGCCAGCTTCGCGTGTGTCTTCAGGTTTGCCAATCCATGAAAAACCTGCACGCCTGCATCTTCCAGGCTGCGCGCCCAGCGGATGTTCGAGGCTTCGTCAAAGCTGGCCTTTAGCTCCACCACCACGGTCACTTCTTTCTTGCCCGCGGCCTCGAGTAGCGCCTGGGCAACCGGCGAATCGGAACTCGTACGGTACAACGTCTGTTTGATGGCAAGAACCCGAGGGTCGCGCGCCGCGGTCTCGAGGAAGTGCACCACCGGATCATAGGAATCGTAAGGATGGTGCAGCAGAACATCCTGGTGCCGCAGCACCTCAAACATTGAATCCGCGTCGTGTCCGATGTGCACTTGCCGCGGCGCAAATTTCGGATACTTCAGGTCTGGACGCGGCGTCTCATCGTAAAGATGGAACAACCGTTGCAGATTGACCGGCCCTGCCACGCGAAACACCAGCGCTTCATCCAGCTCAAACGTGGACACCAGGCGCGAAATAATCTCCGGGTGCGCGTCCGCTTCGATTTCCAGCCGCACCGCGTCCCCCTTGCGGCGCTGCGCTACTTGCGAGTCGATGGCTTCGAGCAGCGTCCGCGATTCTTCCTCTTCCAGATACAAATTGCTGTTCCGCGTGATCCGGAAGGCTGCTGACGCCAGAAGTTCGTATCCCCGGTACAGCTTCTCCGCATATTGGGAAATGATGTCCTGCAAAAACACGAAATGAATCCCGCCGTTCCCCGAGGGAACGCGAAGCAGGCGCGGCAGGGCTCGCGGCACAGTCACCACGCCGAACACCGGCTTTTCACCGGAATGCTTCCGCCGGCGCAACAGGTACGCGATACACAGCGCCTTATTCAACACGTGCGGGAAAGGGTGCGTGGGATCCACGGTGACGGGCGTCAGCATCGGATAGACTCGCCGCTCGTAAAACTCTTTTGCAAATTGAGCCGCCTTGGCACTTAACTTATCGACGGCCAGCACTCGAATCTTGTGCTTCGCCAACGCCGGGAGTATTTCTTCATTCCAGCATTTGTATTGTTCGCGAACGAATTGGTGCATGGCCTGGGAAACATGGTCGAGCTCCTCGGTGGTCGAAAGTCCGTCGGGACTGATGGACTGTGAGCCATGCTCAATTTTTTGTAGAAAGCCGGAGACGCGGATTTCGACGAATTCGTCCAGGTTATTCGCCGTAATCGCCAGGAACTTCACCCGTTCTAGCAAGGGATTGTGCGGATCGCGTGCTTCCTCTAGCACCCGTTGGTTAAACGCCATCCACTGCAAGTGGCGGTTCAGGTAGAAGCGCGGGTCATCGAGTGAAATGCGAGTCATAAACCATCCTGGACGAGTCACGACAAGTATCTCAGATGTGTTACATGCGGATAAATGCCAGCGGTGGTGCTATGCTGGCCAAATTCCGAGGGGAAGCGTGCGCATCGTTCTGACCGCCGGTCTTATTATCGTACTCCTTGCAGTGGCAGGCATGCAGGTTGCCAGGCCCTCGCCCGACAGCATGCTGGCAAGCCAAATTGACTCCATTTTCTCAGGCGTCGTTCAGCCCGACACACCAGGAGCAGCGGTACTGGTGAAGAGGGACGGCACGATTTTGTTCGAAAAAGCGTATGGCGTGCGCGAACTGCGTACTCGCACGAAAATCGACCCGCAAACGAATTTTCGCCTCGCCAGCTTTACCAAGCAATTCACCGCCATGGCTATCATGCTCCTGGTCCACGACGGGAAACTTCACTATGACCATCGGCTGACAGACATATTCCTTGATTTTCCTGCCTACGGGAAACCCATCACCATTCGCCACTTGCTAAACCATACCGCCGGTCTTCCTGATTACGAAGACTTGATGGAAAAGGAAGAAAAGGCCAGGGGACCGATCTGGTCCGCTAAACACCAGATTCAGGACGCGGAGGTCCTCTCCCTGCTCGAGAAACAGACGTCCGGAGAATTTGCTCCCGGCACGAGCTGGGCCTACAGCAATTCCGGCTACGTAGTTTTGGGTCTCATCGTCGCCAAAGCCTCCGGCATGCCGTACCGCGACTTCCTGCAAAAACGAATCTTCGCTCCCGCGGCCATGAATCATTCCATCGTCTACCAGAAGGGGATCAACAACATCACGGAGCGTGCCTTCGGCCATTCGAAAGAAAACGGTGGGCTTGTAGAAACAGACCAGAGCTCCACGTCCGCGACCCTTGGGGATGGAGGTGTCTACTCCAACCTTGCGGACTTGGCAAAATGGGATGACGCGCTGCAGAAACATACTTTACTCAGCGAAAAAGAAATGGCCCCTGCATTCACCCCCGTGAGGCTTTCGGATGGTTCGGAACCTCATTGGCCCGCGCAGCCCGATGGCGACAATCTCGCCCCCGGCAAGCCCGTCTCCTATGGCTTCGGCTGGTTTCTTGATCCTTATGAAGGTCGCGCGCGTACGTGGCACACCGGCAGCACCATGGGCTTTCGCACCGTCATCCAGCGGTTCGCCGCCGACGGCCTGACCATCGTGATCCTCTGCAATCGCACCGACCTCGATCCTAAATCGCTGGCGGAGAGCATCGCCAATTTGGCGCTACGGCCAGCCGCACATTAACGCCCTACTCGCTGGCTTCGTGCCGAGTTCTGGCGAATCCATTCGGCGAGCTCCTTTTCCGTTAACTTCCCATTCGCCAATGCAAAAAACAGCTGCACGGCAGCCACCTGCTCAGGAATCAATTCGAATCCGTTCAGCCCGAGAAATAACCCAGCGGCGAGAAAAGCGGCACGTTTGTTGCCGTCACGGAAAGGATGATCTTGCGAAAGACCAAATGCGTATGCGGCGGCGAGATCGGCCAGGTCGCACTTCTTCTTGTACGCAAAGTGATTGCGGGGACGAGCCAGTGCGGAATCCAGCAGCCCTTCGTCACGCATTCCGGGAAGGCCCCCATGCTCGGCCAAAGATTCCGCGTGCAGGAGGAGCAGCGCGCGCCGGCTAATCCAGTGTGGCTCCCTCATTTGGCCAAGGCACGGAAAGCTTCACGATACTTCCGCATGATTTTTCGGCCGATGGCAAGCTGCCGTTCCACGTCAGGATCATAAGGGGTGAGCAGATACCCTTCCGGAGTTTCGACGGCAAATAGTTGGTCGTCCTTTTGCACTTTCAATCTATGCAGAAACTCTTTCGGTAAAACGACCCCAGTGGATGTCCCGACGGCGCGCAATTTCAGTCTCATGGCCACCTCTATACCCATAGATATTATAATACAATTCTCAGCCGGCTGCCGCCTTTCTCGCGGCACATCGCGCTCTGTCAGGTCCCCCTTTTTGTCGTTGGAGAGCCGAAGGAAGCAGGCCTAACCCTCAGCCCAGCCCCGCCAGTTTGCCCAGGCCCTTCATCCTGGCGCGCGCGGCCATCGCGCCGTACTGCTTCATCATCGTGCGCATCTGCAGGTATTGCTTGATGACTTGATTCACGTCCTGCACCGTGGTGCCGCTGCCCTTGGCGATGCGCTTGCGCCGCTTGCCATCGATCACGTTGTGGTCCCGGCGCTCCTCGTTGGTCATCGAGTTGATGATCGCCTCGATCTGCTTCAGTTTGTTCTCGTCCACCGACGCATCCTTCGGCAAATTCTGCAGCGGCCCGACTTTGGGGAGCATGTCCACGATCTGCTCCAGCGGGCCCATCTTACGAATCTGCTTCAATTGGTCGCGGAAATCCTCCAGCGTGAACTCTTCCTTGCGCAGCTTGCGCTCGAGCTCCACCGCGGACTTTTTGTCAAACGCCGATTCCGCCCGTTCAATTAGCGAAAGGATGTCTCCCATCCCCATGATGCGCGAGACAATCCTCTCCGGATAAAACCCCTCCAGCGCGTCGTACTTTTCGCCCAGGCCCACAAACTTCACCGGCGCGCCGGAGACCTTACTGATCGAAAGCGCCGCGCCGCCTCTTGCGTCGCCGTCCAGTTTCGTCAGGATCACGCCCGTCAGCCCCAGCCGCTTGTGAAATTCGCCGGCCGATCTCACCGCGTCCTGCCCGATCATGGCATCGGCGATGAACAGCATTTCGCTCGGCTGCAGCTCCTTTTTTAGCGTGGAGAGTTCTTTCATCAGCTCATCGTCGATGTGCAGCCGCCCGGCCGTGTCCACCAGAATCACGTCGCTTGCCGAGAGCTTCGCTTCCTTAATCGCGCCGCGCACGATTTCCAATGGTTTGTCCGTTCCCGTTCCCGGCCAAAGCGAAATGCCGATCGCCTTGGCCACCTGGCTCAACTGTTCCCGCGCTGCGGGGCGATACACGTCGGTCGAAACCACGATGGGCCGGTGCCCGTGCTGCGAAAGCCATTTCGCCAGTTTGCCGGTTGTGGTGGTCTTGCCAGAACCTTGTAGCCCAACAATCATCCACACCGAAGGTGGCCGCGACGCAAACAGCGGCTTGGCATGCTTGCCCAGCAGATTCAGCAGTTCATCGCGAACGATCTTCACGACCTGCTGGTCCGGGGAAAGCTGCAGCATCACTTCCGAGCCCAGCGCCTTCGCGCGGATATTCGCCAGCAGTTCATCCGTCACGCCGACGTTGACGTCGCCTTCGAGCAGCGCCTCGCGAATTTCCGCCAGGGCGGCGTCCAGGTGCTCCTCGCTGAGCTTTCCCTGCCCGCGCAGGTTCTTGAATGTTCGTTGCAGCCGCTCTGTCAGGTTCTCAAACATGGCGAAAAAGTGATCCTTTTATCCTTCCGCCTTCCATTGTACAGGTACCCGGGCAGAGGCGCAGCGGCGTCGCGGCTATATCAGAACGTGAGCTTCACTCCCAGTTGCGCGGCGAAGGGAATGCCCACCGTTGTGCCCGGGCCGAAGAAATCTCCCAGGGCCCCGGCTGGGTGACGAAGTTGACTTAGGCTAGTGATCGGTTGCGTTTGCGTGCACGTAGGGTTCAGGCAAAACGCGGTTATGTTTGCCGGATTATTTACGGGCAGGGGCAGCGCGGAAATGTCCGTGATAAAGAAGGCGCCGGGATTGTTGCGGTTGAACAAATTGAAAAATTCCGCAAACGGCGTTACCGACCAGCGTTCGTGAACTTCGAATGGCCGGCTCACCCGCAGATCCGCCTGAACGTAGGGCGCTCCGCGGAACTCATCGAGTGTGGTCTTTACTCCGTTAACCACGGCCCGGTCTCCGGCCGGCGTGGTCATCGTGAAAGGCCGGGCGCTCTCCGCCTGCCCAAGCGCCGAAACCTGTAAACCTCCTGGCAACCGGAACGTTCCCACGAAAACAAAACGGTGGCGCACATCTTCGCCTGACGGGCCGTAGTCGCCGGTGGCGAACGCATTTGTTGGATCGCAAACCCCGTTGACATAGTCGAACAGCTCGCCCAAAACGCATCCCCAGGTTTTCGCCGAAGAAAGCGTGTAGTGTGCAACAAGATGCGCGCGCCGCGATACATTTCCTTGCGCGCGAACGGACAATCCGTCGTAGCTTGATCGATTGTCGGAGCGAAACACAGTCGCCTCGGCGAAAGGATACCTGCGGTACCCATGCATTCCCGTTTCATGCGTCCAGTCCGCACTGAGTATCCAATTGGCGTTCAGGGCATGCTGAATTCCCGCGGTCGCGTGCAGCGCATACGGCGTGTGGTAATTCGGGTCGATGAGCGAAGGAGACACCGGGCCGTTCTCCAGGCTGCCTGCGTTGACGGACTGAAACGCGCTGACCCAGCCGCCTTGCGCGAGATCATTGAAGTACAGTCCTACTCCCGCCCGAATCACCGTTTTCTGCGACTCGCCGAGAGTTTCGGCGATCCCGAGGCGTGGCGCAAACGCTTTGCGATAATCATGCGGAATCCCATTCACAAGTCCTATGCCCAGGGCTGGATTGAAACTTTGGTCACGGCCGGAAGCCGTGAACAAACCGAAGGTCGTCTCATAGCGCACTCCATAGTTGACAGTCAGACGCGGATTGGCGCGCCAGGAATCTTCCGCATAAAGGCCGAGGCGCTGCACATTTTGCGAAAAACTCCCGTCGCCGGCGGGAGTGAAATTGCTCCCAGCGGCATAGTCGATTGGAAATTGCGCCGGGTTCGCCAGATAGTAGGAAGGGTCTTGAGGAAACGTGACCAGCGTCTCCGCGTTGGCACTGAGCGCTCCACTCAAAACCGGTTCGTGAATGAAATTGACGCCGAACCGTGGCGCATGGTGGCCCATAAGATGCGTGACATCGTAGCGTACCTGGTATTTCTGTTGGTTGCGGAGAACCGGAAAGGCCGCGATGCCGGTGACGAATTGATTGTCGCCAAAGGTTTCAAAGCCCGTGACAGTGCTGGAGGTCGTAGTGAAGGGAAAGGCGAGCGCGAAGCCAAGCTCGGAGTTGCGCGTCTGCGTAAGATGCAGCCCGCTGAAATTCAGCACCAGCGAACCGAGCCAAGTGGGCGAAAACGTAAATTGCTGCCCGGCCACAAGGCTGAAGTAATTGTTGTGCGAAGTCGCGCCGGTGGAGGGGAGAGCGCCCTGCTGCACAAGCGCGTTGCGCATCGTGTACGTGTCGATGGCTGCGCGCAGAAACCACCGCGACCGCTCCGACGGCGCCCAATCCAGGCGCGCGGTAGCAAGATAATCGCGAAACGGCACCTGCACGTTGCTGGGTACATCAATCGAGTCCACACCAGGAATGAGACCCAACGACCTGAGTTGGGCGAGCGCGTTGAATTGCGCGGTGCTTGCTGGGCTATCAGCAATGCTCGCGTTCTCGCGCACATATTCGAGCGAAGCAAAAAACCACAGCTTGTCTTTAACGATAGGCCCGCCAAGCGTGCCAACGTAGTTTTGCCGGGAAAAAGGCTGCTTCGGATCGGGCGAGGGATTATCGATTGGGAAGCGCGCGTTCAGCGCCGCCGCGCGCTCGTAAAACGCCAGGTCGCCATGCCAGGGGTTCGTTCCACTCCGCGTAGTGATGACGACGGAACCCGCGGTTGTGCGTCCCGTATCCGCATCTGCCAGCGCGGTGCGGAATGCAAACTCCTGAATGGCATCGGTCGAAAAATTCTGCAGGAAACCACCGATGTAATCATCGGAATTATCGCCGCCGTCGACCGAGATTTCGTTATTCAGGCCAGAACTGCCGCCGGTAGCGACTGCGGTGATGCGAGCCTTGGTGGGATCCGAAGGTTCCACGGGTTCGGTCCCGGGAGCGAGGTAGGCAATATTGGCAAAGCTGCGTGCGGCAAGCGGAACGCTTTCCAGATCCTGGCGGTAAACGACGGCTTCATGGACCGCACTCGCCGTATCCAGCGGTTCCGTGGTGATCGATTGCGCCGCGGCACTCACCTTCACCCTCTCCGCAACATTTTTGGGCCGCAGTGTAACGCTGACTTCCCGCACCGAACTGATAGCGACCACCACTTCCGAACACGCTTCGGCAAATCCCGGTGCGCTCACTGCCAGTTGATACGAGCCCGGCGGCAAGTCTTCCATCCGGAATTGGCCGCGTTCATCGGATTGAGCCTCACGGGCGAAAGACAATTCCGCGTTGCGCACCCAGATCATTGCCCCGGCTACGCTCCCGCCGCCCGTGTCTTCGACCGAACCGCGAAGTGCGCCGCGAGGGATTTGCGCAAATGCGCACTGCCAGGCGCCGAGGCACAACAGGAGCAGGCACCCACGAAGAAGTTTGCTGGTCAACTTCGTCATCACGTTCCTTCGCAAACCCCGCGAGAAATGGCAAGTATACCGCTCATCCTTCCCACGCAGGAAGAAGGTTCGCGGTCACCTATTTCAGGTGGTCGTCGAACCACGCGCTGGCACGTCGCATTACATCGCGCAAATGTTCTGGTTTGACGAACATGTGGCCTTCGCGCTCGTAAACTACCAGCTCGGTTTCTACACCTAGGGTTTTCAGAGCGTGCCAGAACTCGTACGACTGCGGCGTTGGGCATTCGCCGTCGCTGTCACCGACAAGGACCAGTGTCGGCGTCTTTACGTTCTTGATATAGGTCAGCGGTGCGCTTCGCGAATACACTTCCGGATCGTCGTAAACCGACTTTCCGAAGAAGGGAATCATCCACTGATCGATCTTGTTCTCCCCATAATAACTTAACCAGTTCGCAATTCCCGCGCCGGCAACCGCCGCACGGAAGCGGTCCGTCTGTGTCACGCCCCACATGGTCATGTATCCCCCGTAACTCCATCCGGTGAGGCCAAGGCGATGAGCATCCACCGGCGCAGTTCGCAGCACTTCGTCCACGCCCGCAAGGATGTCCCGCCAGTCTCCGTAGCCGAAATCCCGGACATTCGCGCGGGTGAACGCTTCTCCTTGTCCAAAGCTGCCGCGCGGATTCGGCTCAAAAACAAAATAGCCTTTCGCAGGCAGCGCCATTGTGTACCTGTGCGCGCTTGGCCAACTCGGCTGTACCCCGGAGCCGGGCCCGCCGTGCACGGCAACAACCATGGGATATTTCTTCGAAGCGTCAAAATTTCTCGGATAGATCAGCCACCCTTGCACTTCATGCTCGCCGCTGTTCCAGTGCAAGCTCTTGGCCTCGCCCCACGCCGGTTTTACATGCGCGTTTCGATGCGTCACTTGTTTCCCTTTGCCCATTGGGCCCGCCCACACTTCCGGCGGATCCGAGAACGAACTGCGCACGAAGGCCGCTATCTTTCCATCCAGGGACAACGAGAGACTCGCGGACCAGAATCCGCTGGTCAACAGCTCCGGGGCGCGATACTCCGATTGAATCTGGCCGCTGGCGGGATCGATGCGCACAATGCTCGATTCCCCGTCGACATTTTCCATATCGATGATCTTCTCTTCGGACGTCCAGGACACCAGGGAAGCCGAAGCCTTGCGATCAGGCGTCAGATTCCTCGGTGTGCCGCCCTCGCGCGAAATCACGAACACATCTCCGCCCACCGAATCTTCGTCGCTCATCAATCCTTCAATGAAGGCAACGCTCTTCCCGTCCGGCGAAACAGCAGGCCGCGCGATTTGCAGTTTCGGCTTGTAGAGTGGCTGCAGTCCCCCCGACGAAACGCTCACCGCGTACAATTCCGCGATATACCAGTTGTTGTCACCATTCCCTTTGGCCGCGGTCAGAACAATGCTCTTGCCGTCCGGCGCCCAATCGTATTCATAAATGTAGGTATCCGCCGGCGTCACCTGCCGCAGCGTTCCGCGGGAGGCATCCACAACCGCCAACCGCTGCTCGAAGAATACGTCCTTAATCACTCCTGACTCCGGCGTTTCCGCCACTAATGGCCCGGCGTCGCGCGTGGCATTTTCCGTAAAGAGCACTGCGATTGCCTTGCCATCCGGCGACCACTTCGGAGTCGCCAGCAAACCTTTGATGCTAGTCAGTTTGCGTGCTGGGCCACCATTTGCTGGCGCGACATACAACTGCGGCTGCCTCCTTTTCAGTGCGTCAGAAAGAAAAGCGATCTGAGTGCTATCCGGCGACCACGCCAATCCGTGTTCATCGAGCTGCACGCCGCCTGTACCCGCGGTTATTCGCAGCGGCGTCTGGCTTTTTTCATATTCCGCTACATAGATGCCGTGCCTGCCGGTCTCCGCGCCTTCTTTGTCGATCTGTGTTTCGACCCAGGCCACTCTCTTTCCGTCGGGTGAAAGCGCCACTTGGTCAAACTGCTGTACGAAGAACAAAGACCGCAGGGGATCATCCGCCGGATGCGCGGGCGCTGCCTTGGGCGTGTCCGGATTGTGCTTCGCCGGGCGCTGCGCCATACCAACACCAACGCAGAAGCCTGCTCCCGCTGCCGCAACAACGAACATCCTAAATAGCGCCATCATCGACTCCCCGCGCACACTCGCTTTTCGCGCCTGTCACGATATTCGGTTTCCGCGCGGACCGCAATCTTTCCCCGGCCTCTGACTCCCTGCCAATCGCGATTCGAGATAGAATCCACCGGTGGCAATTGAGGAGGCACGATGATCGACCGCCGCGCGTTTCTTTCATCCTTCGCAGGCATGGCTGCCCTGACTGGCAGTCCGCTTCCGGAGGTTTGCCAAGACATCCTCGCGCACGCCCCGGACAAATTGCCCGACCACGGCCTCTACGACACCAACGAAGAAGCCTACTGGACGGAAATTCGGAAATTGTTTCTCATCCCCGAAGACGAAATCTATCTGAACAATGGAACCGTGGGCTCTTCCCCGACACCCGTTCTGAAAGCGGTGTTCGAGGGCTATCGTGATTCCGAACGGCTGGCGCAAGCTGATCCGGAAGACTACCCCATCTGGGGCTACGCGGCGTGGAACCAGTTTCGCGATCCGCTCGCTGAATTCATTGGCTGCACACGCGATGAGTTGGCGCTGCTGCGAAACGCTACCGAGGCCAATAGTTATATCGCTAACGGCATCGACCTGAAGCCCGGCGACGAAGTCGTGATGACCGACCAGGAACACCCCGGCGGCGAGCATCCCTGGAACTTACGCGCGAAACGCTACGGAATCGTGGTGAAGAAAGTCACTCTGCCGCGGCCGGTGCCGAACGCCGCAAGTGTCCTCACTCTCTTCAACGATGCCATCACCCCGCGCACGCGCGTTTTCTTTTTCAGTCATATCACCACGGTGACCGGTGTAGTCCTGCCCGTGAAAGAACTCTCGGCCCTTGCGCGCTCCAAAGGAATACTTTCGGCCGTCGATGGCGCGCATGTCCCCGGCATGATGAAACTCAACGTCCACGACCTCGGCTGCGATATGTATTCCGCCAGCCCTCACAAGTGGCTGCAGTCGCCCAAGGGCACGGGTTTTCTTTATGTTCGCGAGGAGGTCATCGACCGCCTCTGGAACACCATCGCCACCGAAGGCTGGGACGACACTAAAATCCGCGCCGAACGTTTTCAACGCATCGGCAGCTCCAATGTCTCCACGCTCTGCGGCCTGAAGGCTTCCATCGAGTTTGCCAATCAGATCGGCTTGGACCGCATCGAGAAGCGCCACCGCAAAATGGCGGACTACATCCTCGGCGAAATGGTGCAGCGCGGCGCCAACTCATGGACATCACCGGATGAGGCGTTGCGCTGTGGCATCGCAACCATCACCATCGAGCCTTACAAGATGCCGGAGCCGGAACTTTGGATGTGGAAGGAAAAGAAAATCCGCATTCGAGGTGGCATGCCCTCCAAGGTTCGTCTCTCCACTCCATATTATTTGTTAAAAAAAGATATCGACCGCTTCCTGCAGGCTTGCGACGAGTATCGCGAGACTCATCCGGCCTGATGCGGGGGCCTAAGGCATTTCTCATTTCTTTTCATGCATCACATTTACGCGGATCTGGCATCTTTCTTGGCGTGCTTGAAGGGCGCAGCTTCCCGCTGAACTATGTTTCGTAGAACACTGTTCTCTAATTCAATTCTCTTCCTGCTCTGCCCGCTTCTGCCGGCGCTGCCGATCTGCGCCCAGGAAAACTACACGCGTTTTGAGTTGGGTGCGGAATATTCCACCGTCCGAGAAACCAATCCCAGCCTGCAAGGAAACAATTCATCCGGGTTCGGCGGCCGCTTTGATTGGAACTTGAACCGCCGTCTCGCGTTCGAGTCGCAGATGGATTTTTTCCCTGGGCACGGCGTGCCCCTTCTCCTGGTTCAGGGCGGCCAAACCCTGCAGGCGGTTTTTGGTGTCCGCGCAAAAGTCGTTCAGACGCGCCATTTTTCCGTGTTTGGCCTGGTCCGGCCGGGATTGCTGCACTTCACGGGAGTGGAAGTGCCATCGGCCCAGAGCAGTTCTTCCATCATCGAGCAGTCTGCGACCTATTTCGTGCTCAATCTGGGCGGCGGGATCGAGTATTACCCTTCCCCGCAATGGGTTTTGCGTGCTGATATCGAAGGCAATCCCTATCGCGTACCTGCCTATTTTGTCTCTGCTGGTGGCGGCACTGCGGCGCAGCCAGGAAAGATCAATGACACCACGCGCCTCAGCTTTGGTGTGGCGTACCGGCCCGGCGCACTTATTGAAAATGAGCCGGAAGTAAAAGTGCCCGGCAGGTGGGAGTTTGGCCCACTCTTCAGCGCCATGATGCTTGCTCGAGAAGGCCTGTCGGACAATGTTCGCAGCGAGCCAGGTTTCGGCGGCTATGCCTCCTATCGTTTCTTTAAAGTGTTCTATCTCGACGGCGATCTGCTCTATTTTCCCCGGCGTCCGGATTTCTCTGGACCGCATGATGGCGGCTCGATCCTTCAGGCCCTCGTTGGCCTGAAGGGCGGCATCCGGCGAAATCATTTCGGTTTTTTCGGCAAGGTTCGCCCGGGATTCCACGGCTATTCTCAGGCGCTTCGGAGTATAACCACGACAGGACTATCGACTCCTGTCTACTCCTATGGCCGGTCGACCACTTTCGCGCTCGACCTTGGCGGCATTGTTGAGGTGTACCCCGGCAGACGAAGCACGTTGCGGGTCGAGGTCGGAGACACACACCTTTTCTTCGGCACGAGCAATCTGAATATTGACGGTGTCATCGAGCCGGTGAGCGGCGGCAAAATGCAGCACAGCATTCAAGCCGTGCTCGGGTACGGTTGGCGCTTCTGATCGTTTCCGGCTAAGGGAGGGCGGGAAATACATGACACAGGAACTTTGGTCCGCTGTCGATCAATACATCGGTGGATTGCTCGTGCCCAATGACCCGGTGCTGGATACCGCTCTCCAGGCTAGCACTGCGGCCGGTCTGCCGAACATTCAAGTGTCACCGTTGCAAGCCAAACTGCTGCAGCTGCTGGCGCGCCTTCAGGGTGCGCACAACATCCTGGAGATCGGCACGCTGGGCGGTTACAGCGCTATCTGGTTGGCACGCGCGCTGCCTCGTCGCGGGCGCCTGCTCACGTTGGAAGCCGACGCAAAGCACGCGGAAGTGGCTCGCGGCAACTTTGCGCGCGCTGGCTTGACGGGTGTGATCGAACTGCGGCTGGGCCCCGCGCTGGATACTCTTCCGCAAATCGCGGTCGAAGGCCGCGCCCCCTTCGACCTTATCTTCATTGACGCCAACAAAGACAACATGCCGGAATATTTCGACTGGGCGCTGAAGCTTTCTCGCCGCGGCAGCGTGATCGTCGCGGACAACGTGATTCGAGACGGCGCCGTGGTTGACGCCGCGAGTAAGGACCCCGATATCCAGGGTGTACGCCGCTTTAACGAACGTTTGGCAGCCGAGCCCCGCGTAAGCGCCACGGAAATCCAGACTGTGGGAATGAAGGGCTACGACGGCTTCGCGCTGGCCGTGGTGCTTGCCGACCCGAAATAAAACAGGCTCGCAGGACGCGGCAACTGTTGTTTGTTCGTTTGCGCTAGTGTTGCCCGCCGCTCGGGTGGGAAGTTCCGAGTCCAATCTCAAGAGGCGCATTCTTCGGCAGAACTACCTCGCGGCCACGCGACAAGAAATTCGAATAAATCGAAGCCGAAGCACCGTAGGCTGAAAAAGCAATGGACACGACGTTGGATTTCGCAGCCAGCCCAATCAGCGTGCCCGCTAACCCAAATCCCGAAGCTCCCGCGCCCGCGCGGATCGCCGGATCGCCCGACTGGTCGACTTCGCCGCGTTCCGCATCCGGATGAGCCGCAGCCGCAACCATTAGCAATGCTATGCCGGTGGACAGATAGCGCGTTTTGCTGTCCGTAGTATGCGCGCCGCCTTCTTCGTCGAGTTTCATGTGCGCAGCTCGATCCACCTCAATCCCTTCCAGGGTGCCTTGAACGGATTGCAAGGCCCCTCCAGGTACTTCGATGTGCTCAAAAATCACGCGCAATTCCCCGTTCCGGTGCAAATGACGCGCGGGCTTTGCTTCCAGAACTTGCCCAATCAGACGACTGCCGGAAGGCAGGATTAAGCGGTGGCCGGCCGAATACACCGGCTGAGTCAACTCCGCCACTACGGGGCTGCCTCGTGTTGCCGTTGCCGAACTTACCTCCAACACTAAGCGCGCGTGCACCACCGTATCCACAACCGGAAGACCTCCCAGGGACGCAAGCTGCTCTCGCGTCTGTGCCACGGAGCCAAAATCCAACTGCTGATTCAACGACGCGGTGAACCGCGTGCCCTTGGTCAGAAATTGCCGGCGGTATGGCGCTTGCGCCAGCATGTATTGCTTCAGCCGGTGCATCCGCCCGGGAGTCCGCATCTCGTCCGCGGCTTGATGCGCCGTGGCGCGCGCTTCGTTTACGCGATCCTTCACTTCCTGCTTGGCGGTATCCGTCGCGCGCGCAGCGCCGCTCTTGTGCTGCTCTGTATCGTCCTCCGCGCCTTTCTCTGGCTTGCTAACAAGGTGGATTACTTCCGCTGCCCCTGGCGCCACCGTGGTGTCAATGGCGATCTCGCGGCCATCCGGGAGCGTCAGGCGGTCAAAGGTCACCTTGTATTGGTGGAACGGCGAGAAATCTCCGCTCGCGTACGATCGCACCCATCGCAGCTTGGACACAGAGTCGATTTCCGTGACGTGGCCTGTGGCCATACTACCGGCCGGGATAACTGGTTCGTCAAAAGCATAGACGGTCTCGACCACATGTCCGTGCACGGCTTCACCCACGTGCGAAATGCGGGTGCGTTGGTCGATCACAATCCGCATGGGAGTACCTTCCGGAAGCATCAGGTCGATGCGCACGGGAACACCCGGCGAACTTTCATCGCTGTCCTCCTCCGGCAAGAAAGGGAGGGGAGGGCAGTAGAAACGCAACCCATTGCCCGCGGGCAATTCGCAGCAGGGAGCGGTAACTGTGCGCGGCACGCCCTTGGTCTCGTTCTCCCGAGGGGATTGCGCCCGGCTGGGCGAACAGGCAAAGAGCAACGCCAATATCGTCAAGGTGGTTTGAGGGATTTTGATCATAGGTCCTGCTTCCGGCGCGCCAACTTGAGAGGGAGGGTACTTCAAAATATCGCACCAGGTGAGAAATGCATCTGAACTCGCACCATATCGCAATACCACGCCCCTGTCCACGGGGAAGATGGTTCGCCAGTGCTGGGACCGCGAGTAGCGATGAGCGTGACATGCGTGAATCGTCCGGGCCGTGCGTGTGGTAGACTCCTGCTGGTTGTTTGAGTTGACGAGCGCAAGATTCGCTCCATTCCGCTTTGTGTTCCATTTCCAAAAGTTGCGTTTGCCGGAGGTTCTGATGCCACCAAGATTACGCATGTCCACTTTCAGCCTGTCTGCGTTGGCACTGCTTGGGATTCTCCTGTGCTTCTTTGTTGCGCCGGAGTTGGCGGCGCAGTCCAGCAATCAATACGCGCTTTTGCGCAAACCCACGATCAGCAAGACGCAAATTGCGTTCAGTTACGGCGGGGACCTTTGGATCGTGGACCGCAATGGTGGTGAGGCCCGGCGACTCACGAGCGACGTCGGCATTGAAATCGACCCGCTTTTCTCGCCCGATGGCACGATGATCGCATTCACCGGCGAATACGACGGCAATGAAGATATTTACGTCATCGCGGCCGCCGGTGGTATTCCGAAGCGGCTAACGTCGCATCCCGGCAGCGACCAAGTGGTCGGGTGGACACGCGATGGCAAACACATCCTGTTTCGCTCCAGCCGCGATAGCTATTCCCGCTTTTCGCAGTTGTACACCGTGAGTGTTTCCGGAGGGCTACCAGAAGTGCTGCCGCTGCCCATGGCCGTCGAGGGTTCCTATTCGCCGGACAGTTCGCACTTGGCTTATGTGCCATTCACGAATTTCGCGGAATCGTGGCAACGCCATCGCGGATTAAAGCACTATCGCGGCGGCACGGCTTCTCCCATCTGGATCGCGAAGCTCTCCGATTCCAGCGTTGAGAAAGTCCAGCGGAAGGACTCGAACGATTCCGCGCCGATGTGGGTGGGCAACAAGGTGTATTTCCTTTCGGACCGCGATGGGCCGGTGAGTTTGTATGTCTACGACCCCGGCACAAAGCAAGTGAGCTTGGCGCTGCCGAGCAACGGGGTGGATATCAAGTCAGCGTCGGCGGGTCCCGACGCGATTGTGTATGAACAGTTTGGCTCGATCCACGTATTCGATCCGGCGACCGGCAAACAGACCGCTGTCAATATCGCTGTCACCGGCGATTTTCCCGCCGTGCGCCCGCACTACGTGAACGCTGGCGAGCAAGTTCAAAATGCGGACGTTTCCCCTACTGGCGCGCGTGCCGTTTTTGAAGCTCATGGAGAGATTCTGACCGTGCCTGTGGAACATGGCGACATCCGCAACCTGACCAATACCACGGGAGCAGCAGAGCGCGACCCCGCTTGGTCTCCCGACGGGAAATGGATCGCGTATTTCTCGGATGAGTCCGGCGAATACGCGTTGCATCTCCGCGCGCAGGACGGCATGGGCGAAGTCCGAAAGATCAGCCTAGGGAATCCACCCTCGTTCTTTTATTCGCCCACATGGTCGCCCGATAGCAAGAAAATCGCCTACAGTGATAAGCGGCTGAACCTGTGGTATTTGGACGTCGAGGCGGGCAAACCAATCCTTGTGGACACTAATCCCTATGATGGCGCCGGCTTCAACACGGTGTGGTCGCCGGACAGTCGCTGGATCGCTTACACGCGCCAGCTCGATAGCTCGCTGCACGCCGTGTTTGTATATGGCGTGGAGGAAAAAACCCCGCGTCAGTTGACGGATGGCTTGAGCGATGCAGCTTCCGTGGCGTTTGATAAGAACGGGAAGTACCTCTACTTCTTCGCCAGCACCGATGACGGACCGACGTTCGCCGCCAGCATGGGTGCGTACAAGATTCCGGTCACGCGCAGTGCGTATGCGGTGGTTCTGCGCAAGGACTTGAAATCGCCACTGGCTCCGCAAAGCGACGAGGAGAAGGTCGCTCCGCCGGCAGACAAATCAGCGAGTGCAAATGCATCCAAACCGCCCGCGGAGACCGACGAGTGCAAACCGGAAGGCGAAGGCAAACCGGGCGCGGAGCCTTCCACGGAGAAAACGGAAAAGGGCGGCGACAAAAACGCCGGCGAGAAGAAAGATGAGAAGAACGCGAAAGAAACCAAAGAGGCTAAGGAGAATAAGGAACCCCCGGAAGTGAAGATCGATTTTGAGAACATCAATCAGCGCATCCTGGCGCTGCCGATTCCCGCGCAAAACTATGACCGCATGGTTGCGGGTAAGACCCACGTGCTCTTCCTGCTGGAGGGCCCGCAGGTGGATGATGGCAATGCCCCTGGACACCTGGTGCACAAGTTCGACATCTGCACCCGCAAAACGGAAAAGCTTCTGGACAATGTCGGCGGCTTCGTCATTTCTTCAAACGGCGAGAAGGCGCTCTACGAGCAACTGCCGCCGAGAAATCCGCTGGCACCACCTGGTGGCGGCGAACCGCCCCACGGCGCGTGGACCATCAAGCCCGTCGACGCGCTCGGGAAACCAGGGGAGCCGGGCAAGCCGGACGGCAGCTTGCATCTGGATTCCATGAAGGTTTACGTCGATCCGCGGGCCGAGTGGCAACAGATGTTCCGCGAAGTGGGCCGCATCGAACGCGATTGGTTCTACGATCCGAACCTTCACGGCTCGGATCTGAAGGCGCTGATGGCGGGGTATCAACCGTTCGTGGATAACGTTATGAGCCGCGCCGATCTGAACTATATCTTCGCCGACATGCTCGGCGAGATCACCGCGCAACACATCTACATCTTCGGCGGCGATCGGCCGGAAGTGAAACAGGTAAGCGTGGGGCTGCTGGGCGCGGACTACACCATCGATCACGATCGCTACCGCTTCGCCAAGGTGTACTTCGGCGAAAACTGGAACCCCGGCCTGCGCGCGCCGCTGACGGAACCGGGCGTGAACGTCCACCAAGGCGAGTATCTGCTGGCCGTGGACGGGCGCGAATTGCACGGCAGCGACGAGATTTACAGCTTCTTCGTCGAACGGGCCGGAAAGGGAGTGCAATTGAAAGTGGCATCGGACCCCGGCGGAAAGGACGCGCGCACGGTGACGGTGGTGCCGATCGCGAGCGAACGCTCACTGCGCCTGCGCGACTGGATGGAGAGCAACCGCCGCAAGGTGGATGAACTCAGCAAAGGCCAACTCGCCTACGTCTATCTGCCGGATACCGCGGAGGGCGGCTTCACCAACTTTAACCGCTACTACTTTCCGCAGAATACGAAACAGGGTGCGGTGATCGACGAGCGCTTTAATGGCGGGGGCTGGATCGCGGATTACATCGTCGACTGGCTGAACCGTCCGTTGCTGATGGTGGCCATGAATCGCGAGGGCAAGGACAATTACATCCCGCAAGTAACCTTCGGTCCCAAGGTGATGCTCATCAATCAGTATGCGGGCTCGGGCGGCGACGCGCTGCCCTGGATGTTCAGGGAGCTTGGCATCGGCCCGCTGATCGGCACGCGCACCTGGGGCGGCCTCATTGGCATTGGCGGCTATCCGCAACTGATCGATGGAGGAGAAGTCACCGCGCCGCGCTGGGGCCTGTTCAATCCGAAGACGGGCGAATTCGACGTGGAGAATAAGGGCGTCAAACCGGACATCGAGGTAGAGCTCGATCCCGCGCTGTGGCGCCAGGGGCACGACCCGCAGTTAGAAAAAGGTGTTTCCGTGGCGCTCACGAATCTGAAGGAGCATCCTGTGCCGCCAGTGAAGCGCCCGAAGTATCCGGTCTACAATTGGCAAAAGATGCGCTCCGACGCGGCCAAGTCCGGCGGGGGCTCTGGGCAGAACGACTAAGCAGCGAAGGCGTTGTTAAGCGCAAAGGCTTGGGATGGAATTCCATTGGGCCGTAAAACTCTCTGCAACTACCGCCTTAGCTCTTTGCTTCGGCTGGGCTGGTTTTGGGCATCAGACTCCACAAACCACGATTCGCGTTCAATCCTCGCTGGTGCTCGTCGACGTCATCAGCCAGGACCCCAAGAACGGGCTCCCAGTTCGAGACTTAAAGAAGGAAGACTTTCGCTTGTTGGACGATGGGAAAGAAGTCTCGATCACTTCCTTCGAGGCTGGAGCGGGCCACAATACGCGGCCGTTCGTTCTCTGGCTTGTAGTGATCTGCAACGAAGGTGGAAAAATCGGAGGCTCAAGAGAGTTCGTGGGAAAGGAAGCGTACTTTCGACCCGCGCTCGATCATCTGGGCAAAGGCGATACCGTGGGCGTCGCTCATTGGTGCGACAACGGGGAGAAACAACTCGACCTGCTGCCTACCGAAGACCGCGAGAGCCCCATCCGCGTGTTGGCCGAAACGATCAAGCCCATTTCCTTCCACACTGGGGGAGACAGTGATGCCGTTGGGGAAGTCACCTATCGTAAAATGCTGCGGCTTATTATTCAGGACGCGCATCGTAGAAACCCACAGCCCCTGCCGGTGGTTGTTTTTCTCGACGGAGATCACACCGGCCAACCGCGTTCCGAACTGGACCAGGTGGCGGATGATATTTTGGAGACCTCTGGAATTGTGTTCGGCATCAAAGACGAGAGGGCTCCGAAGGTGTTCGGACTGCCAATCGGGGAGCAGCCACAAATTTCACATTACATGGCTAAACAGACTGGGGGAGAGTACTTCACCGCTCCAGCACAGGGCTACGCCGCCGCACTCGAAAAGATTCTCATGCAATTGCACTTTCGCTATGAACTCGGGCTTATTCCCCCCGCGATTGACGGCAAGCGTCACAAGCTTAAGGTTGAACTGACGAAAGAGGCTCGTGGGAAATACAAGGGAGTTCGGCTGAGGTTTCGACGGGAGTACATTCCTGTTCTCGAAGAGCCGTCGTGGACGCACTAACGGTCCTACGCGAAAATGCGTTCGCGCACTAGAAACAATACTGGGTGTGGCACCCACTTGGCTTTCTTGTCCCTGCGCGCAGGCGGAAAGTACACTAGTAAATTCCGAAGCCCGCTGGAATTGCGGCATTAGGGACGCCGCGAAGTCCGGCGGAGACTCCGGGCAGAACAACTGAGCCGCGAGAATCAAAACAGGGCATAACAAAGACCGCGGCGTCTTTCCTCTGGTAATGCTCAAGCGCATGGTATACGCATAATTGCGTGTCTGAGCATGAGTTTGATTGTCCCAAAGTTGTCTTCTTGATAGACTTGCAGTTAGCCGATCCGTTGCGCCAATGCAGTGTTTGGCGCGCAGGGAGGTGCTGCATGCTAGCCGTGAAGGATGTTTCCAGATTGCTTGCTGGAGTCCCCAGAGGTGCGTGGGTCGCACTGTCTAAAGACGAGGAACGGGTTGTCGCCTACGGTGCCGAGCTCCAGGAAGCCCTCGAAAAGGCTAAAGAAGCCGGAGAGTCAGATCCTGTCGTGATTCGAGTTCCGGAATCAGAAGCATCCACGCTTCTGGTGTAAGACCGAAGTGGCAATTTATCCAGTCCCTTACACCAGGGTGCCAGTCCCACCAAGCTCTGCATTCCCCACCGGGCGCATTGCCCTTCGCCCCGTCCTGCGGCTTGCGTTAATATCCGCTCAGCGTCGCCTTTCTTGCTATGCCATCGTGGATTCGGGGGCCGATCATTGCGTCTTTCCGCGTTCCTTTATGCAGCCGCTGGGGTTGAACCCTCTTGTGGCGCCGATAGAAATGACGAGTGGGGTAGGCAGCACAAATGTACCGACGCATTTTGTAAACATCGAAATAGACCTCCAGGGGACCGTTCAATTCCCAGTCTACGCAGGATTCACGACCGGACTAGACGCGGTCGGTGTTGGGTTGCTGGGACAAGCAGGATTCTTCGACCGTTTCACCCTGCACTTCAAGCTGGCCGAAGGCATCTACGAAGTTGAAATCTAGGCTCGGAAATTAGACTTTGACGCTGCTGAGTTGCGGGTAGTGTCCTCATTGGTACAAATTCACGAATACAGAAGATTGAGTGGAAGCACCAGAATCCAAACTAGGACACCACCGAGTTGCGGGTAGTGGGTCCGTCTGAATCTGTAACGCTGTAACGCCCATTTTCCAAATTGGAAATCTGTGCCATGATGCTAGCATGGCGAGAAAGAAAACAAAGAAGACCGCTCGTAAACTTAAATCTAAGGCCAAGCCCAAGGCTGAAGATACCAATCAGATCGCTTTCCGCACCCTCATTAAAGCTACGAACTCAAAGTAGCGTTCTGCGTAGCCGTAAATGGCAACATTCCTTGCTTAAATGGGTCTACGTCTGTCCGCCTCTCATAGTTGCGAAGATAGATTTCTCGCAATCGAGGTGATGCGGAATATATTCGTCCCCTTGTCTCGCCCTCACCTATGAAAAGCCCTGAATCAGCGATTGCTTTCAAGTCACGACTAGCGACTTGCTCTGATACTTCTGCTGCATTCATATAGTGGGTTCTTCTTATCTTGTATCCGAAAGCGGCATCCACCAGAACCGACAAGCCCCTTTCATTCAAACCTAGGCGATTCATGATCTGTTCAGTCTCATTCCATACGCGCTGTGTCATTCGACTACGCTGCAACAACCATGTAGCCTGCCTGAAATGGGCTACAAGATTGAATTTGATCCATGATCTGGCATCGTTTTCGGGGTGATATGCTCCCTTCCCCACTTCACCGAGAACGTCATAATACTCTTGGGTGTACCTGCCCAAATATTCCTCGATACTGCAAAACGGTGGCTCGATTATCTGTTCCCTTCCGAGAATTAGTGTTTGCAAACACCGGGCCATTCTTCCGTTTCCGTCTGAAAATGGATGGATCATGACGAGATTAAGATGCCCCATTGCCGCACGTATCATCACTGGATAATCCGACTTCTCATTCAATGAGGCGACAAGTTCTTGGACAAGCTTAGGAACAAGTTCTGCGTCCGGACCTTCGTAGACATTCTGCTGTCTTTTTTCGTCGTAGACGTAAATAACTCCTGGCCGATAGCGGCCAGGGTTCTTGCCAAGTTCGTGCTGTAACATCATGAAATGCAAGGCTCGGATCAATCCATCGTTGTAGGAAAAGTGGGGGTCGTTGGCCAGTTGCAACGCATAGGTCATCGCGTTCCTATAGCCGAGAGTCGCCTGCCAGGTGGCTCTTTCTGCGGTTAGTGGCTCGTCGTTCTCGACAGCCGCCATTGCGTCGTCCCTTGTAACATTTATTCCCTCGATGCTATTGGAGTGCCGGATATTCCTAGCAAGTGTTGCTCGCCGCAGAACGCCAAACCAGCGCCCAGGCACACTGATTGAGTATTGCAGCGTTTGACGCATGGCCTTGATCTTGTCCAGTACCTCCAGTTCCGCCACCGAAAGCTTTGGAATTGAGAAAATCATACTTGCACCTCGATATTTCACTTATGATGTTAATACACTATAATTGTGTTGTACAGACCTAATTATTGTAGTATAGTATTGGCATTATGAACCTGTTGAAACAGTCCAAGCGCGCTCAGGTTGTTGCAGCTCTTGTAGAAGGCAACTCTATTCGTGCCACTGTGAGAATGACAGGAGCCTCTAAGAACGCTATCCAGCGACTTCTGGCCGCGCTCGGGCCCACATGTGAGCAATATCAAGATCGAGCACTTCGCAATCTTCCCTGCAAACGTGTCCAGTGCGATGAAATCTGGTCTTTCTGCTACGCCAAGCAAAAGAATGTGCCCGTCGATAAACAGGGACAATTCGGTTATGGGGATGTTTGGACGTGGACCGCACTGTGCGCGGACACGAAGCTCATCGTTAGCTGGAAGATCGGCACTCGTGGCGCATCCACGGCCTATGCCCTTATGCACGATCTGGCGAGCCGTTTGTCCAATCGAATCCAGTTAACGACAGATGGCCACCGGGTCTAATGTAGATGCAGTAGAAAGCGCGTTTGGCTCAGAGATTGATTACGCCATGCTAGTGAAGCTGTACGGCAATGACCGTGAGTCCGAGACACGCTACAGCCCTGCGGAGTGTATCGGATGCAAGATGGCGGCTGTCACTGGTAATCCGAATCACAAGCACATCTCCACTAGTTTTGTGGAACGCCAGAACTTGACCATGCGAATGCAGATGCGCCGCTTTACGCGCCTCACCAATGCGTTTTCGAAGAAAGTACAGAACCTTGGGTACGCCGTGGCACTCCACTTCATGCACTACAATTTCTGCCGGATTCACCAGACCTTGCACGTCACTCCGGCGATGGAAGCAGGAATCGCAGATCATGTGTGGAGCATTGAAGAGATTGTAGGCTTACTGGATTTGAGTAAATCACGGGAGGTGGCAGCCTAGTGGTGCCCCAAAAAGGTGCACAATTCCTAGTGCACCTGTTCCGGGCCGTGATATACTCAAAATGCGAAACGCCTCGCTGTGAGGGCGAGGCGTCCGTCCCGCTAGTTGGCGGGGATAGTAGAAGCTGATACCTACTATTCTAAGGCGGCTTGCCGCCCTCCGTCAACAGGCAATTTATCAACAGCGGGGCACATGCCACAGGTGTGTCCCGCACAACCGCTCTATATGGGCAAGGAGAACAACTATATGTTGACGGCAACACAGATCGGGACCATCGGTGAAGTACACGCGACAGGGTGGTTAAAGGCCAATGGCTACAGTTGTAATCGCAATACCAAACTACCAGGAGCTACAGATATTGAAGCGACGGGAAATGTAGCCTCATTACTTGTACAGGTTAAGACAGCGGTTTGGCCCAGCTATGCCGCTGATCTTACCGCCGAGGAAAAGAAGGCGATTGTGGCTCGTGCCAATCGTATTGGGTGGCAAGCATGGTTGGCGCAGCTACAAATCAATGACAAAGGTGAGTTGGTTGGAAGCATTTCGTGGGCTAAGCTGAACTAACCAACCGCAATACTCTGGCGTAGGACCGTGCGATTCAATGAGCGCCTGCAAGGCCATGAGCAGGTGTGCGTAGTGGGCGCTCAAGCGCGGTGAATCACACACCTTTGCTTCGTCTTGAATTAAGCCATGAAAACCGATGAGGTCAATCTGGGTCATGTCTCAGCCCCATCTAAAGATTAGTCTTATACTCTGCGAACCGCTTACCGTCTAGTGGTTAATGTTCCCAAGTCAAAACTAGAACCCTGAAACGGACCCACTACCGAGTTGCGGCCTTTCTTGACCCTGTGCGCGGGCGGCAAGTACACTAGTAAATTCCGAAAGCTGCCAGAATTGCGGCAGTAGGGCTCGACGAAGAGAACTCCAAAGCCTCCAGGCTAGCGGACATCGAGGAGAACGATTCGCTTCGCGGACTTCGCTCCCTTCGACTCCGCTCGGGGCAGGCGGAATGACGGAGCGTTGCAATGCGGGGAAAGGAGTCCTCAGGGGCTAAAGCCCAAAGATTGCTTGGGCTGAATGTCGGAGTTGAAGCTCCGACCCCCTAAAAGAGAAGGCTCTTTGTGCAGCCTGGTCTTTGTGCAGTTGGTCTTTGAACGGTTGGCTTGCTAAGGAGTCGGAGTTACTTCGCGAGCCGTGGGGACGTAGAAACTAATTAGGGGGAATGCTTTGCCAAAGCGTACATTTCAACCGCGGAGACGACGACGCGCCAAAACACACGGGTTTCGTTCGCGCATGAAGACCAAGGGCGGCCGCAAAGTGCTTGCGGCACGCCGCAAGAAGGGACGTCATCGCCTCACTCCCGAGTAAGGGTGGAGCTGTGCCCCCCGACGGGGACAAGCGTTCGGACGGAGGCCACGCGTTTCCACGCGAAGCGCGGCTGGTGCGAAAGAGCGAGTTTGACGCTGTGTATCGCGCCGGGAAACGCCGCTCGAGTTCCAATTACACTGTTTTCGTGCGGGCGAATGCGCTGGCAGTGAGCCGCTTCGGCTTCAGCATCAAGAAAGCGCTGGGCGGGGCGGTGTTGCGCAACCGCATTCGGCGAAGGATGCGGG
>JBAVHY010000031.1:0-2519 GCA_049686315.1 Candidatus Acidiferrum sp. | reverse complement strand
GTACACTATGTACCGGCCCTCACCAAATTGAAGCCCTGCTCGCTGCGCAATCTCGCCGAACCTACACTTGTGTCGCCACTTCCGATAAGCAAAGTAAAAAAAGAACGGAAGGCCCGCGAGAATCAGGAGATTCGCAAAGGCCGATATGGCGGCGTCCGCTAGCAACTTGTTCACCTCGTGCTATGGTGACCCATGTCGTCGGGTGCCAGAGGTTGTCCGAATCCGAGCACGTAACCTTCGCAGTCGCGCACCGCGAATTCCTGCATTTGGTACGCGTCCTGGATCATCGGTCCATAGACGATGTCTGCCCCGTTCCTCCGCAGTTCTTCGTGTAATGCCAATACCTCGCGGACCCAGAAGAATGTGTCCCACGTCCCACCCTGCCGCTCGTTAGGGCAGATTTTTTCAGGAGCACTCACCCGCCGTAGCATGATTGATAAGCCATCGCGCCTGATAATCGCAAATTGCGGCGGCGTCCCTGCGACATACTCGCGTTTGAAACCGAGCACGCGCTCATAGTAACTTGCAGACTGTTCAACATCGGCCACTGGAAAGTACGGTGCACAGCGAAGTAGTGTTGGGGCTATGGTACGCGCCGTAACTGACTCCGCTCGGTCTTCCGCACGGCGGCAGACCACAAACGGCATGCCTTGCGGATCGTGCATTACCGCCATCTCGCCACCTTCAGGAAGTGTAGTCGGGGGAATCAGCAGCCTGGCCCCAATTGCTTTTGCCTTGCTGACCACGGTAGGTAGGTTGTCCACGGCCACAAACAGCTGTACGAAGTTGGGAGCCTGAGGCGGCGCCGGCCATATGCCGCCCTGGATGCCTTCCCGCGAACCAGTATCGATTCGGCAATGGCTCATCACTTCGTCCCTGCTGACAGACCACCCGAACAACTCGGAGTAGAATCGGGCCGTACCGTTGGGATCTTTCGAGATAATTTGAAACTCGAATACAGGGTTCGACATTTGATTTCTCCTCTTTCTAATCGCCTTTTGTCTTGGCCTTGGCGGTCTTGATGTTGCGTACTACGGTCGCGGTCAGGTCCGAGAATCTGCTCTATTACTCACTGCCTTAGTCATCGATCGAGAATCATCGTGAACGATGCTGCGAACACAATCAGACGCACGAGCCAGCCAAGCGCGTGGGAAACAAGGACTCCAGGATGTAACTTAATGAAGATGAAGTTAGTGACGGTCATAGGCAGGGCAGCGATCAACCAAATCGCAAAAGCCAGCTTGAGTGGTTGAAGAAGACCGTGCAGCCCCAGCCAGTGCAAGAGGAACAGAAACGTGCCCGACATAAAGACGGACAGCACGGTGGCCATCATGATCGCTTTCCACTCCTTGTTCCCAGAGAATTCACTGCGCCAGACCTCGGGATACGCCTGATAGCGGGCGTGGAACAACACGCCGAAGAAGAACCAGTCCGTAAATGAGGACACGACGGTTGCTGCAAACACAGCCAGTGCAAAATGCGCGATGTTCATCCTCTGCTCCCTTGCCCAACGACGGCATAACTCGCATGGCAAAACCACTCGCCCCATCCAGCTAGATCGCCCTAATTGTAATGTCGGAGGCTGCCATGAAAAGCCATGTATTCGGTGAACAGGCTAAAAGTCTCGGTAATCGGTTATTCCTAGTGGGTGGACAAGCGTATCCTGCTCCTTCATGGCCCTGCTCCTCTTGGCTGTTCCCATTCTATTACCCATCGCGCTGGCCGCGTGCGGTATAGGGCAACGCTCTCGCTACGTTGGACTGTCGGCTGGGTCTCTTATTTTGGGTCTGTTCGTGGGCCTAATAGGTCGCATGGTGAAGTCCGAGGTTTTGTTTAGTATCTGGATTCTAATCGTCGCCGCCTTCTTTGGTTTCTTGCTGGCTTCGCTCTTCTACAGACGGCGGACGGCGGCTAGTTAGACAGTTCTCGTGGATCTTCAATCAGTCGTTCCCGCCACCTCCGAATCTCCCGTCACAAAGTAATCTGGCCTCGCCATGCCGAGATTAGTACCGGGAAGTCGGCTAGCGTTTACCGATGCAGAGGGGTGGCGATTGCTGCTTCTGCCTGAGTCACGGCGCAGCGGATGCGACAAGTGATCGCGGACTTTGACGCTGGCCCGATCTCGGAAGTCTCAACAGCAGCACTCGGAGTGTGCAATAGTTCTGTCGAAGTCATGCAAGATTAAGACGGTGCTCGGTTGAGGCACCGACAAGTTGAGGACCTGAAGCAACGCCACGTCTCGTGGCTTTTCTCGTGTTTGTTGTTCGCGTTGTCGGCTTGCCGGCGGTCCCGCAGAATTTTCGAACTCATGAGCCGACCGCTAAACATTGTCTTATTGCCCACTTCTGCCCACTCGCGAAACTTACAAGTCCTTACCAGTGAAGAAGAAAGCTGGTAGGGGCGGTGGGGATCGAACCCACGACCTTCGGCTTAAAAGGCCGCTGCTCTACCACTGAGCTACGCCCCTATTTCTTGTAACATATTACATCAAAAAGACTTACAGCGCATCCCATTCCAAG
>JBAVHY010000030.1:0-5884 GCA_049686315.1 Candidatus Acidiferrum sp. | reverse complement strand
GGCTTCAGCCATGCCGTAACTGGCGCCAATCCACCAAGGCTTTAGCCACTGAGGGCCGCCTTCTCTGGTCTTCACCCAGGCTCTTCGGCGCCGCGTTAGTGTTTTCCGAGCAACCGAATAGCATTCTCGCGATAGACCTTGCACAGTACGTCGTCAGGCAAGAACAATCCATAGATGTTCCAACGGCCCTGGCGCGACGCATGAGAAGGATATTCAAAGTATTCATCGCGCGTTTCCAAAAAGCGGTAGTGCAGGCGGTACATGTTGACCTCGGGAATCAAATCCGTCCCAAACACGATTCTGTCGGCATATTTAAGGAAGAATTCGCGCGCGGTGTATGGCTGGCGGCCCAGTTCGGCGCATCGTGCGCCAATATCAACATGAAGATTAGGATTCTTGTCCAGGAGATTGCTGACATAAGCAAGATCCTCAGGATGCTCGGCCACGTGCGCGCCAACAAATGTGGTTTTCGGGTGATGCCCGATGACACGATCGCGCTGCGCCAACAATTCGAGTTTGCCGTAGTGCGAACCGTAATAGCTCCATTCCGGGTGAGCGGCTAGTTCTTCGTACCGCTCATTGGACGCGTCGATAGGCAGAAAAAACGCGTCCGGGTCGGCTATGTGGTACATGATCGGAACGCGAAGTTCCGCAGCCTTCTCGTAGAGGGGATCCAATCGCTCATCGTCGATGCGAAGAAGGCTGCCGTCTCGGTCGAGCACTTTGGTTCCGAGGTCCTTCCAGATTTTCAGGCCGCAGGCGCCGTGTTCGATCAATTGCTCAAGGCGGTCGACCGTGCGTTTGAAGAAATCGGGGGATTGCACGTCGCTCCAGTCCATCCAGCCATACGTTCGAAACCGATCTGGAGCAACGGAATGGAATTTCCGAACCATCTCCAGGGCGGTTTTGCCCGTGTGCATGGTGATATTCACGATGCGCTCGATGCCGCATTCGTCCATGATGCGCAAGACTTCACGGGGTTCCTGCGAGTCCAGATGGTTGTGATAATCGATGACGGGAAACTTCGGGCGGCGAATTTCGTGTTCGGGCGCGGCGAGCATCGAGAGGGGATGGAAGTCGCTCAACTTGAGATCGACTTCCGCGCGCGCTGTTACCATCGCGACGAACGGATCTTTGCTCTTCGAAGTATTATCCATGTTTGCTCCCGATCACCGCAGGACATAGTAGCAAAGGGACCGTCCTTTTCTCGCAACCGGTCATTTGACATGAGCTCGTAGAAATGCCCCGCGGTGCTCGGCGTCGCGAAACGCTTCCGTCCCGCCCGCCCGCGTTACCGAAAGCGAGCCCACGATGTTTGCATATTTCAGGCAATCCTCGATTTTGGCCCCACGAATGAACTGGTGAACAAAACCCGCGTCGAAACTGTCTCCCGCGCCCACATGGTCGGCCACATCCACCACCGGCGGAAAAGCTGCAAGTTTTCCCTTGGCAGCCCTGGCAATCGCGCCCTGAGATCCCCTCTTGATTACAAGAACCGGCACTTTCTGAGAAAGCACTTCGGCTGCGCGCTCGACGTCATCAACGTTGGCAAGCTTGCAGGCCTCGTGCTCGTTCGGCAGCAGAATATCCGTGTATTTCAGGAGCAACTGAATCTCCGAAGACCATCGATTGTCGGGATCGTCATTGGTATCGAGAGAAGTCGTTAGGCCGGCTTCTTTTGCTTGGCGAAAGATGTCGATGAGCGAAGCCCGCAGACCCTTTTGCAGAAAATAAGAGGAAACATGGAGATGCTTTGCACTGAACACATAACTCAGATCCAAATCCTTTTCGCTCAAATCAAACATGGTGCCTGGATAAGTCAGGATGTACCGCTGCTTTCGTTGCGGTAATATGACCGTCAAACCCGTGGTTTTGCCGAGCATGCGCCGAACGCGGGAAAGGTCCACTCCACTTTCCCCCAGCCGCTTCAAGCAAATCTCGCCGAACGGATCGCTCCCGATGGCGGAACTGAAACCGACCTTATTTCCCAGGCAAGACAGGTTGTGCGCAAAAATGGCCGAAGAACTACCGAGCGTGATGCTCAAATCCTTGGCCAGGTGCTCGTGTTCTAGTATCAATTCTGAGGGGAGACCGTACAGGATCAGGTCCAGGTTCAACTCGCCAATCACGCTCACGTCAAACGTAGCCAAGGGCTTTTCTCCTCTTCCTTCAATCCAGGATGACGACGCGTGCCAGGTTCTTCGGCTGGTCAGGATTCAAACCTTTCCGCAAGCCCGTAAAGAAGCCCAGGAACTGGCAGGGCACCACGTATGGTGCGGCCAAGGCCAGTTCATTCACTGTCATGCCCAGTTCAATGACCAGATCCGCATCGCGCTGGATCTCCGGATTCGCGTGATTGCATATAGCCAGAATTACACCGCCCAATTCCTTCATTTCCGAAAGAACTTCCGTTTCCGCTTTTTGCCCGCTCTCACTCACAAAAAATGTCAAACAGCTTGCCTGGTTGACTATGGCCTTCGGTCCGTGCCGGAATTCCAACGTATGGAAAAATTGACTGTAGGAGCACGACATTTCCATGACCTTCAGCGCCGCTTCGCGCGCAATGCTGTGAAAGGGCCCTTGCCCCAGAAAAACGTAATCCGCAAAGGCATGCTTCGTCACGAAAGCTTCCATCTGAGCGGCTATAGCTTGCACGCGCGGCGCAAATCGTTCCGCCATCATCCGAACATTGTTACTAAACTCCAGGTTGCCCCCGCGGCGCGCCGCTAGAATTTGCAGGCTGAGCAGCATGCTGGTGAAGGAGCGAGTCATCACCATGCTTTGTTCATCCGCGGCTCGAAGAACGATCGACACGTCGCAGGCCCGCTCCAATTCAGAGTCCTGCGCGCAAGTGATGCCCACGGCTGGAATGCCGAGGTCCTGCCGGCAGACATTCGCTGCCCGGACAGCCTCTGATGTGCGCCCGGAGCGCGAAATCACAACCGCTTGCACCTCCGTACCTTCAGCCTGGAGCAATTTGGGGAAGAGAAGTACTTCCGAAGCCGGGACGGCCCGCGCCGGTTGGCCTGTCAGCAGGGTCCAGGAAAGCGCGGCAGCCTCGGCCAAGTAAAAGCTGGAGCCGCAGCCCACGAAAATCCATTGGCGCTTGCTATTGCTCGACTCGAGAATCTTTTCCATGCCACGGCTGGAGTGCATCTCGTCCGCGACAGATTGCCAGACGCTCCCCTGGGAAAGGATCTCGTTCCAAGTGTGTGAACCAGCGTAATGCTTATCGTTAATGGTCATATAGGCCGTTCCTGAATCAAATTCCTTAACTCGCATCAAATCTGGACCAACGGGGGGACAAGGCCGCGGTCTCGTACCGATTTGTCATTGCCGCATCCCGCAAGCGTACGCGTAATGATCGATCACATGGAGAATATTGTGGCGGATTAGCGCTGCCGGCTGGTTCAGGAGTTCTCCGTCGCGCACCGCCTCCGATTGACCCGGAAGGTACTGTCTGAGCAGGGAAGCGGGCGCGGGATGGTGGGTCAGGTTGTCGATCAGCCGCTCGAACGCCGCCGCAACCGCCGGCTGCGGCCAATAGTAGCGTATACGGTCGCTGTAGCTGTAGTTCCTGGCGATGCGCAGAGCGCTCTCGTCTCCGCGGTAGTAACCCTTCCAGTGGACAGGATTGTCCAGCATCGCTTTTTCGAGCGCTTCCCGCAAGCCCGAGAGTGGAATGTCTTTTCTCGAGGTCAACCATTCTTGCTCGATCGCGGCCAACGCAAAAACGGCCTCACGAAAAGTGTACGTCAGCCATGGGCCAACTTTGAGGATGGCAAAATGATCTCTCACCATTTGCTGCAAGGTCTGCCGCGCCTGGAAGTCGGTGGAATGCGCTTCGTAGACGCCGGTCCAACCCCGGGTGAGAAACCTGGCGAGCGGCTTTGCTTTTCTGGCGTCATAGGGAAAAACCGTCGCGTCTGCAAACTCGACCCCAGGCTGCACCACGATGGCGATGACACGCTCCCAGGCGGAGTTCAGCCCTCGCGCATGAAACGCCTTCCTTGCCATTTCCAACGTGCGCGCCAGATCTTTGGTTCGGGTCACCTTGGGCGCCCCCGAGCCGAGCTGCTCGCCACCTGGAATCGGAACTTCCGTACCAATCACATACAAGGGAGGAGTTGCTGCGCGGGAGAGTGCGCGATGGGCTTCTTCGGCGGATTGACACAATTCCGCAGCACGTGCACTCACGATTTCGTCGGACAGGGGCAGGTTTCGGTCGCCCTTATCATCGGCACAAGCCATGCTTGCGTCCAAGTGAATCTTGGTAAACCCTGCGCGGACATATTCGTTGACCATCTCACGAGCCTTTTCCATCGCCCCCCTGGACCCAAGGTTGCGCCACACGTGGGGTCCGAGGTGATCACCCCCCAGCACGATCCGTTCGTGCGGAAAACGCATTGACCGTGCGACTTCATGTACAAACTTCACAAATTCTGCGGGGGTTTGTCCCGTGTATCCCCCAAATTGATTCACCTGGTTGGAAGTAGATTCGATCAGCAGCGGGGTTTCATCGCGCGCGGCTTGCATCATTCCCGATTCCAGCACGAAACGATTTACGGAGCAGATGGAATAGATACCCCGGCCCTTTCCGCGTCGATTCGCTGCAAGAAGTTCACCAAGCTTCGCCGTCGCGCCCCCGCGCCGTTCCGTTCGATGAAAAGTCACGGCCGCCCCTTGCCTTTTTTTCGCGGCGGATGTGCTGTATCACGTTCCGCGAGGACAGAAAACCAAGGGCGAGCGGGGGTCAAACAACGATTTACGTTCTCGATGTTCTTCACGCCCTCGCGGAGCAGCCATTCATCAAGTGCTTTGGCGCCCTTTTCCACGAAGACCGGAACGCCGTCCTGCCAGGTTGCCCGGCCGCACAACACTCCGCTGAAGTTCACACCCGCCTGCGCGGCCAGTTCCAACGCGTATTGAAACGTTTCGTTGCTAACTCCCTCGGACAAATAAATGAAGGGAGTCCGGGCCGCGGAAGCCGCGCGGCGATAGTGAGCGATCGCTTCACTGCGGCGATGGAGAATTTGTTTTCCGGCGTTCGGTGATCCCTCCACGAACATCATATTCACAGGAACGCCGACCTTGAGGACATCCACTCGGTATGGGGGTCTCGAAAACTCCTCCATGCCGTGCGCGACAACTTCTGGCTTGATCCTGGCAAACTCTGCCCCCTTGTCATCCATTCCTTCGCCGTAAGCTACCAACTCAAGAAAGAAGGGCACATCTGCCCCTGCGCATTCCGCTCCTACGCGTTCCACAAACGTATGCTTACGGTCATTGATCTCCACGTCGCTCGTGCTCGAATAATAGAGCAAGATTTTGATGGCGTTGGCCCCGGCGGCCACCAGGCGCCCCACGGACCAGTAATCCAGCAATTCCGGGAGTCTGCCCGGCGCTTTCTTGTCATAACCGGTCTTCTCATAGGCGAGCAACAGGCCCGCCGATTTTGCTTTTTGCCGCACCGCTTGCAAGCCGACTTCCGGATCCAAAAGGATCGCGCTGGCATGGCGAGTGAGAACGCGGCTGACGGCCTCCTTAAACTGCACCAGCGCTTCCGTGGGGACCAAGCCCGCCTCGACATTCATTGCTTTTGCAAAGAGTTTTCGCAAAGCGCTGCGCTGATCAATCGCCAGGGCCGCAATCACGCCTCGTGAATCAGCAACAGCCCGAAGGCCCTGCTCTTTGCCTTCCGTGATCCCGAGGAGCATTTAATCCTTATCATCCAGCTAAATCCATACATGCCATGCGGCTTCATTTTGTTTCGTTTTGTTTCTTTTACTTTCTTTCGGGCGGGCTGTCAATCTCTCTTCAAGAGTACGCCGCTCCGGTTTCCCACTGCCGAAGTTATCCGTGGGGGCGTAAAACCTTGCCCTTC
>JBAVHY010000029.1:0-24661 GCA_049686315.1 Candidatus Acidiferrum sp. | reverse complement strand
CTGTTGGCGCTCTACCCCGCGCGGCGGTACTCCGAGCGGCGCTTCTTGGTAGAAGCCGCAGCCTGCCGCATGGATCTTCTCGTGATCAACCGGGCCGACCTGCCCACAAGCCCGGAAACCGGGTCGGTAGTGCTGCTGCACGGAATTTCTGCAAATCGCATCATCATGCAATACCTGGCCAGGAGTTTTGCCGAGATAGGCTTGCGCGTGTATGTCCCGGATCTTCCCGGCCACGGGCGTTCTCCCGGGCCGTTCACTCCTGAGCAAGCGGAATCCTGTTCCGGGTCCTTGGTTCGCGGCCTTGCTGCCCGCGGGATGATCGTACCCGACCGAACTATTCTCGCCGGCCATTCGATGGGGGCCGCCATAGCCATCCGCATCGCGGAGAAATTTCGGCCGGCAGGGGTGATTGCGATTTCTCCGGCGCCGATGCAGCCGGCGCACGGGGTGATCCATGAAAATCTGCTATTTCACAGCCTGCCGCGCGTGGTTTCGAACACACGGATATTAGTGGGCCAGCTTGAGCCAAAGGGCATCGTGGACAACGCGGCGGATCTTGTGGCCAACAGCGGTGATGCCTCGGTGCAATTCACGGCGGTTCCGCTAAACACGCACGTGAGCATGCTGTTTTCACCCACCGCGGCGCGCGAATCCCAAGCCTGGGCGTCGCGGGTGCTTTCCTTGCCCGGTGTCGCGCGACTCCCCTCGCGTGCAAATCTTCTCGGATGCCTTCTCGGACTCGCCGGGCTCTTGCTGATTGGCGGACCCTTCCTTCGAGAGATGGTCGGCAACAACCTGCGTGAGGACCTGGGAGCCACGGACATTGTCCCGCGCCTGCGAGGGGCGCTCGAGGTTGTGCTGTTCTCTGTGTTCACTCTGCACCTGCTGCATTTCTGGCAGCCCTTGCGCGTTCTCCACCTGTTTGAGGGCGACTATCTGGCGAGTTTTTTTCTGCTCGTTGGCCTGGGGCTCATCCTGTTGCATGTCCGGCAGGCGCGAACGCAATTACGTACTTCGGCCAGTCTCTTATTTGGCGCGAGCTTTGCCGCCTTCCTGCTGCATTTTCTGATTACCGGCTGGTTCGAGGTGACGGCCACAGGGGCGTGGCTGACGCTGCAGCGGTGGGAACGGTTTCCGCTGTTTCTTGTGGCGGCGTTTTTGTTTTTGTTTGGGGTGGAACTGCTTGCGGGCCCGGCGAATGGGCGCGCGCGCTATGCTTACTGGCTCTTGTTGGTCGCTCTGGCGTGGCTCGTGCTTGCATTTGGCGTGCTCTATTTGAAGAGCGGAGAAATCCTTCTGGTCCTGTTGTCCCCCTACTTTGTGCTGCAGATCGTTCTCTCTGGCTTGGGTTCACATTTGGTACGCCGCCAGACGGGCTCGGCCACGGCGGCGGCGTTGTTCGGTGCTATACTTCTAGCAGGGTTTTGCCTGGTGCTCTTTCCTGTGTCCTAGGAGACGCCAGGACTCGACCAGTTGCCAATCCCGCCCAAACCGGAGAAAGAAATAACCAAATTTTGCGGATGATTAATGGCTGACTACGTCATTGTCGGTGGAGGGCCTTCCGGTGCCATGTGCGGCGAACAACTGGCGCGCGCCGGCCACTCCGTGGACATTTTCGATGAGCATCTGGCCTGGGAAAAGCCTTGCGGCGGCGGTCTGACCTATAAGGCCACGCAGTGCTTCCCTTTTTTGCTCGATAACCCTCAGCCGAAGAAACTGATTCGCAACGTTGAGCTCATCAGCGCCGAAAATCAACGCGCCAGGCTGGACCTGCAACATCCCATCGTTATTTATTCCCGAACCATTCTCAATGGATTGCTGCTTGACCGCGCCCGCGACGCCGGGTGCCGCATTCATCACTCACACGTTCAACACGTGGACACTTCGGCCGACAGACCGCGCTATTCGGTCGATGGCGAATGGCGCGAGACCGATTTCATGGTCCTGGCCGGCGGTGCAAAAAACCAATTCCTGACCGGCACCCGCGCGTTGGCCCGCGACGAACTGGAAATGACCCAGGGATACTTCGTGCCGCAGACGGCGGAGCAAATCCTCATCAAGTTCCTGCCGGAGTTCGAAGGCTATATCTGGTCGTTCCCGCGCGCCGACCATCTCTCGCTGGGGATTTGCGGAAGCATGGCAGCGCACACCAGCAGCGAATTGCGCGGGCACCTGCACCAGTTTGCCTCAACGGAAAAAATCGAGACGGGAAATGCGAAGTTTTACAGCCATGTTCTTCCTTCCCCGCAAGTGCGCACGCTTTCGGACCGCGCTGTGGTGGGCCGGAACTGGGCACTATGCGGAGATGCGGCCGCGTGGGTAGACCCACTGACTGGCGAAGGACTCTTTTACGCCATGCGCTCGGGTGAGATTTTGGGGCGTTCACTGGCGGAGGGTTGCGTGGAAAAGTACCCGGCGCGGGTGCGTGCTTCGTTTTCGCTGGAACTGGAGTTTGCCGCGCGGATCGTGCGGCGTTTCTATCGCGGCTCCTTCCTCGGTACCGCGGTCACTACACGCATGGTGCAATTCCTCCAGCGTAACGCGGTTTTCCGGCAGCTTTTGTCGGACCTATTCTGCGGAACGCAAGACTACACCTCGCTGAAACAGCGCGTGCTGAGTCATCTCGGCGGCACGCTGAGTCAGTTCGTGAACAGCGTTCTGCATTTCGATCGTCCCGCCGCGAAAGCGCCGGCTTCGAACGTAGGCGCGGACTGAGCCGCATCTCCCGCCAGAAAGACCTGAAGCAAGGCGCAGCGGCGGAGAAGAGCAGGCCAAGAGAAAGGCCGGAGGGCTCGAAGACTCACCCTGCGCTAAAGGACCTTCTGGAAACGTTCGAAGGCCCAATCGACTTCTTCACGTTGGATGACCAACGGCGGCGCGACACGAATGATCCTGGTGTGGGTCTCCTTGCACAGCACGCCTTCTTCTTTTAGGGCTTCGCAGTATTTGCGCGCTTCGGTGTTGAGTTCGATGCCGATCCAGAGGCCGCGACCGCGAACTTCGCGAATGACAGGGTTGCGCAGGGTTCGGAGTTTGGCTAGAAAATACGCGCCCAGCTCTGCCGAGCGTTCCACCAACTTCTCTTCCACCAGAACGCGCAGTGCAGCGCGGGCCACGGCGCAAGCCAGTGGATTTCCCCCAAACGTGCTGCCATGATCGCCGGGTTCGAACACGCCAAGGATTTCTTTTGATGCCAGGACGGCGGAGATCGGATAAAACCCGCCGCCTAGCGCTTTGCCAACAATCAGGACATCCGGCTGAATGTTCTCGTACATGTAAGTAAAGAGTTTGCCAGTGCGGCCCAGCCCGGATTGAATTTCGTCCAGCATGAACAACACGCGATTCTCGCGGCAGATGGCTGAGGCCTCCCGCAAGAAGCCGTCTGGAGGGATCACGATGCCGGCTTCACCTTGAATGGGTTCGCAGAGAAACGCGCAGGTGTTTGGCGTGATGGCCTCGCGAAGAGCCCGAGTATCGCCGAACGGAATGATTCGAAAGCCGGGTGTAAATGGGCCGAATCCCTTGCGATACTGTTCGTCGCTGGAAAAACTGATTGCGGTCACCGTCCGGCCGTGAAAGTTTCCGGCACAGACAATGATTTCCGCCTTACCGTCGGGGATGGCCTTTCTGGTGTAACCCCATTTGCGGGCGGCTTTCACGGCGGTTTCGACAGCTTCGGCGCCGGAGTTCATTGGCAGGGTCATGTCCATGCCCGTCAGGTCGTGCAGGTCCTTGTAGAGCAACGGAAGTTGGGAGTTGCGGAAGGCACGGGAAGTTAGTGTGACTTTGCGCGCCTGTTCGATGAGAGCTTCCAAAATCCGGGGATGACAATGACCCTGGTTAACAGCAGAATAGGCGGCCAGGCAATCGAGGTAGCGCTTCCCTTCCACGTCGTATACCCAAGCACCCTCGGCTCGCTCGATGACTACGTTGAGCGGGAGGTAATTATGGGCCCCGTAAGCGTCTTCTAGGGCAATAAAGTCGCTTGTCTTAAGCAAATCTTCTTCCGTGGTGTGCATGGGTCCACCTTCCATCCGTGCTTCGCTGCTCAGGTCCCAACTTTGAGGGTAGATACACGCCCAAGGATGTGGGGAGGGGACCTCGCTCCCAGAAACAGCCTCTTGAAACCATCCGATGGCAGGGAGCGAAGGGACAGAACAAAAATCTGCATCGAGCGCTGCGGATTGCGGAATGGCTAATTAAATGATGGCATTGGGCCGCGGGTTGCGCAATAGAGTGTTCCCTGGAAGGGACCTGGGAATCACGCTCAAAGAATATGGGGCCAAGCGAGCCTGTATCCCTGGGGCTTGTTTGTGCGTCCAACAAGAAGGATTCTTGCGCACACACTGATTTCCGAGATTGCATTGCAACGACAGGAGATGGTTATGAAGAATCGAACTCTCGGCATTCTGGGACTAGTGTTCGTAGGGGTTCTGGTGACGCTAGCGTCCCCGAAACACAAGCGGCCGACACAACCCGGGGACGTCGTTGACCTCAAAGTCACGATCCGCGAATGGACCGTACCGACCAAGGGTGCGCACCCGCATGATCCGGCGGTAGGGCCGGACGACGCGCTGTGGTTCACGGAGCAGATGGCGAACAAACTGGGGCGTCTAGATCCAAAAACGGGAGCCATTGTAGAGTATGCGCTCATTGGAGGAAAGAATTCCGGCCCGCACGGTCTGGTGGCGGACGCGGAAGGCAATATCTGGTACACCGCGAATTTTGCCGGGTACATCGGAAAGCTGGATCCGCGCACGGGAGGCGTGACGGAATACAAGATGCCGACCGATAAGGTGGATGATCCACACACTGCGGTGTTTGACGCTCAGGGAACGTTATGGTTCACGGCGCAGGGCGGAAACGCGGTGGGACGGCTGGACCCCAAAACCGGGAAGATCGTGCTGAAGGAAGTGCCGACGGAAAGCGCGCTGCCGTATGGGATCCAGGTAAACAACAAGGGCGTGCCAGTTTTCTGCGAACTCGGCGTCAACAAGATGGGATCGATTAATACCAAGACATTGGAAATCACGGAATACACATTGCCGGAATCGGCGCGGCCAAGGCGGCTGGCGATTGCCGCGGACGACACGGTGTATTTCACGGACTTTAAGAGCGGGCACCTGGGAAGGCTGAATATGAGCACGGGTGAGGTGAAGATGTACGCTTCACCTGGCGGCGCAGAGTCGAATCCTTACGGGATCACCATTACGCCAAATGGAATGGTGTGGTACAGCGAATCGGGCGTGAATCCGAACACGATTATCCGATTCGATCCGAAGACAGAGACATTTGCGCGCGCCAGTATTCCTTCTGGGGGAGGAGTGGTGCGAAACATGGCAGCCACGCGCGATGGCCGTGTATACATCGCCTGCAGCGGGGTGGATATGGTGGGGGTGGTGCAAGCTGCCAAATAGGCGCTAAAATTGCGCCTTGCAACCATGAACTTGCTCTCTCGCTTCTTCTTCAAACCGGCACAAGGTCCCGCGAGCATTTTCCTCATCCGGCTTGCTGTGGGCCTGATCTTCCTATCTCAAGGCATCCTGAAATTCACGGATGCGAATATGGGCGTATCCCGATTTACGCGCATCGGCTTTTCGCACCCGTATTTCACGGCCCACTTCGTGGGAACATTCGAGATCGTTTGCGGCAGTTTGGTCTTGCTGGGACTGTGGACCCGCGCCGCCTCCGTGCCTCTTTTGATTGTCATCATCACCGCGATCGTTACTACGAAGATTCCCGAACTGACCCGCGCAAGCCAGGGCTTCTGGTACATGGTCAGCGACGGCCGCACCGATTTTGCCATGCTGTGCTCGCTACTCTTCCTCATCTGTGCGGGGGGTGGTGCATGGTCGCTTGATAAACGGCGTGGGTCACCGTCCTGAGGAGATTGCAATGAAGAATTCGCCGGTTTCACGGCGGGAATTTCTGCAAGCGACGGGCCTCGCAGCAGGGGCTTTTGCTCCGCGAGCCGCACTCCCTGAATTCCAGTGCGATTCACGGTGAACAAGGAACTTCCGGCCCCGCTGATTACACCTTGCACATCAAAACTTCTCCACTGGAACTTGCCCCAAAGCGCATCGTTTCCGCGACCATTTACAATGGGCAATTCCCCGGGCCGCTGTTGCGTTTCAAGGAAGGACAACCGGTCACCATCGATGTGTTCAATGAGACGGATGCGCCGGAACAACTGCACTGGCACGGCCAGCACATCCCTACCGAGGTGGATGGCGCAGCGGAAGAAGGCACTCCCTACATTCCTGCTCACGGGATGCGGAGGATTTCCTTCACGCCTAGCCCTTCGGGGCTTCGCTTCTATCACACCCACAACCGGGCTGGCGCGGACCTTGCGGCCGGGCAATATAGCGGGCAGGTGGGGCCAGCGTACATTGAGCCGAAATCCTCGCCTGGAAATTACGACCGCGAAGTTTTTCTTGTTCTAAAAGAATTTGAGCCGTCGTTTAGCCGGGGCGGCGATATGGACATGAATTTTCTTGCGCCGGCGGGCCGCGTGAAGTCACTCGAGGATTCCGGCGAGTCCGCCATGAAAGCGTCGCTTGCCAAGGGTATGCCACACGGATACGAGGTTGGCTATAGGTCTTTCACCATCAATGGCCGGATGCTGGGTCATGGCGAACCCATCCGAGTTAAATCGGGGGAACGTGTTCTATTTCATGTGCTGAATGGCAGCGCTACGGAGATTCGCAGCCTGGCTTTGCCAGGTCACCTGTTCCAGGTGATTGCGCTTGATGGGAATCCCGTGCCAAATCCCGCAAAGGTGCCTGTGCTATGGCTGGGAACCGCTGAGCGTATCTCCGCGATTGTGCACATGAATCATCCGGGCGCGTGGATTCTCGGCGACCTCGATAATGACGACCGGGGGCACGGTATGGGTATCGTCGTCGAATATGCGGGCAGCAGAGGCAAACCCGCTTGGATTGCGCCACCTGCATTTAAGTGGAACTACGCGCGCTTCGCCAAGACAAGCGCTTCCGCCGCGCCGCCGGACGAAACCATCGAGATGACCTTTGCCAAGGACAACGCGGCGGAAGAAGGTTTTAACCGCTGGAGCATCAATGGCGCTTCCTTCCCCATGTCAAGCGGAGTGCAGCCCGCATCGTTTCATTTGAAACAAGGAAAGCGTTACCGGCTTCGCATGCGCAATGCCAGCGACGACATTCACCCGATTCATCTGCACCGGCACAGTTTCGAACTCACCCGCCTGGCGGGGGTAACTACCGCCGGAATCTTGAAGGATGTGGTGATGCTGGGAGGCTATCAGGAAGTGGAGATCGACTTCGTCGCCGATAATCCTGGCCTTACGCTGTTTCACTGTCACCAGCAACTGCATATGGATTTCGGATTCATGACCTTGTTTGATTACCTGTAGAACCACGCCCGCCGAGCCCAAGATAAGCCGGTGCTTCGAACACTCGCGTTGCCTTTGTGTAGTTTCTTTGCGCTGGGAGGCATCGAACGGGTATCCTCAACAGCACGAGAACACTGTGGCTACAACTGCAACAACGGCATCGGTAACGACTGGGGCCGAAACCAAGAAGGTAAAGAAGAAGATCAACTGGAGCAGTCTGCCCGAAATCTGGGCGCTCATCCAGCCTCGCAAAGGCGTTTTGCTGCTGGGACTGGTGTTGGTGGCGATCAACCGTGTTGCGGGGTTGATCCTTCCCGGCTCCAGCAAGTACCTGTTCGACAATGTGATCGATAAGAAGCAAGTGAACCTGCTGGTGCCCCTGGTGTTGACGGTGATTGGCGCGACCATCGTGCAAGGGTTGACCTCCTTCACGTTGACCCAAGTGCTTTCGAAATCCGCACAGCGCATGATCACCGATTTGCGCAAGCAGGTGCAGGCCCATATCGGGCGGCTGCCGGTCAGTTTTTACGATGCCAACAAGACCGGCGCGCTGGTGTCGCGGATCATGAGCGACGTGGAAGGCATCCGCAATCTGATTGGCACGGGACTGGTGGAATTTGCCGGCGGAGCGCTGACGGCGGTGCTGGCGCTTCTGATTTTGCTGCACATGAGCACGTTGATGACATTAATTGCCTTTGGTGTGCTTTTGGGATTTGGATTGTTACTGAACAAGGCGTTTGCGACCATCCGGCCCATATTCCGGCAGCGGCCGAAAATTAACGCCGAAGTAACCGGGCGGTTGACGGAATCGCTCGGTGGCGTGCGTGTCGTAAAGGGATATCACGCCGAAGATCGCGAAGAAAAGGTATTCGCGGGCGGAGTGCAGCGGTTGCTGGACAACGTTTTGAAGACGCTCACGGCCACCTCGTTCATGAGCCTTTCGGGCGCGGCGCTGATGGGCATCGTGAGCGCGATTATCATGTACCTGGGTACGCGACAGATTCTCGCGGGGACCATGACGAAAGGTGACCTGATTGCGTATTCCGCGTATCTGGTGTTGATGGTGGCGCCGGTATTCCAGATTGTGGCCATCGGAACGCAAATCACTGAAGCTATCACGGGGTTGGAACGCACCCGCGAAATCCTGAATGAGTCGAAGGAAGACCAGGATCCGAAGCGCACCGTGGTTCTCGACCGCATTGAAGGTCGCGTGGAATTTGACGATGTGCACTTCTCTTACGAAGCTAATAAAGAGGTGTTGCACGGGATCAGCTTCCGGTCTGAACCGGGCACGGTTACGGCGCTCGTTGGGCCCTCCGGATCCGGGAAATCCACCATCATTGGCCTGATCTCCGCTTTCTATACGCCAACTTCGGGCCGCGTGCTCGTGGACGGGGTGGACCTCGCAACCGTGCAACTCTACTCCTACCGGACCCAGCTCGGCGTGGTGCTGCAAGACACGTTCTTGTTTGACGGCACCATCCGCGAAAACGTCAGCTATGCACGGCCGGATGCCAGCGAGGAAGAAATTCTGGCGGCGTGCCGGATAGCGCGCGTGGACGAGTTTGCCGAAACGTTCGAGAAGAAGTACGACACTGTAGTTGGCGAGCGCGGAGTGAAACTTTCCGGAGGCCAAAAACAACGGGTTTCGATTGCGCGCGCGATTCTGGCGAATCCACGAATCCTGATTTTGGATGAGGCCACTTCCAGCCTGGACTCTGAATCGGAGGCGCTGATCCAGGAGGGTCTGAAATACCTGATGCGCGGGCGCACGACCTTTGTGATTGCACACCGGCTTTCAACCATTCGTCGCGCCGAGCAGATCCTGGTGATCCAGGACGGCCGCCTTTTGGAGCGTGGAACGCACGAAAGCCTCTACGCGGCCCAAGGGCGATATTTTGAGTTGTACAACAAGCAGCACGCGGTGGAAACGAATCTGTTTCTCGCTCCAGGGGAAGGTGACAAGACCGACGAGGATCTGAACGACACCCCTGGAAGCAACGCTTCCGGCAATTCCCTTCCCGACGCGATTCGTCTGATGCGTTCACGCAATTCGTAATGCAGGACGCGTAGTGAGGAATCACTCTTGGGTTTAGCTTTCCTCGGTTCTTGCTTTTGTAGCGCCGGCATCCTGCCGGCTCTTGGGTCTCCTTTGTAGTGGCCGACCTTTAGGTCGGTTCCTGGGTTGTCCCGGGCTTGTAGGGGCCGCCTTCTGAGGCGGTCCGCCAACTCAACCGCACCTCGCCCACGTCATTCCGAGCGCAGTGAGGAATCCCTCTTCGCTTTCTGTGACTCTCGTCAGGGAACGGCGGGGCTGACAGACGGTTTGCCCCCGCCGACACTGTTTTCCAGCGCGTAGGCGATTCCGGCCGCAAGGCCTGCGGCGCCCAAATAAGCCCACCGCGGATAAGCGCTGACAATTTTGGGCGCTCGCCCCTTAATGGGCCCAGAAGAAGACTTGAGGAAGGGGGCGCCCGGCTTTTCTATGGCGGCCAAGGCGCCAGCCGCGGAAATGTCCAGAGATTGACCCGCCTGAAGAAAGCGGCCCTGCGTTCCCTGCAAGGCCAAAACCCCAAGACCGCCATTCGAACATTTGACCAGGAAAGAACCATCGGAGGACTTGTCAATTTCCGCCAAGGCGGTGCGCTCCTTGAAGGAGGGAACGACGACTTCGTTGCCAATCCTCAAGATGAACATATGTTCGCCGCTGACGGAGGTAAGCACCACGGAGCCTGACTGCAACTCAGCGGTGTATTCATATTTGCCGGTGAAGAGGACTTCACTGTGCGGCGCGAGCTTGAGAGAGCCTTTACCGCTCATGGTGAAGGTGGCCAAACCGGATTCCCCGAGGCGCACACGATCGCCGGAAAAAATGGTGGTTTCGGCGGGAGCCAAAGAATCATTCACATAAACATCGCCAAAGCTGGTTAAAGAACCCAGAGCCTCTTTCTCATTTTCTTGTGTGCGTGGGCTGGCGCCGGCGAACAAAGGAAGGGCGAGAAGCAAGAGAGCAAGGAGGTGAACGCGAGTAGAAGAAAAGGCCGGTATTTGTGTTCGCTTCCAGTCCATGGGTGGAACTGCCGCGATTTGCAAAAACAAAACGCCTCCTCTAAAAAAGGCTCGAGAAGGGCTGACGAACTATATTTAACACCAACGCGACAATCTGTCGTTAGGGTGTTTGCCTGAATTTCAATTGCAGGTTGCACCTAATCGACGGAAGGGCATGCAGTTTCTACCCTAGGGCTGCCTGAAATGGGGCTGTGGGGTATGGGCGCAAGGCGTCCTACTCCGGGCTAGAGGAACGCAGGCAGCGTTCACGAAATCTTAAATTGCAGAGCGATTAACCTCATGACGCCCACTGAATCATTTGATCTGCACGGGCCGGCCAGTAGCCAAGGAAACTCATCCAAGGGGCGCCATCTTCAGGAAGGAAGAGTGGAAATCACGAACAAAGTTGCGTGCGAGTCTCTCCCACCCTATATGGCGAGACATGGTTCACCACTGAGAAACTTCTACGTGGAGCGAGAAGTGGAAACCGCAACAGGACTAGACAGCAGCGGCACGCGCAGGAGATCAATTCCCTTCCCTGGCTTGATGCTGAAACGGATTCTGGATGTGATGTTGTCCAGCACGGCCTTGCTGATTCTATGGCCTGTTCTGTTGGTGATTGCCTTAGGGGTGAAGCTGGGATCGCGCGGCCCAGTGCTGTATGGTTCTGTTCGCGCGGGGGAAAAGGGCCAAGAATTTGTTTGTTATAAATTCCGCACGATGATCGACAACGCGGACGAACTGAAAAGTTCGCTGCGGCGCTTCAACGAACGCAAGGACCCGTTTTTCAAAATCGCGAACGATCCGCGCGTGACCCGCCTCGGGCATTCCCTGCGCAAATGTAGCCTCGACGAACTGCCGCAACTCTGGAATGTGTTGAAGGGGGATATGAGCCTAGTTGGACCGCGTCCTCATCCCCTGGACGATTGCGCGCGATACCGCCCCGAAGATTACCGGCGCTTGGAAGTCAAACCCGGGCTAACGGGCCTTTGGCAGGTGATTGCGCGGAAGAATCCCTCGTTTGAAACGTGCATGGCGCTGGATCTGGCATACATAAAGCACCGGGGCTTGTGGCTTGATTTCGTGATACTGCTGCTAACCGTGCCGACGGTGCTGTCAGGGGACGGAGAGTAATGCTGGGTAACTGGCGCAAACCGTCTGGCAATGCGCCCCATGTCGCGGAAAGCGAGGCGCAGGCAGAGGCGCACGGGGGAGGCAGAACACAAGCCGAGCCGTCAACAGTGATTTCCAATGCGAACTTGCCCGGCGACGGAGCGGGCGCTCGATCGAAACGTAGGCGCAAGCCTGGTGTGGTCTACAGGCAAGCGACGGCAGCGACCACACTGCTGTTCTTGCTGGTATTTACGGGGCCTCCTAAATTTCGCATCCGCGACCCCGAAGCGTCGCTTAGGGGAGATGTGGACTGGGTGGTGATTCTGCACATCGTTGTATGGGGAACAGCGGGGGCGTGGGTTTTATACGAGCTTGCCAGGCCTGGCCGAGTGACGCGGCTGGCGAAGCGATTGTCGCTGGCGCAAAAACTCGGACTGGGGATCATGTTGTGCCTGGCGGTGTCGGCAGTAATCTCGAATGCTCCGATTTTCAGCTTATTCAAAATCTACCAGATGGCAGTTACGTTGCTGTTCGTGCAGATCTTCGTGGAGCGTTTTGGCTATGCCAGTTGCTTGAAGAGGATATTTTGGGGTACCGCGTTATTGTGCGGAGTGATTGCGGTATGCGCATTTCTAGCGCCGGATGCGGTTTGGATCGCTTCCGACTTTAATCCCGATCCATCTCGGTTAGTAGGCTACCTGATAGCGCCGACCGGATCCGTGTCCGTATTTGCGCTCATTCTATTGTTGACCGGGGTTCGAAGGATCTGGCGAGTGGTCCCGCTAGCGCTGTTGAGCATGTGCCTCTGGCTATTGGTATTTTCGCTGATGCGGACCGCTTATCTGGTCATGCTCGGCTTCGTAGCCCTGGCGCTGGTCAAACGGCCGAATGCGAAAGCCTTGAAGCAATTCGCGTATGTTTCCGGGGCGTTGGCGCTTGGATCATATGCGTACCAGTGGCTGCCGAAGCTGAGCAATTACCGGCAGCCCGAGGACGTTGCAAGCCTGGGCGACCGGCTCGGATTGTGGAGTTATCTCAGCAACATAACGCTGATGCACTCGCCGTGGCTGGGATTGGGCTACTACACTGCGTCCCGGCTATATGGGCCACTATACAATCCCGGGCTCGGAAATGCGCACTCCATGTTCTTTGAAATACTGCTGGGCGGAGGAGTGTTGACCTTCGCGTTATTCATGGCTCTATGCATCATGCTTTCCGTGCAGGCCGCTTATCTTCTTTACAAGAACAAGGACCGCTTTACCTTCGCCGTGGCAACTCTATTTTTTGCCGGCCTGGTGTTTGGAGCCATGGGAGACGACATCGATTCGGGGCCTGTGGCGATGTGCTTTTGGTATGCGGCTAGCGCATTGCCGCTGCTGTACGAGCGGTCGATGAAACGAACGCTACAAGCGCGAGGTGCTCGTGTCCATGCGACGGCATGATGACAACACCATGGATGCGATGGGCGCGGAGGCGGTCGCCCGAGCGAGTTTCCTGCGGATGACGCGGAGGAAATGGAGGCTTGTCCAGGCCTTCGAGGCGATTACCGGGTTGGTAATGCCGATGCTGCGGACACGACAGGCTGCACAAAAGGCGGATGAACGGCCTGCAAGCATCCTGGTGATTGAATACTGGAACCTGGGCGATCTGGCCATCCTCGTGCCATTTCTGCGGAACCTGCGCCAAAGGTTTCCGGATGCGCGAATTTCCCTGCTTGTGCAAGCTGGCCTCGAATCTTTTCTAGAAGGCCAAGGAATTGTCGATGAATTTTTTCCCGTGCGTGTGCCCTGGGCGCAGCACTTTAATCGTTGGAGGAAATACAATCCTTTCTCCCGGCACTGGATATCGCTGGCGCGCTCGCTGGTAGCGCTGCGGAGGCGGCAATTTGACTGGGCCTTTTCCGGGCGCATGGATGTGCGCGACAACTTCATGCTGTGGGCCAGCGGGGCGCGCCGCCGAATCGGGTACGGCATTGGAGGCGGCGGCCAATTTCTTACGGACCGGGTCGCGCCTGACCTGTCCCGCCCTCATCGCGCGGAGATTTGGCAGCATTTGCTTCAATCGATGGGCGAACTGCCCAACCGAGAGCCTGGCGGCTTCCGCCTGAGAGGCGCGGAGATTGAGCACGCCCGGTCGTTTCTCTCCTCACACGGCATTCCGCCCGGCGCTTTTCTAATCGGCGTGCACCCGGGAGCGCGTATTCCCACGCGGCGCTGGGGCGAAGAACGGTTCGCCGAAGTGGCGCGGCGCATCCTGAGCGAAACCGACGCGCACGTGTTGTGGTTTTGCGAGCCGGGAAATTCGAGCCATGTTCCCACGATGAAACGGATTCACGCCGTGAGCCTGGATTTTCGCTCGTTTCTGGCGGTGCTTTCCCGCTGCCGCCTTCTGGTTTGCAACGACAGCGGTCCGATGCATTTTGCGAGCCTATTGAACGTACCGGTCGTGGCGGTGTTCGGTCCGACGCAGCCGAAGTGGTTTGGTCCTCGCGGCGAGCATGATCGCGTGGTCATTCATCCAGAGTTTTCGTGCAGACCCTGTTTTGATTACTGCATATTCGACCAGCCTTACTGTTTGCGGATCATTTCCTGCGATGAGGTGTGCGATGCGGTTAAGAGACTACTGTGGCCGATCGCGCGCCCGGTGCGGAAAAGAAGGGACGCTCGCTTATGGATGAATTGACATCGCCTATTTCAGGTGCGGTTTTGAATGACGAAGCGCCTGCCTCAGAAAGAAAACAAACGGGTGCTGACGAAATCCATGATCGGTGCACAGCAAAGGAGCAAAGAGAATCCTGATGAAGCGTACTAACCGGCTGAGAAAATTGCGGGAGATGTGCCAGTTTCTCAACACCCAAGAAGGCTTTCGCAGAGATCCTTTCCTCACACTATTTCGATTGGCTGTTTGGCACTGGAACTGTTTATGGGGGAAAGCGTCCACCGTGCGCTTGCAAAGGTGGGGTGTAAGGATGTTTCTACCAGGTAAGTGGCGAGGTTTTGGAAAATTCATTTTTGCTTTTCGTGAGAATTACGAGCCCGAACTGACCTATCTGGAAAGAGTCCTCTCGCCCGGAAAAACCTTTATCGATGCAGGGGCCAACTTCGGGGTGTACACACTCGTAGCAAGCAAGATTGTCGGCGAAACGGGCCGGGTACTTGCGTTTGAACCATCGCTGCAGTCTTTTCCTGTGCTACAGCACAACATTGCCTTGAACGGCTTGATGAATACGAGCGCTTATCGTCTGGCGCTCTCTGACAGGTCCGGCAAAGCGTGGCTGTACCACGGCCGGGACCCCGTGCAAAATTCTTTGGGCCGGGACCCAGTGTCAAGCGGGGAAGGCGAAGAGGTGGAAACTGAATCGCTCGACAATGTAGTACAAAAGGCCGGCGTCGAGCATGTGGACATCATCAAACTGGACGTCGAAGGCGCGGAAGAAATGATCTTGCGGGGAGCAATGAAGACTCTCACCGCAGACCGGCCTGTTGTAATCTTTGAAGTCAATGCAGCGGCGGCGGCGGGTCTCGGACTTTCACCGCAGGGAGCCAGGGAACTGCTGCGAAACCTTGATTACCAGTTTATTGTTCTAGGCCAGCGCGAGAACGGCCATGCACAGAAACCAGCGCTAACTTACTTCAACGTCGTGGCGGCCCCCAGGCAGAAGAAAACAACACCAACATTGCAAGGTGCTCTCCAGGAAAATGAGGAAAGGACGCAGGCCACCAGCAACCGGAAACTGCTGCCGAGGGTGGGTGGTTTGCCAGGATGACGCCCCAACACTCGGATCGAGCGACACAGACTTGCGAACCCACTCGGATGGCTCTGGGACCGCTGCCCGAGCAGCCCTTGGTGTCAATTCTCCTATCAAGCTACAACTACGGAGAATACCTGGGTGATGCGATTGAAAGCGCACTGCTGCAAACATACGACAAACTGGAAATTATTATTTGTGACGACGGCTCGACCGACGGTTCCCCTCGCATCATAGAAAGCTATCGTACGCTGGACCATCGAATCAGGGTCATCTATCAACCCAATGGCGGGCAGGCATTGGCTCTAAATGCCGCGTTTCACAAAAGCACTGGCGACATCATCTGCCTCCTGGATGCCGACGATGTGTTCATGGCGCACAAAGTGCGCCGTGTGGTCGAAGCATTTAGCGCCGCGCCGGATGCTGGACTCGCGGTTAACAGGATGTTGATTGTTGACAAGAACAGGAAGAACTTGGGAGAGATTCCCTTGCTGTCTCAGCTTGCGGAGGGCTGGCAAGGGCCTTCGCTAAACATTTGCGGGCCGCGGGTCTTGCCTGGTATGCCTCCCTGTTCCGGGCTATCGCTGCGCCGAAGTATTGCGGAATCCTTGTTCCCGCTTCCCCCGGGCCTCACCGCCTATGCGGACACTCTGATACAGGTTCTTGCTCCCCGGATAACGCCCATCGTGGCCATCCAGACTCCGTCGAGCGAATACCGAGTTCATGGGGGCAACGTAGCAGCGGTCAGCGCATTTACGGAAGACCGCGTTAAAAACCTGGCAGCGTGGGAGGGAGAAATCTGGCGCGCCTGGCGCCGGCACATCTTGTCTTCTTCTGCAGTCTCGCTGGAAACAACGCTGCCGGAGACAAACGCCACGATTATGGCCTATGCCTACGCGCGCTTCCGATCCGACCCAAGGTCCAAGGCCGTCTACCAAGCGATTCCCAGGGATTATTTCCAGGCCTTGCCAAGATTGTTCCGATGGTATTGGCGCGCATCGCCTCTGGTGCCCAATTGGCTCTTTCGGAAATCCTTCAATTTCGTTTATGCACAAAGCCGGGCAAAAAGAGTCGTAGCCGGAATTCTCAGGCTTCCGGAGCGGCTGCCGGGCGCGCAGGCGGCACTTCGAAAGGGGGCTAGATGAGTTCTGTAACTAAACTGGTTCGCAGCTTCAAAGGAAAATGGAATTTCCTGAGCATGCATCCCGCCTTTCGCATGGAACCGGTCCAGACCACACTGCGCCTGGCATCATGGCGAACCAGGTGCTTATTGCGAGCCGCGGCCACCGTAAAGTTGAGAAGATCGGGGGCGCGAATGCTTTTGCCCCCGAATTGGCGAGGCGTTGCAAAACTGATTTACGCGTTTCGGGACAATTACGAACCTGAGTTGCGATATCTGGAAAAAGTTCTATCACCCGGAAAAGTCTTTGTCGATGCGGGAGCCAACTATGGAATCTTCACGCTGCTAGCGAGTAAGGCCGTAGGCCCAACGGGCCGCGTGATTTCGTTTGAGCCTTCCGTTCGCGCGTTTCCTGTGCTGGAGCATAACATTGCCTTAAACGGATTCAAGAATGTCCTGGCTTTTCCGATCGCACTCACCAATGAATCGGGCAAGCAGTTGCTCTATCACGATGTGGCTATAGGCTGCGACACACTAGGAAGATATCCTCCTTCTCAAGTCAGCGCGGAGGAAGTGGTCACCGAACCCCTCGACGATGTTCTGCGGCGCGCCTCTATCGATCACGTGGACGTCATTAAGATGGACGTACAAGGAGCTGAGGAGTTAGTCCTTCGCGGCGCAGGGAACACCCTGTCGTCCGCACACCCAGTGATCATTTTTGAGGTTTGGCCCGAGGGCGCGGAGCTCCTTGGCCTTTCGTCCTATGGCGCATGGGAACTGCTGGATTCCGCCGGTTACGAGTTTTTTGCCACGGACCCAAGCGGCGCCTTATCTCCTATGAAGTCGCCGCCGGTGATCGGCAACGTTGTTGCAATTCACGGGGGAGTGAAGGAAAAGGCGGGATCTCAAACGGAACGGAAAGTGATGAACGCATGAGAGCGCGGTTACGAGAAATCCGCGGAAAGTTGAGATACCTTTGGAGTCATCCGGGTTTTCGGCGAGCCCCGGCTTCCACGGTGTTCCGCTTGATGCGCTGGACCCTTCATTGCGCCCTTGGCATTCCTTCAACGGTCAACTTAAGGCCCTGGGGAGTTCGATTCTTTCTACCTGCGAGGTGGCGCGGGGCAGGTACAACGATGATATTTGTTGCAAGGGCCCAATACGAGAGGGAGCTTGCACATTTACATCGATTCCTTGCGCCTGGAATGGTCGTGGTTGATGGTGGCGCAAGCTGCGGAATCTATACCGTGGCCGCGGCAAGACTGGTGGGAGCTTCTGGACGAGTACTCTCCTTCGAGCCGGGCGCGGAAGCTTTCTCGGTGTTGAAGAGGAACATCGAATTGAACCACCTGATGAACGTGAGGGCGCACTGCGCGGCCCTTTCGGACAAGGACGGGACCGCTGAGCTTTACCACCACGAGCATGGGCCGAACAGTTTCTCACTCGGCAAGCCGCAAAGCACGGCGATCGAGTCGGAACAAGTGGTCACTCTTTCGCTTGACGAGGTATTTCGGAAAGAGAATGCCGCGAGGTTAGGATTCATCAAACTCGACGTTGAGGGAGCAGAAGAACTGGTCCTCCGCGGAGCAGGCCAGATCATTGCACATTCGTTTCCAACGATACTTTTCGAAGCGAATGCCGCGGCGTCCATGCAATTGGGACTACAACCACATGGTGCTTGGGAGTTGTTGATGAATCGGGGATACAGGTTTTTTTCGCTCGCAGGATGCGGGGACCTTTGTGAGTTGGATAAACCACCCAGGGTAGACACCATCGATAACATCATCGCGGTTCACGGGAAGCGGTGCGGATCATGAGGATCCTGCTTATCGGTTGCGTTTGTAGTCCGCGGCTCGGCTCAGAACCCAGTTTTACTTGGAACTGGGCCCTGCAGCTCTCGAAGCGGTATCAGGTCTGGGTGATAGCGTATCCGCATGACCGGGAAGGTGTGGAGGAATTTCTTGCCAAGTATCCCAATCCGAACCTGAAATTTTGCTGGGTGCCAGCCCCAAGCTTATTAAGCCTGTGGAATCCCCGGAGGAGTAACGTAGGGCTCGCGATTCGATACTTTCTGTGGCTGAAAGCCGCGCACAGAGAAGCAATCGACCTTCATGCGCAGTTCGGCTTTCACATTGTTCATCACGTCAGCTTTGGGACGATTAGCGCGCCGCCTTCGTTTTGGAAGCTGCCCGTTCCCTTTGTGTGGGGACCGGTCGGAGGAGCCCAGCATGTGCCCTCTGCCTTCCGCCGTTATTTTGGCTATTTGTCGGGACGGGAGATGCTTCGAAGCATTCGTCTGGCCACCCTGCCACATTCCAATTCCCTGCGCAAGGCCGCGAGGGCAAGTGCGCTCATTCTGGCGACAAACCGCGAGACGGGTGATTTCCTGTCAAGAGTAGGCAGCCGAAATGTGAGACTTTTCCTGGATTCTGGAATTCCATCGAGTTTCATTTCAGGCCCGCCCGTTCCCAAGTCAGGAAATAGGCCCTTCACCCTGCTCTGGGTGGGGCGAATGGAGCCCAGGAAGGGGCTTCCCTTAGCGCTTGAGGCCTTCGTTCAAATCCAAGATATGAACGCGAAGCTGCTGATTGCCGGTGACGGTGAAATGCGGGCGAAATGGGAGCAATATGCAGAGCGTCTCCAGCTGACCAACAGAGTTGAGTTCCTCGGCCAAGTGCCATGGAACGAAATGCCGCGCCTATATGGCAGGGCTGATGCTTTTCTGTTCCCGAGTTTGCGAGACTCCTTTGGAGCGCAGGTGTTGGAAGCAATGGGTCAGGGCTTACCGATTCTCACCTTGGATCACCAAGGTGTTGGGACTTTTGTCCCCGAGGAAGCAGGTATCAAGGTTCCCGTCACGATTCCACGTGAGACCATCGCAGGGCTCGCGGAGGGAATGCGGCGCCTGGCGCTCTTCCCGGAAGAACGCTTGAAGATGGGTGCGGCCGCCAGGGCATACGCGATCACTGAAACATGGGAGAAACGCGGGGAGCGCATGTCGGATTTGTATGAAACGCTGTTAAGCGGAACTCTTCCAGCTACAAGGAGTTCTAACGCGCAGTTCTCTCCCGCGTATGACCACCCCGGGTTCGACGTCTTAGGGGTACGGACACATGCGATAGAGACGGGACAAGTCATTGAGCAAATGCAAGCGTGGATTGAAGAGCGCAACCGGTGCCACTCTATCGCAGCCACCAGCATGCACGGCATCGTCGAGGCGCAGCATGATGCGTTTTTCAAAGAGGTGCTGAATGGAACGGACCTGGTGGTGCCTGACGGCATGCCGCTGGTGTGGTTGGGGCGGCGGCAAGGTTACGCACTGCGGCGTCGCGTTTACGGACCAGAATTGCTGCTGCGCTTTTGTGAACAGAGCGCGCCACACGGCTACCGCCACTTTTTCTACGGAGGCGAGCCCGGAGTTGCCGGCGACCTTGCGGCGTCGCTGAAGAGACAGTTTCCCGGGCTGAATGTGGTCGGAACGTTTTCACCGCCGTTTCGGGAGTTGAGCGCGGAAGAAGAGAGAGAAGTGGCGGAGTTGATCGCTCAGGCTGCGCCGGACGTGCTTTGGGTGGGATTGGGGACGCCGAAACAGGAGCGGTGGATGCACGAGCACAAAAGGCGGTTGCGCGTCCCAGTGATGGTTAGCGTGGGCGCGGCGTTTGACTTGCTTTCGAGAAGGCGGAGGCAAGCGCCACGGTGGATGAGGGAACATGGATTGGAATGGAGTTTCCGATTGGCGCAAGAGCCGCGACGGTTGTGGCGACGGTATCTGGTGTATGGAGCGCAGTTCGCCAGTCATGTGGCCATGGAGAGGTTGGGTTGGAAGAAATTCGACGTAGGAGATGCAGGAAATGTGGGAGCACGGAACCGGGTTTCGGGGAAGGAATCGCGGGCATAGGGGGAGTTTTCGACGTTCGTCTTCTTTTAGGTATGGTGCCGCCGCTCGCCGCCCTTTGGCGTGCGGGCGTTTTTTTCGTACTGGGGTCGATAATGGGGACAATTTGCTTAGGGTCTTCACCCTAATGGCAATTCAAAGGTGAACCTTATCGACGACCACGGAAAAGCCCTCTAGTGTGGAGCCACTCGGCCAAAGGCCCGTACCCGTAAGGGAGGGCAACACACTTTGATGGAGAAGAGAAAAATCCAAGAGGCTGTTCCTGCTGGACTCGCTTGCGCGGCGGTTTCGCTGGCGCTGGGATTGATATGTTTGCCTGATATCGGCATGTGCGCGGCGGTTACCGCCGGTCCGGGCCAGGACAGGCAACAGGCCACGGCTGCAGGGCAATCGACAGGACAGCAGCAGGATGCCGCGCCGGCAAATCTGAAAACTACACAGGACTGGAATCGCCGGCTGAAAGAACTGGTGGATTCTCATCCATCGCCATCCAGCGTAGGCGCGCAGGAATATCACATTGGAGCGGACGACTTACTGAGCATCACGGTATTCGAGGCCCAGGAGCTGAATCGCGAGGTGCGGGTGTCGGCGGGGGGCGAGATATCGCTACCCTTGCTCGGGGCAGTTCGCGCGGCGGGCTTGACCCCGCGAGAATTGGAGATTGTGCTGCAGGAACTGCTTCACCGCACGTATATGAAGGATCCGCACGTAAGCGTGTTTGTGCGCGAGGTGCAAAGCCATCCGGTTTCCGTGATGGGCGCGGTGAAACGGCCGGGAGTGTTTCAGATCCGGGGGAACAAATCACTGCTGGAAGTTCTGTCTCTTGCAGAAGGCTTGGCGGACGATGCCGGGGACACGGTGATCATACTGCGAGGAGCGGCCTTAAACGCGGAGCCGGGCGGGGTCACGGAGCAGCTAGCCGAGGAACAAAGTTCGGATGAAGCGCACAAGGAAGACGATGCGAAGAAGCTAACCGCCGCTCCAAACGAGAATGCACCCGCACCAGAAGTTGCCGTGCAGGTGCAGTTGAGAGATTTACTGGATTCGGCCGATTCGCGCAGCAATCCGCTGGTTCATCCGGGAGATATTGTGAAAGTGACGCGGGCAGGGATTGTCTACGTGATTGGCGAGGTGCGAAGGCCGGGCGGGTTCGCACTGAAATCCAATGAAAATATTTCGGTGCTGCAGGCGCTGGCGCTGAGCGAGGGCCTTACTCCGACGGCGGCAAAGGGCGCAGCGAGAATCATCCATACGAATCGGCAAAGCGGAGAACGAAAAGAAACGCCCATCAATTTGGGCAAGATCCTCGCGGGAAAGGCGGCCGACCCGGTGCTGGAATCAAAGGACATCGTATTCGTACCCAACAGCGTGGCAAAGCGCACATTGACCCGGGGAGCAGAAGCGGCAACGCAAACGTTGGCCGGACTGGCTATTTTCCGCTGGTAGTGCACTGGCAGGGGCATGGACGAGCAAAAGCACATCGAACGTTTCGGCCGCGGAGCGAGAGGTTTCGACTCGCGAGTGGTGGAGATCCCGGACTCCTACGAGCTGCTGGAATCCGACGAGCCATTCGACGTACGCAGCTATGTCCGCATCCTGCGCAAACGACTGGCGACAATCCTGATCGTGCTTTTCGTCTTGTTTACTTCTGTCCTGATCTGGACGCTCAAACAACGTCCCGTGTACCGCGCCCAGGCATTGCTGGAAATCCAAAAGGAAAATCCGGACATCCCGACGATCAAGGAGCTGTATGAGCTTGAGGAAGTGTCCGATGCATACCTCAGGACGCAATACAGCATATTGGGAAGCGAAAGCCTGGCGCGACGGGTGATTGACCAACTGCAGCTTGAGAGCGTGCCTGAATTTACCGCCCGCAAATGGTGGCAGGTGTGGCCGGAAACGAAAAACCCCCCGGCCAAACAGATTCTTGGAGCCGCACAAAAACCCGACAGCCGGAACCGCGAGATTTCCCAACGCGTCCTGGAGCGATTTGAGGATCGCTTGACCATCGATCCCGTCACCCGTAGCCGCCTGGTGGCGGTGCGCTTTGACTCCCGAGATCCGGAACTGGCGGCGCGCATCGTCAACACGCTGTCCCAGGATTATATTGAACAGAATCTCGAGGGGCGCTGGCAGACCACAGAGAAGGCCGGAGATTGGCTTTCCCAGCAACTGGTGGGAGTGAAAGTAAAACTGGAGAAATCGGAGGATGAGCTGCAGGGCTATGCCCGGCGGAACGGGCTGGTGTTCCTGGAGACGGACAAAGGGGCTAGCGAGAACGTAGTGAACCAGCAAATGCATGAATTGCAAGAACAGCTCACCAAGGCGCAAGCGGAGCGATACGAAAAGGAAGCGATGTACCGCTTGGTTCAAACCAGCGATGCAGGGGCGCTCCCGGGAGTGTTCGACAACAAGTTGATCCAGGACTTGAGCGAAAGGCTAGCGGAGCTGAAGCGCGAACTGGCGCAGTTATCGACGACGTTTAACCCCGACTATCCGCGGGCCAAGCAAATTCAGAGTCAGATCGACGAAATAAGAGCGTCGCTGCAGGAGGAGCGCCAGCGGGCCGCCGACCGTATCGTAAACGATTATTCCGCAGCGGTGCGGCGGGAAAGCCTGGTGAAGCAGGCACTGGAGGAGCAGCAAAAGCAGGTAGGCGTGATCGCGGAAAAATCGGTGCAGTACAACATCCTGAAACGCGAAGTTGACACCAACAAACAGCTCTACGAAGGACTGTTGCAGCAGGTGAAGTCCGCCGGGATCTCCGCGGGTCTTAGAGCGAGCAACATCCGCATCGTGGATTCCGCCGAGCCTCCGGCGAAACCCGCGAAACCGAGAAAGTTGTTGAACCTGGCGGTGGCCATGTTGGCCGGGTTGGGGCTGGGTGTATTCGCCGCGCTGTTCCAGGAGCGACTGGACGACACGGTTAAGGGCGATGATGATGTGCAGCGGCTGTTTGGGCTTCCTTCGCTGGCGCTGATTCCGGTTGTGCCGGCGTTGAATGGCGAGCGGCGGGGCGTGCAAAAGATGCCAACGCAAAGGGAAACGCACGCGTTCAACGGGAATGGAACAGGAAAAAACGGGCGGCATTTCTGGTACCGGATAGATCGAGAGGCAACGCAATGTGCGCCACTGGTGGAGGCGTTTCGAAGTTTGCGGGCTTCGGTGTTGCTGTCGACGCCGGACAAGCCGCCCAGTTCCCTGCTGATCACCAGCGCGCAACCTGCTGAAGGTAAGACCACGGTGGCAAGTAACGTGGCGATTTCGCTGGCACAGCTGGGCCATCGAGTGTTGCTGGTGGATGCGGATCTGCGTTTTCCATCACAACACAAATTGTTTGGCACCAGCGGAGGCCCGGGGTTGGTGGGCTACCTGACAGGGCAACAAGATTGGCACAGCGTGGTGATGCCGTCCGGATCCCGAGGGCTGGATGTCATGGCGTGTGGGCCTGTGCCCCCGAACCCGTGCGAACTTCTGTCTTCGCAGAGGATGGGGGAGTTGATCCGCTCGGCGAGCGCGGAGTACGGGTTCATCATTCTGGATTCTTCGCCAATGCTGGCGTTGGCCGATAGCCGCATCCTGGCGCCGCTGGTGGACGGAGTGCTGTTAGTGGTGAAGAGTGGGACCACGCAGCGCGAACAGTTTACGCACGCGCAATCCGGAATCCGAAGCGTGGGCGGAAACTTAATCGGCGTGGTGTTGAACAACGTGGATATGCGCACCAACGGGTATTACAACTACGGGCCGTACGGCGCGGCTGACGGAAACTCGATGGACGAGACTTTCGTTAAGAGTGGAAGCCGAAGTTGAGCGGAGATTGATCGGTTCGGGGAGAAGGACAAAGACACGCGTCTGAAGACCCGCCGCTACATGGCTTGCATGAATCGATTGATTGAGGTTGGCCTGATCGGCGGCGTCTGCGTTGCGGTGCTGGCGTTCGGCGGAACGGTTGGCTGGATTTTTGCAGTGGCGCAAGTGATGGTGTTGGGGCTGGGAATTTGCTCCCTTCTGACGGGCGAATTTTCGCACACTGATTTCGAGCGCTTTCCGGTCGTAATTCCCTTTCTCCTGGCAGCCTTAGTTTTGTTGCAGATTTGCCCGCTCCCTAGTTCCCTGGCGTCCTTGTTCGGAAGAGGGGGCCCCGGAATCGGTGGCGGTTCCTATTTCACCATCAGCATGGCCCGGTATCAAACCGTGTCGCACCTTTTACTGCTGATTACTTATTTGACGGCGTTTTATTTGACCCTAGCTCTGTGCCAAGACCGAAATGCGAAGAAGCGGCTCGTTTATACCCTGGTGACGCTCGGGGCATTCGAGGCAGGCTACGGGTTGGTGCAATATCTGACCGTGTGGCAGCAGATTTTCATG